>PWRF01000277.1 GCA_003556325.1 Bacteroidales bacterium | reverse complement strand
TGGCAATTCCATCAAAGCGATCCTTCATGGATGGCATGATGTCCTTTACGGCCTTTATGGCACTGGTGGTGGTAGGGATGATGTTTTCATTGGCACACCTGGCCCGGCGCAGGTCGGTATGCGGGGCATCCATCACATTCTGACTGTTGGTATATGGATGAACCGTATTCATGAAGGCGCGGTCTATACTCCAGGTTGTGTCAAAAAGCTTTAACAGCGGTGCAATGCAGTTGGTAGTGCAGGAAGCATTGCTCACAACCCGGTGCCGGGGCTCAAGCGTATCTTCGTTTACGCCAATGACCACCATGTTATCCAGGGGCTCTTTAGGCGGACAGGAAAGGATGACCTTCTCAACGCCTTCCTGCAAATGTGCCTCAAGAACATCCCGGGTCAGAAAGACCCCGGATGACTCAATCACCACATCGACATCATGCATGCTCCACGGGATCTTTTCAGGGTGAAAACGGGCATACTTCCTGATCTCATGGCCGTTAATACGCAACATCTCCCGCTCTTCATCCCCCTCCACCTGGCAGCCAAATGCCCCGTGAACGGTATCGTATCTGAGCAAATGAACCAGGGCCCTCATCATCATTGGATCATTAACCGCCACAACCTCCATGTCGTCGCGATCATGTATAAGCCTGAAAACAAGCTTCCCTATCCTTCCAAATCCGTTTATTCCGACCCTGATCATGTATTGTGGTTCTTACGCATGTAAATATAATGACTCACTGGCTGACCTGATCTGATATTCTTTTACCCGGGAAAACACGCGGGCCATCAGTATCGCAAACGCCTCAGGCTGCTTCAAACTAAGCAGGTTAAATATCCAGATCCAGCCTGATCTGTTTTTGCTTATCTCCCGGGCTGCTTTCTTTTTCACGTTTTTGCTCCGTGTGAACGGAAGTTTCCTCATCTGCTCCACCTGCTACATCCTCTGCATGCTGATCTTGTGTAAGTCCTGCCTGCTGTTCCTGAGAAACTTCGGACTCGTCTGACTTCTGCGGTTCGGCCTGCACTTCCGTGGTCTCAGGCTTTACAAGGGGCTCGAGCCACTCAACATGCTTAATTTCCGTGTTGGCAAGCCGTTTGCCCCGTGCACGCATGCTCTTGACAGCAATAAACTCGTGCACGTCGATTTCCTCTTCTGTCTTCTGGCGCCGTTCACTTTCCGGGTAGCGGATCTTAACGCGCGGGAATTTTTCTGTGGTCACAAGAATGAGCTTGTTGTCCCCGTTATCACCAAGAAAAGTATGGACTTTGCCGTTGGATTCCGGTTTAAAGCGCTTGATATAGTGAAAGCCTTGTTCTGCATCATAATAGACGGCAGTAATGACAGTTTCGGGGCTAAGTTTTTCTAAAATCAGGGGATTTTCTTCGAAGTGGTTGGAAAGGTCAAAGTTCATAACCCTGTAGTTCCCTGCCGAATATACAGAAAGGATCTTCTCGTCACCTTTGAAGTCACCCAGGTATTTTCCGCGGTTGTCGGAGTTGAGGCGCAAAACCGTATCATCAAACCAGATGCTGATAGCCCCCAGGGTAGATACCCCTTCGTCTTTAAGCGCAATCCGGCGAACCGCATGTTTGGTAAGGATGTTACCTGCTGCACCCCGCCCTTTGATGGCCAGCTCACTAAAATCCATCTCAAATACGGTCTTTTTCAATCTGGGCTTATGCCGCAGGTATACCGTTACCACCTCGGCCTCTCCATTGGGGTTGGAATTAAAATAAAGCACCTTGCTGCCTTTACTTCCCCTGGTCAGGTCGTATTCCTTGTCGCGGGTGACACCTTTCACAGCAAAACGCTTCATGTAAGCAGCCCCACCCTGTCCGTCGCGGTAGATCACATTGTAAATCGTACGCTCGTCATTACGTTCGAAAACACCTATGTGAATGATGTTTTTACCAACGTAAGACTTCTCCGTGACCCTGGTGACGAGATACGTGCCATCTTCCCGAAAAACAATAATATCATCCAGGTCAGAACATTCACAAACAAACTCATCCTTTTTAAGGCCCGTGCCGGCAAAACCTTCTTCCCTGTTCACATATAAACGTGCATTGGCGACCGCAACACGCGATGCCTCAATGCTGTCAAAAAACCTGATCTCTGTCTTCCTCTCCCTTCCGGCACCAAATTTCTTTTTTATTCCCCTGAAATAGTCAATGGCATATTCCACAAGGTTTTCAAGATGGTGCTCTACCCTGACAAGGCGCTCCTCCAGTTTTTTGATCTCCTTATCGGCCTTGAAGCCGTCGTATTTTGAGATCCTTTTTATTCTTATCTCGGTGAGATGTATGATGTCGTCTCTTTTGATCTGCCTGTAAAACTGATCTTTAAACGGATCCAGGCCTTTGTCTATGGTCCGTATAACAGACTCCCAGGTTTCGCAGCTCTCGATTTTCCGGTAAATGCGGTTTTCTATGAATATTTTTTCCAGGCTTGCGTACAGCAATCGCTCCAGAAGCTCATTCTTCTCTATTTCCAGTTCTTTACGCAGCAATCCGACCGTATTGCCGGTCGATATTTTGAGCACCTCGTTTACGTCTAAAAAACGGGGTTTGCCTTCCTGAATAACGCAACAGTTGGGAGATATGCCCACTTCGCAGTCGGTGAACAAATACAGTGCATCAATGGCCTGATCGGGAGAAATACCGGATGCAAGGTGGATCACAATTTCTACGTGCTCTGCCGTGTTGTCTTCAATCTTCTTTATTTTGATCTTTCCTTTGTCATTGGCCGCAACGATGCTGTCCATAAGGCTCACCGTGGTAGTCCCGAAAGGGATCTCACTTATCACCAGGGTCTTTTTGTCCTGAATGTTGATCTTAGCCCTGATACGAACTTTCCCTCCGCGCTGGCCTCCGTTGTAGCGCGAAAAATCAGCAAACCCTCCAGACTGAAAGTCCGGCAGTATATCCGGCTCTTTGCCTTTCAGGAAGTCGACAGAGGCATCGATGAGTTCATTGAAATTATGAGGTAATATCTTTGATGCCAGCCCCACAGCAATTCCTTCAACGCCCTGTGCCAGCAACAACGGAAATTTCACAGGCAGACTGAGGGGTTCCTTGTTTCTTCCGTCGTAACTTGTCTTCCATGTTGTCGTCTTGGGGTTGTAAAGCACCTCGAGTGCAAACTTCGAAGGACGGGCCTCTATGTAACGTGGTGCTGCAGAGCTGTCGCCGGTAAGTATGTTGCCCCAGTTTCCCTGCGTGTCTATCAGCAGGTCTTTCTGGCCCAGCTGCACAAGAGCATCTCCTATGGAAGCATCTCCATGGGGATGATATTTCATGGTATGACCGATGATGTTGGCCACCTTGTTGTAGCGGCCATCATCCAGTTCCCTCATGGCATGCAGGATGCGGCGTTGTACAGGCTTCAATCCATCCCGGATCTCGGGAACTGCCCTCTCCAGGATCACATAAGATGCATAATCCAAAAACCAATCCTGGTACATACCCGACAAACGAGCCGTCTTGCCACCATCGCCCCCCGGCGATCCTTCTCCATCGCCCCCATCGTCGGGGAAACCAGAGTTCAGTTCTTTATCCAGATTTTCTTCGCCAATCATAATCAGTTATTGTAAACCAGCACGAGAATGAGAGTATATAACCCATGAATCTATATGCATACTATCAACCAGACAAAATGTTTTTCCGGTGTATGTATGGGGCAGGTCTGTATTATAAAAAACTTACCCCACCTGAAACTGCTGTAGACATCCTGCCTTCAAAACACCACAGCACAGGTTGCTGCAAATTTATAAATAAATCCACAGAGAGCCCCGGGCATCACCAAACTATTTCCAGAAGCGGATAATAAGTACTTCCGACAAGATAAACAAGAGGGCAAGGATTAAAAAAAGGCGCCAGAGTTGTTGTCCGATAGCCATTTCATTCAGCACCTGGTCAAGGGGTTTGCCGGCAGCATCAACCACCTGAATGGCTTCCACCTGCAGGTCTGCAAGCTTCTCTTCAAGCTCATCTTTTTGATAGGCTTCGAGTTTTGATTCGCGGCGGTCATAGTTAAAAGAAACACCGCCGGCCTGCTGATCTCCGAAATAAAGACTGTAGTTTCCGGCTTCACTGATCTGATCATGGAAAAAGAGCTGTATCTGGTTTCCCTGGCGGCGTTGTTCTGGGATCACTTCAAAGCCTTCTTTTCTGAGGGAAAACACCTGGTCTGCCTGGCTGGTGCGCCTTGGTGTCACAACGGCCCTGTCCGTGCCAATGGTATGATATAAATCCTGCATGTAGCCACTTTGCAGGGCTATGTTTGCCATAAGCGGCACAAAGACCGAGTGACGCTGAAAATTACTGTATGTATCGTCAAGGGGCACAGCTGACAGGAAAAGTTTGCCGTCCCCTGCGGGATACGATGCAAAGAAGGGAAGGCCGTTTTGCAGCTGCAGGATATCTTCTCCCATACTGCCGAATTGCCTGCTGATCCTGAAATACTGTGAGGCCCTTGGCAGGTCGATTTGCTCGGGTATGTGTTCAAAAACATCATCAAAAACAGAATGCAGCTCGTTAAGGGAGCTAACACGTAAGGAAGTGGTATCGTGCCGCTCATAAGTGTCGGCATTAAGAAGGCGGAGAAAATCGTTATAACTGGTGAGATTTGCTCCATGGCGGGGAAAAACGACCAGGCTGCCACCTGCCTCGGTAAACCTTTGCAGTTCTGACGCCAGACCAGCTGATATCCTGTCGAATCCATCAAGCACAATGGTCTGGTAGTCAGGAAAACGCGAATAATCCACAGACAATGCAGGAACGGCGTCGAAGCTGAAAAGGTCATCGCCACCAAAGAGAGCATGCAGGTACCGGTTTCTTCCGTCACCCTCGAGAGCCAATACCGGGATTTCGGAAGAGACCTGGTATGAGAAATACAGCCTGTCATCAAAGGTTACCGGGTAGTCCCTGATCTCAAGGTATGCCTGCTGCAAAGGTTCTGAGCCCGCCGACCAGCTTAACTCTATTGTTTCTTCTTCGCCGTGACCAATGGTATAAGAAACCACCGAGCGCTGTCTTTTGTCGACATAGAGGCGCAGGGGTTGGTTCTCCAGGTCCTGGGT
Source organism: Bacteroidales bacterium (assembly GCA_003556325.1). Taxonomy (GTDB): domain Bacteria; phylum Bacteroidota; class Bacteroidia; order Bacteroidales; family UBA7960; genus PUPG01. The sequence goes on along the minus strand of PWRF01000277.1, from coordinate 2,623 downwards.
ACCATCATTCCGGATGCGGACAAACATGCTGACGGTTTGACCGGAGAGAATTACAGGGCTTTCCGTCCATAGCGAGTCGATATATACGTTATCGGCTTGCGGGGTTTGCAGGGGGATGAAAAAAGAAGGAGGAGTGATAGTTTCCGGCATTCCGGCCAGGTCAGACGTACTTTTTTGAAAGTCACTCAGATAGTATGCCTGCTGCCGTCCGCCGGGGTTGTCGCCAAACAACTCTGCCTTTCGCCTTGTAACATCCGCAATGCTTCGTGTCATAGCAGATTCATCTACCTGTTCCACCATGTCAATAAATTCTTCACGACTCACAAATCGCTGGTGCCGGCCTTCGAAATCATTAGTCAGAAGGAGAAAGCGATCGGCATGCCCGTACATCCGTGCTATCTCCAGTGCGCGCTCCCTGGCTTCATCCAGCAGGCGACCCTGGTCCGACATGGCATTCATGCTGAAAGAGTTGTCGATGTACACGCTCACCGCATTGTGTTCGGCGGTCATATCCTCGTCATCTGAGGGGATGTAAGGACGGGCAAATGCCATTACCAGGAAAGCAATGGCGAGGATACGTGCCAGCAAAACAAGAAGTTGCTTAAGCCGCGATTCCCTGTCAGAAGCCTCGCTGAGCTGCTGCAAAAAGGCAATGTTTGGGAAATATACCGTTCGGAACCTCCTGAAACGGAAAAGGTGAATGATAATAGGAATGCTTATGGCCAGTAAGGCAAACAAAAAGCCGGGGAAAAGGAAACTCATATTGTATTTGCTATCCGTTGCTGTTATTTAAAATGCTGATCACCTAAGGCAGGTTTGCTGGCATGATGCCAATGTGCCAAAGGTGCCCAGGCCTCTTTAGCTGATAAAAGAGGCAGTTGTTTCTCAAAGTTACTGCCCGTTTAAGATAATAACTTTACAAAGTTACATTTATTTCCCCGACCGGATGAAGAAGTTGCCTTTGTGCCGTTTGAAAAAAAAAGCGTAATTTTCCCCAAATTTTTTAAGCCAATTTATAACCTTTAATCAATATAATTATGATGCAACACAGATTTATGAAGTTTACGGCAACACTTTTTTTGTTGTTTTTTGGTTTTAGCCTGGCGGCTGTTGAAGATGCCCGGCTTTTGCGTTATCCTGACATCAGTGGCGACCAGGTGGTGTTTGTATATGCAGGCAATATCTGGACCGTAAGTGCTGAGGGGGGTGAGGCACGGCAGCTGACCTCCCATAAGGGGCTTGAGTTGTTCCCAAAGCTATCCCCTGATGGCCAGTGGATAGCCTTTTCTGCTGAATACAGCGGCACGCGCCAGGTTTATGTGATGCCTGCCGATGGGGGTACACCAAAGCAGCTCACATGGTATAACGACGTAGGGCCTATGCCGCCGCGCGGTGGTTTCGACAACGTGGTGCTCGGCTGGACCCCGGATAGCCGAAAGGTATTGTTCCGCTCCAATCGTACGCCTTACGGCGACCGCATGGGAAAATATTACCTTGTGGATATCGAAGGCGGGCTGGAAGAGCCGCTGCCCATTCCACACGGTGGTTTTGGTGTGCTATCACCCGAAGGGGACAAGATGGCCTTTGCCTATGTAGACCGCGAATTCCGCACATGGAAACGCTATAAAGGGGGGCGGGCATCGAACCTCTGGATCTACGACCTGGAAGAAAACACATCCACAGAGATCACCGACTTCAAAGGCACCGATCATATACCGGTGTGGTACGGCGACCATATCTATTTTGCTTCCGACCGCGACAAGTGGCTTAACATCCACCGTTATGATATTAACACAGAAGAGGTAGAACAGATCACATTTCATGATGATTTTGATGTGATGTGGCCCAGCGGCACCGGCGGCCAGCTTGTATACGAAAGCGGTGGCCATATCTATAAGCTCGACATGGAAACCGAAGAGCTTGAGAGGCTGACAGTGAACATCAGGTATGATTTTGCCAATACCCTGCCCTACCGGAAGAATGTAAAAGACAACATACACAGTGCCGCTATATCTCCTTCAGGGAAAAGGGTGCTTTTTGATGCCCGTGGCGATATTTTTTCAGTGCCTGCCGGTGAAGGTACCACCTACAACCTCACCCAGACACAGGGTGTACGGGCCGTGTACCCGCAATGGTCGCCTGATGGCCGCTGGATCGCCTATTACGACGACAGCAGCGGGGAGTACGAGGTATACCTGCTCGAGAACACAGACGGTGCAGAACCCCGCCAGGTCACCGAAGGCAGCCAGGGCTGGAAATACCAGCCGGAATGGTCGCACGACTCCCGCTACCTCGTGTTTTTCGACAGAAGTATGATGCTGCAATTGCTGGATGTTGAAACTGGTGAACTGCGCGAAATAGATACGCCCACAGCAGAAGAGATCCGCCATTACGATTTTTCTCCCGACAATCAATGGATCACGTATGCCAAAAGCAGCCGCAACGGACAGGGTGCCGTGTGGGTATATCACATAGAAAGCCACGAAGCCACCCAGCTTACCGGCGACAAATACAGTGAGAGCAACCCGGTATTCAGCAAGTGCGGTGAATACATCTTCTTTACCTCCAACCGGGATTTTAACATGAGGTTTTCAAGCTTTGAATTCAACTACCTGTATGACAG
>PWRF01000026.1 GCA_003556325.1 Bacteroidales bacterium | reverse complement strand
GCGGCATCCATAAACATATGCAATGAACGCAAACGTCCGCTGGCCCCGTATTTCACCTCAACAGGTATAAGTTTATCTTCATAAGGCAACACATAATCAGTTTCAGCTTGTGAGTTGCGTTCTTCCCTGACCCAGAAGTTTAATCGTGTGCGAACTGAGTGATTCAGCGCTGTTAATTCCTGGGCAACAACATGCTCAGCAATTTTTCCCTGGTAAACTTCATCAATGAGAGGGGAAATAAAGAGTTGCTTTTGCGTGCTGGCTGAGTAGTTAACAAGTCCGGTATCAAGCAAGATGAGCTTTGGCGAGCGACGGTGCTTTTCTTCTGCCGGAATTTTTACATGGGTAATTGGATAAACCAATTTGAGGAGCATTGTTTTTTCAAGCGTTCTGAATGCTTCACCCATTTCCTTTGAACGGTAGTTTGAACCACCAAACTTATCGAAAGCAATCCTTTGCCCGGCATACTGAAAAGCTGAACCGATGATATGGCGCAAAATGTTTTCCTTAAGCGGGGTGTCGGCATACTTTTCAACATCATCCTGGTATGAAATGATAAGCCGCTCATAAATCTTTGGCAGGGCATTCAGATCCTGATTTTTTACATAGTTGGTTAAAACCTCCGGCATACCACCAATTATGGTATATTTCCTGAACAGTTCCATGAGTTTATCATGCGCATATTCAGGTATTTCAGCAGAATCAATTAACTCTTTTGACTTTTCTTCGTCGGCGGCAAGCAGAAACTCCCGAAACGAACAAGGCCTCACGGCCAAAAAATCAACCCGGCCAACAGGAAAGGAAATTTTTTTGTCTATTAGTGATTCAAGCAGCGAGCCGGCAGCAATAACGAAAAGTTCCGGGGCGTCTTCATAAAAATATCTGAGTTTGTTTACGGCTTTGGGCGAGTTTTGTATCTCATCAATAAATATCAGTGTACGGGGGACGTTTTTATTGGCGTCTTTTAAAAAAAAGATGGCTTCATGCAATTGCTTAAAAGAATAATCCTGGTTGAAGATTTTCAAGTCTTCCGGGTTTTCCAGGTTCAGCTCAATGTATTGATCAAATTCTTTGGCAAACTGCCTGACGATAGTGGTTTTGCCAACTTGCCTGGCACCGCGCAAAACAAGCGGTTTACGATCTTTATCCTGCGACCATTTTCGCAGTTCTTCAGAAAGAGTCCTCGGTATCATAACGATAATATTTTATTACAAAGATATGAATATTGTCACAAATCCAAAGACAAAACTCTTTCAATAGGCAATAAATCCAAAGATAAATTTAATGATTTGGCGAGTAAATCCAAAGACAGCCTGTTTTTTGTGGTTCGTTCACTAAAAGAAGGCCTCAAAGTTGCTATCACAAGCTTCCGGTTCTTCGCAGCACAGACTTTCCAGTTTCCGACAGGAACTGGAAGCGTCGGGTTTCTTAACCTGTATGATTGCAAATTCTTTCTATAAAAGCTGTTTTCTGGAGGCAATTCCGGCTCTTGTTCCAGCTGGAAAATGATCTCCTTCATGTTTCCATGTGCTGTTTGTAATTTTTTCCTGAATTTCGTTACCAATATAGCAAAACAAGTAAATCAAACGCCATGGATCAGAGAATCAGGGATGCCTTTTCAGCGCAGATCAGTGAAAATGCCGGAATCATTCACAAGGTGGTGGCGATTTATGCCGATACCCGGGAAGACCAGGAAGACCTTTACCAGGAGATCCTTTATCAGAGCTGGAAATCGTATGCATCGTTCCGGCACGACTCGAAGTTCTCTACCTGGCTCTACAGGGTAGGCCTGAATACGGCATTGGTATTCCGAAGGAAAGACGCGCGACATTCCCATTCCCAACTGGATGAAACCATGACCCCGCACGCTGATGACAGTTACGAAAGCTGCGATGACAGGCATGCACTGATCGCTGCCATCAGGACTTTGCCTAAGGTGGAACGGATGATCATCACACTACACCTGGAGGGGTATACCTATAAGGAGATTGGTGAGATGACAGGGATATCAAAAGACAATGCGGGGATAAAAATCCACCGGATAAAAAACAAACTTTCAGAAACACTAAAAAAAATTGCATCATGAACAACTTTGAAAAAGCCTGGAAACAAATCAGTCAGGAAATGAATACCAGGGACATTTCCCCAAAAACAAACTACGGAAGGTCAACCGACAGTGCCATGCTTATTTCCCAAATCCGGAAAAAGCTAAAGCTTGGCATGGGCTGGACCCTCTTCTTTTTGCTGGCCTTGTTTGCTGTGGCGGTTATGCACCTGGGTGAACCGCAGATCCTTATGGTCGTAGGTGCCGGCATCCTGCTGATGTGGAGCAGTTTGCTGGCATCCCGGAGGTATTATCTGAAGATCAAAAACCAGCCTCATGTGGCCAGGGATACCAAAAGCATGCTCATCGACTACTATAACTGGGTAGTAAAACTGTTGCGCATGGAAAGGATATGGACCCAGTTTGCCATTCCGTGCTACTTGATCCTGGGCCTGCTTTACGGGCAGCTGAGGACCCATGGGAGCTTTGACCAGATTGTCTTTGATGGCCGAATGCTGGTCATCACCGCTTTGCTGATGGTTGTGGTGGTGCCCCTGGTGATTGTATGGGTAAGCTGGTCGCAGAAATACGCGTACAGGAAAGACCTGGAAGACCTGGAGGCTGCTATTGAAGATCTGGGGAATAACCATGAAAGCTGATCGTAGCGAACATTTTTTATAAAAACCTGGGGTCATACCTGATGGCCCGGGTTTTTTTTATGCGGTTTTATTACAAAAAGGCACGAGGGAGACAAAGTATTTGCGTTTGGTATGCTTTGGGTTCTTTGTGCTTTCGTGTTTTTTTTCTTCCATACAGGCCGTGCATGTGTTTTTGATATGTGTTTGTTATTATTTTTGTCGCGTCTGCAGAATGGTTGCATTGACGTTGTTATGCCAGGTTTTTAACATACAAACATCTTAAGAACATGAACCGCCTTTTTGTTTTTCTAAGCCTTATCAACATTGCATTGTTTGCCAATGCCCAGCCTGTTGATGCGATCGGTCAGAACCGGGTAAGCCATGCGGAATTATCCGAAATAGGCCGTTTTATTCATGAACATATGGATGCTTACGTGAATGCCAACCGTATCCCCAATGCTGTGATGGCCGTTGTTACAGCAAACGGAGAGACATATATGAAGGGATACGGCCAAAGCGATTTGCAAAGCGGAGAACCAACAGATCCCCGCAGGCATCTTTTCCGTACCGGGTCAGTATCCAAAATATTTACATGGACTGCCATCATGCAACTTTACGAGAAAGGCCTGGTGGATTTGGATACAGACATCAATACCTACCTGGATGTTGACTTTAATCACAGAATACTTTACAGGGGCGACGATGCACCCATAACCCTGCGGCACCTTTTGAATCATACGGCGGGATTCGAAGACGTATTACAAAACCTGTTCAGCTTCAGCCCGCAGCCTGCGTTGAGAGAGCAGCTTCTTGCCATAGTTCCTGCGCGGATCTTTCCTCCCGGTGAGGTAATGGCTTATTCCAACTGGGGAACTTCACTTACCGGCTATATTGTGGAGTGTGTTACAGGGCTTTCTTTTGAAGAGTATGTTGAGCAATATATATTCGAACCGTTGGGAATGACGGCAAGCAGCTTCCGTCAGCCGCTGCCTGCCGGTTTACAGGAAAACCTTGTAACTGCCTACCGCTGGGTCGATGGCACCTTTTTGGAAGGACATTTTGAGCACATGGCTGCACCTGCCGGCGGAATCAGCACTACTGCCCGTGACATGGCGCTGTTTCTGCATGCGCAACTAAACGGAGGGGAAAATGAGTACGGCCGGTTTATGGATGCTTCCACCCTGCAAACAATGCATACGAACAGCTTCAGCTATCATCCCCTTACTGCGGGGATGGCCCACGGTTTATTAGAGTGGTATAAAAACGGACAGCGCATCATCTGGCACGGAGGCAGCACCACGATTTTTGATTCCGGATTCTACCTGATCCCTGAAGCCGGACTGGGCGTGTTTATTGCTTACAGTGGTGGGAGCTATACCGGTCATGCCCGCATTCTGAACAAATTCATGGATACATTTTTCCCTCAAAAAGATGTTGATGAACGGGATTATGAGCCCCTGCTGGTTATGGAGATGGCTCAACTGGAAGGATTTTATCAGCAAAGCCGGATGATGGTGACCAGTTCCGACAAACTGCTTAACCTGGTTATGGGTAGCTTCCAGCTTCGCGCCGTATCTGAACGCGAAATCGAATTTTCTCTTTATGATGAAGAGTACACTTTTAAAGAATTGGTTCCCGGCGTTTTCAGGCGGGTGTCAGAAAAAAGCAGTTATCCCTTCGGGCCGCTCGATTACCTGGTAGTGGGCGAAACACCCGACGGCAGGCCCATGCTTATTGCCGATGGTCCAATGACGTTCATACAAGCGGGAAGGCACGAAACAGCCTCTTTTGCTGCCCTCATTTTTATCCCCTCCCTGTTTTTGGCTTTCACTGTTTTGCTGTTTCTGATCATAAGGCTTGTGGTGAAGAAAGTGCGCAGCAAAGTGCCGGGCTTTTCGGCCGAAACCGTTATCATAAACCGGTTAATGGGCGTTCACGCGGGGGCTTTTCTCCTTTCGCTTATACTGTTTATGGCCACAGCACAGCCACACCCGGTGCATCAACTGCCACAATCCTTTTTCGAGCCCAACCGTGCCATGGATGTTTTAACCGGCCTGGGGTTATGGGTAACGGCTATTCTTTCGGCGGGGCTTCTGGCTATGATGATATGGCGTGTCAGGGTGGCCGGTTTTCGTCCTTTGCCATCTTTCATTGTTCAGGGAATATACACGCTATGGGCGGTTGCGCTTGTCTGGCTAATGCAGTTTTATAACCTGATTGGCTTCTGAGACAGACAAACCCGGATCATTTTCTTGCTACGCAAGCCAGTCACGGAGGCAACGGACCGCCGTTCCCGTTGCTGGCTTGAAACACAGGCAGCACTGCTAAGCTCCTTTCAGGGCCCCTGAATACATGTAATTGCATGGATTATGAAAGGCAAATCGTGTATCCGGAGAAATGCCCGTATGCTATTCGGTCACCAGTTTTCCTTTCATGGTGGCCCCTCCCAGTTCCGGTACCATTATTTCGTATTTCAGCACCTGGTAGGTAACCTGGTCAACCCAGATGGTCTGGCCTCCGGGGCTTCCATCGGCGTGGGTCAGGACGATCCGCCAGGTTGATGTTCCGTCATCCAGTTGATCTGCGTGGGTGTGCATGCGAAACAGTTTTTCGGACATGGCGTTCATGTCCACATTTCGGAAAACGCCCGAATATCCGTCGCTCAGGGGCAGGGTGGCCAGCTGTATTCCCTGGGCTGGCCCTTCGGCGAACAGCGGACCCTTCAGGGCGACATGCACCGGCATTTCCTGCTGGTCCATGCGTAAGATGCCTTCCACCTTGTCTTGCACATAGGAGACATCGATCGAAACCTGCCCCTGGCTTACCTGCCGTGAAACAGGCTGCAATGTGGACGCCACCAGGGTCATCACGTCGGTTGCCTCTCCCATGGGTGTCTGGCTCATTTCGGTGATCTGCACCTTGTCGTCCCGGGGATCGATCACCACGATGGTTTCCATATCCAGTCCCATGGCTTCGAGAGTCACCCGGTATGTAAACCTGCCTTCGGGAAGGCCGCGGACCGGTGTAAATACATGGCGGGCTTCTTCTTCGCTGATCTTTTCCGGCAGGGTCACTGTGCTGACATCCACGGTGATCTCTTCGAGGCGTTTGGCCACGTCATCGGGCATTTCCTCCTGGTAACGCTCTCCAACATGTTCTGCAAGGAAGGCTTCCATGGCAGCGATAAAAGCCATGTTGTTCACAGGACGGGCGAAGCCGTGCCCTTCGTCGGGGGCGTTCAGATAGGTGACCGGAAAGCCACGGTCGCGCAGTGCAACCACGATCTGGTCACTTTCGGCTTTCAGTACCCGCGGGTCGTTCTGTCCCTGCACCACCATAAGTGGTGCCGCGATCCGGTCGGCTGAGAACAGGGGCGACTGCCGTATCAGTTCGGCTTCGCCTTCGGGGGTCGACGGATCGCCCATACGCTCGTGGAGGGTTTTGCGCATGGCTTCCCAGTAGGGGGGTATAGAGTTTAAGAGGGTGATCAGGTTGGACGGGCCCACGAAAGATACTCCGGCAGCATAGAGGTCGGGGGTGAAGGCCAGGCCTGCCAGCGTGGCGTAGCCGCCATAGGAAATGCCAAAGATAGCGATCCTCTCAGGGTCTGCAATGCCCTGTTCGACAAGGTATTGAACGCCCCAGGTGATGTCATCCTGCATCAGGTCGCCCCACTCGAAGTTGCCTGCATTGAGGAAATCCTTACCATAACCGGTGCTCCCCCTGAAGTTGGGTTGCAGCACGGCATACCCCCGGTTGGCCAGGAACTGCACCCAGGTACTGAATCCCCAGTAGTCGCGCGCCCATGGACCGCCGTGGGGAAAAACCACCACCGGCAAACTGGTCTCGCCAAAGCCCCTTGGCATGGTAAGATAGGCCGGTATCTCCAGTCCGTCGGATGAGGGGTATCTGATGGCAAGCATGGGCGACATGTATTCTGATGGTAAGGCTGCGCGGGGGGTGTACTGGTAGCGAAGGGTCATGTCGTCCGTATCGTAAATGTACACTGAGGTAGGATGGGTGTCGGAATAGACCGATACCATGAACAAACGTTCGTCGGATGTGCCTGATCCAAACGAGATATGCATGTCTTCGTCCAGTTCAGACAGAATATGGTGGTAATGTCTTTCAACCTCTTCATCTTTGAAGTAGATACGCATCCTGTCGTCAACATAGATGGTAGCGATCACTTCACCTGTCTGGTCTGACCGCCAGAGGCCTCCGAAGTCGACACGGTTTTCGGGATCTTTCTCCACGAAGGTTTTTTCCAGGGTGTTGATGTCCATGACATAGAGTTTGCTCTTGTCGCGGTCTGCACCTTTATTTGTAACCAGGTAGAAGGCATAATTGCCGGGCAGGAAACCCGACGGGTAGGCTGTTTCCAGCATGGACCATTCGTAAATGAGGGTTTCATCGCCATCATCGTCCATCCTCCATAGTTCGTTTGCTCCATCCTCCCTCGACCTGCTGGCCAGGCGAAGTTGGTCGTTGCGGTCGAAGATCCAGGAAGTGTACCGCCTGGTGTTTTCACGCAGAAGGTTCAGCTCACCGGTTGAAATGCGTAGCGAGTAGAGATCGTGCCAGGCGGGATCACGTTCATTGAGCCCCACAAATATCATGTCGTGGTCGTTGCGGGCGATATGGGATATCTGGGCGCGGACTCCTTCGAGGTCGGTGATGTTCCTTGCTTCGGGGATCATGCCTTCGCTCGCATCCGTGGGGTCCAGCGCATATATATTGTAATTCTCATCTCCAGCCTGGTCCATCACAAAAAGGATATAACGTCCATCGCGCGACCAGAAATACCCCATGACGGGCCGGTCGGTGCGGTCGGTTAAAGGAAGTGCCTCATCGAAAGGGGCCTCGATGGGCTTAACCCATATGTTTCGTGTCCCTTCGTAGGGGCGCATAAAAGAGAGAAACTGTCCGTCGGGCGACAACTGTCCTCCGCTGATCTCAGGGTCATCAAAGAAAAGCGCCCTGTCAAGCAAGGGTGGTTCTTCGGCGTGTACCGCCGGGTT
>PWRF01000202.1 GCA_003556325.1 Bacteroidales bacterium | reverse complement strand
GTCCCCGTTGTCTCCATTATCATCGTCGTCATTATCCCCATTGTCATCGTCCCCGTTGTCTTCATTATCATCGTCTTCATTATCCCCATTGTCATCGTCGCCGTTATCTCCATTGTCATCCTCCCCGTTGTCTCCATTATCATCATCCCCGTTATCATCGTCGCCATTATCCCCATTGTCATCGCCTCCATTCTCATCATCATCGCCGGCTTGGGCATGAAACGGGGGGATTTGGTTGGTGATGCAATGGATGGCTCCTTCCCAGTGGATCATGGCATTGCAGTCGATGCCAATCACGTTTTTCCCGGGCATCAGGTCCTGGTATACCTGCAGGGCATAGCTGTCGCTCTGGCTGCTGTAAATGGGAACCAGCACCGTTTCGTTTACAATAAGGCTGTTGATATAGGTCTTCCAGTTGTCGGCCTTTGGGATCTCTTCGATCTGGTAAGTTTTGCCTTCGGGATGTTCAAGTGACTGGAGAATGGCCAGGTTGTCCTGCAGTATCTGGTGATCCGGATGCCATTCGTCAACACTGCTGATCACAAATGTAGTGTCATTCAGGAGCTTGACCTGCATGTCAAGATGTCCCCAGTAGTCATTGCTGAGCGCCTGAAAGGTGATGATGGTATCTATGGCCATATAGGTTTTCAGGATGGAATCAATGGTTTCCGGCGGGACACCCTGGTTGTTGGTATAGAGCCTGTCGGTGGCAAAGAGCCTGCTATGGCTGTCAATCAGGTAGTTTCCTCCGTCAAAAATGATATGGGAGAAGTCGTAATAATTGATGTTCCAATAATCAGCCAGGCGTTCCGGAAGGTCCTTGTCGCCGTGGTTGGGGGCCAGGTCGTTAAAGCCCACAAATGCCAGTGAATCGTTGTCGTAAATGCTGAAAGGGCCATGATCACGTATCCAGATCCTGTCGCCATACACCGGAATAAACACGACATTGTTGAGTGGCACGTTGTAATCGTTAAAGGTGTTGATCATGCTGTTCTGGTGGTACTGGCCGTTTGTTTGCATAAAAACCGTAGCTTCGGGCTGGATGCCGCTTACAACGGATGCTACAATCTGGTTATAGGCGTGGTTGCTGCCCGGGTACCAATACATGATCACACCTGCCACCGTGTCGTATTCCGGTATTGTGACGGGATTCACCGGAACACCCGGGTTGCGGTCATGGATCAGGGCCCATGCAAGAGGCAGGCTGAGAAAAGCAAGGATCAGGGTAATTGCTGCACGCGGGGAAGCGTACCGGTTGGTAGTGGTAGTAAACTGCATTATAAAAAAGAAACGTGAAAAAGATGGTTTCGCAAATATAAGCTTATCTTCGTTAATAAAAAAAAGAGATATGAAGAGATTGCCGCACATTGTGACTTTGACGATATTTGTTTTCATTTCCTGCACCATGTCACGCAACGATTCTGAAAACACCGGTGGAGATGGGTTTATGGAAGGCGTGGATACAACACCGGTTATTGACATGCACACCTCCAGGATAGCACTGGACTATCACGGGATGTACCGTGGAATTCTCCCCTGCGGCACCTGTGAGGGTATAGAAACTACAATCTGGCTTTTTGAGGAGTACCGTTTTGAAAAACGTTTGAAATATTTGGGAGATGAGGAAGAACGGGTTAAATATACGGAAGGATATTTTTCCTGGGAGGAGAGCGGGGGTGTGATCCGCCTGGAAGGAGACCATGGCTTCACAAGATACATGGTAGCTGAAAACTTCCTGGTCCATATGGAAGATCAGGACGATACATTCAGTGGCGACCTGGGCGATCATTATGTTTTGGAAAAGATCCCGGACTGAGCTTTCAATAATACGGGTTTTGCTCATCTCTCTTTTTTACCGAAACCTTATTAAGTGCTGTTTGACCCGTGTCGCCATCTTTTTGTGATCGATTTTTCCAGGCATATTCGCCAAATACATTATCTTTGCCTCCATTCCAATACATACATCATCGGTTTAAACCCCTTGAAGGCTTGTTTTATGGCGGTTTATAAGATATTTTTTCAGGCTTTGTCTGCGATCCCAAATTAGTTGGGAAGCTTGCTGCATACCGGTGCAGCTCGTCTTGAAAATATCTTATAATATCCTCAACAGGTTATTTTCAAGGGCTTTTTTTTTAGCATTTCATTCACTCTAAATACCTTATTATTATGAAAAAACTGTCTGTTATTGCTTTTGGAGGTAATGCCCTTCTGCAAAGTGGTCAGAAAGGGACGATTGATGAACAGGAACAAAATGTGTACGAAACCTGTCAGCACCTGGTGCCCCTTATCAAAGGGGGGTACGATCTTGTGATCGGTCATGGTAACGGGCCACAGGTTGGGAATGTGCTTTTGCAGCACGAGGCCGGCAACAAGATCTATGACTTGCCCAAGCAACCGATTGATTTTTGTGTTGCTGAAACCCAGGGTTCCATTGGTTTTATGATTGAGCAGCAATTGCGAAACGTACTTGCCGAACAGGGCATCGAACGCAACATTGTTACGCTGGTAACCCAGGTTGTTGTCGACAAGGAAGACCCTGCATTTCAAAATCCCACAAAGCCTGTCGGCCCCTTTTATTCAAAAGAAGAGGCCGACAAGCTGGCTAAGGAAAACGATTGGGTGTTTCACAAAGATCCGCGTGATCGCGGCTGGCGACGTGTGGTGGCATCTCCCAGGCCTGTCGACATACCAAACTGGCCGGCAGTGGAAAAGCTTGCACGCGAGGGCAATATCGTGATCACTGTTGGAGGCGGCGGAATTCCTGCCTATATAGATGAGAAAGGCAAGATCATCGGTATTGATGCTGTAATCGATAAGGATCTGGCATCGTCGCTGCTGGCAAACCGTATTAAAGCTGATGAGTTTTGCATTCTTACCGACGTGCCTAATGTGTTTGTGAACTTCAACAAACCCAACCAGGAAAAACTGGAACACATCACGGTGAAAGAGATCACCGGGCATCTCGACGCCGGGCAGTTTACCGAAGGCAGCATGGCGCCTAAAGTACGTGCCTGTATCGAGTTTGTAGAGAATGGAGGATCAGACGCCATCATAACGGAAGCAAAAGAATTGGGTAAAGAAGGAGCCGGAACGGTTATCCTGCCCTGACCCGCATATGGAGAAAAACTCATTTAACCTAAATACAAAACATAAGGAGGACAAATCATGGCTTTTAATTTAAGAAACAGAAGTTTTTTGAAGTTGCTGGACTTCACCCCACAGGAGATCAAGTTTTTGCTTGAGATGTCTGTAGACCTCAAGAAGGCAAAGTATGCCGGGTATGAGCAGCAGCGATTGAAGGGCAAGAACATCGCCCTGATCTTTGAGAAGGCATCCACACGTACGCGCTGCGCCTTCGAGGTAGCAGCTTTCGACCAGGGTGCCCTGGTTACTTACCTCGGCCCCACTGGCAGCCAGATCGGCAAAAAAGAGTCGATGAAGGATACCGCCAGGGTTCTTGGACGCATGTACGACGGCATCGAATACCGTGGCTTTGCCCAGACAACAGTAGAAGAACTGGCCGAGTATTCCGGCGTGCCGGTATGGAACGGCCTCACCAACGAATTTCATCCCACACAGATCCTGGCAGACTTCCAGACCATGATCGAGCATAGCGACAAGCCCTTGCACCAGATATCTTTCTGCTACCTGGGCGATGCCCGCAACAACATGGGTAACTCATTGCTCATTGGTGCTGCAAAAATGGGTATGGATTTCCGTGCCGCAGCACCCAAAAGCGTTCAACCAAGCGAAGACCTGGTAGCCCAGGCCCGTGAGATCGCAAAAGAAACCGGGGCAAAGATCACCATCACCGAAGATGTGGAAGAAGCCGTTAAAGGTGTCGACTTCCTTTATACCGATGTTTGGGTATCCATGGGTGAACCCGACGAGGTATGGAAGGAGCGCATCGAATTGCTTAAGCCCTACCAGGTAAACATGGATGTAATCAAAAAAACAGGTAATCCCAAGGTGAAATTCCTGCACTGCCTGCCCGCCTTCCACAACCGGGAAACCACCATTGGCGAGGAAATTTACCAGAAGTTTGGCCTGGACGGCATGGAGGTGGTTGAAGATGTGTTTGAATCAGAACACAGCGTGGTTTTTGACCAGGCCGAGAACCGCCTGCACACCATCAAGGCTGTGATGGTGGCTACATTGGGCGACTGATATCAATTGGGCCGCAGGCACTGACTTAAGTGCCGGAAAAAACCAGTATGTTACTATAAATCAAAGCCCTGGCAATAATGCCGGGGCTTTTTTTTAAAAAAAATCTCAGTTTTTTGTCAAGACAAAGAAAATAATCATACATTTGCATATAGCAACTAATTCATTAATGATTATATGATAATCAGCCGGATACATATTCTTTATATCTGGGCCTGGTGGCCAGCCTATCCGGCTGCCACACTATAACATATAATCCCCTGGGGAGCGTGCCGCTCCGTGATCATCCAAGACACTTGATTTATTTTAATTGTTGCATCCCTTGTGCTTTTTCTGTATGCCAGAGAGTCAATGGAGCTTTTCATTCACATTTCACAAAATCTTTATTATCCATGGAAAACAAAATATTACTCACAGAACAGGAGATTCCCCGGTATTTTTATAATATCATGGCTGACATGCCGAACAAACCTATGCCCCCGCTTCACCCGGCAACCAGGGAACCCATTACACCAGAACTTTTGGAACCATTGTTCCCAAAGGATCTGATCCTGCAGGAAGTATCTTCTGAGCGTTATATAGAGATTCCCGGGGAAGTCAGACGTATATATGCCAAATGGAGGCCTGCCCCTTTGTTCCGGGCCAAAGGACTGGAAAAGATGCTGGATACCCCTGCAAAGATCTATTACAAATATGAGGGCGTAAGTCCTGCCGGCTCACATAAACCCAATACAGCTGTGGCTCAGGCATTTTACAACAAGATTGCCGGTACAAAGAAGATCACCACCGAAACAGGTGCCGGCCAATGGGGTACCGCACTGGCATATGCCTGCCAGGCCTTTGGAATGGAGTGCGAGGTATACATGGTTCGGGCCAGCTACGATCATAAACCTTACCGAAAGGTTATGATGAACGCATTTGACGCACAGGTGTATCCCTCTCCATCTGATCGCACGGAATTCGGGAGAAAAGTCCTCAAGGAAAATCCCGAATCAACAGGTAGCCTCGGAATCGCCATCTCGGAAGCCATAGAGAGAGCATCCCTGGAACCCGATACGCATTATGCCCTGGGGAGTGTGCTGAATCACGTATTATTGCATCAAACCATTATAGGGCAGGAAACCATAGTGCAAATGGAAAAAGCAGGTGACATGCCCGACATGATCGTGGCACCTTTCGGAGGGGGCAGCAATTTTGCAGGAATTGTTTTCCCTTTCCTAAGGATGAACCTGGCAGAGAATATGAACATTCGCTGCATAGCGGTAGAGCCAACCTCTTGCCCGAAACTTACCAGGGGTGAGTTTCGTTATGACTTTGGTGATACAGCTGGTAAAACTCCCTTGCTGCCAATGTATACCCTTGGCCACGACTTTATCCCCTCACCGATCCATGCAGGTGGTTTAAGGTATCACGGTGCTGGTGTGCTTGTGAGCCAGCTGCTGAAAGATGGTTTGATAGAGGCTGTCGCTGAAAGACAAGACCAGTGTTTTAAAGCCGGGCTTGATTTCATTAAAGCCGAAGGTATAATTCCGGCGCCTGAAGCAACCCATGCCATCTCCACGGTAATCAGGGAAGCACTGCGCTGTAAGGAAGAAGGCCGTTCCCAAACCATTCTGTTCAACCTTTGCGGCCATGGCCATTTTGACATGTCGGCCTATGATGCATACCTGTCCGGAAACATTAAAGACGCTGAAGTCCGGGACGAGCAGATCAGTGCCTCTATGGCCGGCACCGATATGTTTCAGCCGGCCTGAGCCGTCGGGCAAAGAAAGAAAAGGCGCCAGTCAGCTATGCAACTGACGCCTTTTCCTTCAGCTCCTGCTTCGGCTCCTGCTTCGGCTCCCTCATCTCCTATTCAGGCTCTTGCATCTCTTTTTCCAGTTCCTGCATCTCTGCCTCCAGCTCTTTCAGCATTTCTTGCAGGGCCGGCCCCATTTCCTGCAATTCCTTTTGCAATATCTGCATGCCTTCATGAAATGACTGCATTCCCTTATGAAATGCCTCCATGCCCGTATTTACAGCTTTGCCAACCTCGTACATCAGTGAATCCCAGTCAACTGCATTCAACTCCTGCATGGCTTGCCTTATCTCTTCCCTGGCCTGCTGCATCTCCTCTTTAAATTCTTCAGAATCCATCTCCCTGAGAATTTCTTCGCGCACTTGCTTCAATGCGATCCCTACCTCTTCGATGGCTTTCATGATCTTTTCCTTGTCTTTTTCGCTGAGGCCTTCAAATTCGACCTGTGTCCCATCATCGAGATGCACTTTAAAAGGCATTGACGACAGATCCGGTTCGGCATAAGCAAGATAGGCAGGAGGCGGTGGAGGAGAGTCGGGAGCCTGCTCTTGCTCAGCAAAATGTTCCAGGTTAATGGGCTCCATAGGATTGTAAGCATGGCTATCAGGGCTGGCAAGGTCCGGTTGGTCCGGAGCAGAGGGCCTTACCCATGCCACTGTGGCAAAAGCCAGGATAATAGCAAGCGTGGTGGCCATTTTCTGGCCTGTGTTCAGCGATCTTGTTTTCATGGTCATCATGTGTTTAATGCGTGTGAATAAATGATTTTTTGATTGCGTGGCTGCTACCATGGGTTGCGGCATGGAGGCAGCACGACTTTGTTCTATGTGCAATAGCGCTTGTGCATAATCGGCCGGACGGGCAATCTGGCCGACAACCCATTCGTCGACAGACTCTTCCCTTGCCTCTCTCACCTTTTTGCCAATCCACCAAATGGCCGGATGATAAAAGAAAAGGATCTCAAACAGGTGCTGAATCATGTTGATAACATGGTCTCGTCGCCGTATGTGATACAGCTCGTGCATAACAATGCTCTCGACCTGTTCAGTTGTCATGGAGAAAAGCATGGCCGCGGGCAGCAGCACCACAGGCTTCAGGAACCCAACCACAAGGGGTATGTCAATGTGTTCTGACATCCTTACAGGCAGGGAAGAGGACAGTTGTGTGCGCCGTACGAGTTGCGAAACAATCCGGCTCCAGTTCTCAGGCAAGAGAGTTGAATGTTTTTTTAAACGGTATATTTTTCGGTATGAAAAAAAGGAAAAGGAGGCAACGATCAGTATACCCGTTACATAGACCCAGAAAATTACCGGGCTCAAGGCATCCAGTCCTTCCAGGAAAGCAGGCCTCCCTTGCTCCAGTAAAAACAAGCGCTGATGATAAGCAGCAGGCAAAACAGCTCCGGTGTCAGTTTCTATCGATATTATCTGACGGGCATTGCTGTATGTCTGCCACTGCCGGGCAAACGTATAGAAAAAGCTTGCCGGGACAGCAAAAAATGCAAGCAAAGACAACCTGTAGCGAAACAAAGCACTGCTTCCGGATACAAAATACAGAATGACCCTCCAGAGCAATACGATAAGGGATATCTGCCAGATGCTGTGTATCAGCGACCAGGAAAGTGCGTGTACTATGGGGTGGGATAAGTTCTCGATGAGGTTCATGGCAAAAGCTATTCAAATTGTTCAAGGTAGGCTTTGATCTCATCCAGCTCGTCCTTCGACAAAGGCTTATTGTCCAATGCACCGATCACAAGCTTGCTGGTTGAACCCTGAAACAAATTATTAACCATTTTTCCCAGGGTCTGCCGCTGTGCTTGTTCCCGGCTCACCTCCGCACGGTAGATGTGCTTGCGCTGGCTCGTATCGCGCGAAAGCAATCCCTTCTCAGTCATGATCTGCATGGTTTTCAGGGTGGTTGTGTAACCCGTGTCCTTCTCCTGCCCAAGCTTTTCATGTACGGCCTTCACTGAAGCAGGCCCTGTATCCCACAAAACCTGAAGGATCCTGAGTTCATTTGTTGTGGGTTGTTGTGTTTTCATGGGTTTATAATTTTTCAACTAATTGTTATTGAGATGCTTATGTTCTTGTCAAAAGTTTAGGGGTTGTGTTGCAACTGTCAAAATGTCGAAATGTCAAAAAGTCAAAAGGCCGGAACGGGGCAGTTTGCAATGTCAAATATCACAAGGTTTAAGGTTACGGCACAATTTCAGTCAGATGTAATTTCAGTTTTTTATTGCATCTGATAAACTACGATTGTTTTCGTAGCAAACTTATTACGAAAATCTTCGTAATGCAAATTTTTAACGTTTTTTATGATTTTGAGGGTTCTATATGCGATAGCTGCGGGATGCTAAATTGTTTGCAGTTGCTTAAGGATTAATTCGCTGAGATTACTTAGTTTTGCCAGCAACTAATCAGGTTGATCTTTCCCGGTTAATTGATAATATCCAGAAAAACATTGCAAACCGGGGCTTTTGGACTAAGTCGGCTTTTGGCTATTAGCTATTGGCTATTGGCAAGAGAGCCAAAGGCTAAAAGCCAAGAGCCAATAGCCAACAGCAGTCCTCCTGAAAACACAAATATCAGATAACCAATTAGTTGAAAAAATATAAACAGATGAACCAATACGAGATTAAACTTCCGGCTTTCAGACGCGGTTTTCATTTAATCACGAATTACATTTTGGATGAGCTTGACTCCTTGCCAGATGTTGGCCTCATGCACATTTTTCTGCATCATACTTCAGCAGGTTTATTGATCAATGAGAATGCGGATCCTTCTGTGCGGGTGGACCTGAACAGCAGTTTTGACAAGATCGCGCCTGAGCGCATGCCTCATTATACACACACCATGGAAGGTGACGATGATATGCCGGCCCACATCAAGGCGGCACTTACCGGTATTGACTTAACCATCCCCATCAAAAACGGACGCCCGAAACTTGGCACCTGGCAGGGCATTTACCTGGCCGAATTCCGCGACCATGCCGGCAGCCGCCGGATCACGGTTACTGTTACCCGGTGATTGTATCTTTAGCTGTTTATGTTGTTGTTTCCATGTGTTGCTGTTTCATTTGCTTTATTGGGGCAGTAATTAAATAAAGTAAGAAGTAAGAAGTAAGAAGTAAGAAGTAAGAAGTAGGCAGTAGGCAGTAAGTTGTCTCTGTCTCGTCCTGAAATAGGTTTACACTTTTTGTAAACAAAAATCAGGATTATTATCCAACGCCCATTATCCGGCGATACTTTGCCAAAACCAACCGGCAAACATCATCGCCATAAAACTGTTGTACTCTTGTAAGAAGTTTCTGAACCCAATAATCATTGATTTAAGATATGTCTGATCAGTTTTTTAAGCCTGTAGCCTATAAGGTAGAAGGCATGAGTTGTACAAACTGCGCGCTTGGTATAAAGCGGGCTTTGGAAAAGGAAGGTTTTCATAATGTCGACGCCGACTTTACCAGTGGCGAGGTGCGCTTTGACGTGGCAGACGAAAGCCGTCTCCCGATGGCCGTTAAGCGGATAGAATCCCTGGGTTACGAGGTGCAGCAGGAGATCGACAACGGGGATAAGCAAAAAAAAGGGTTGGCACCTATCGAAAAGAAGTTCTGGTTCACTGCCATCTTCACCATTCCGCTTATCCTGCATATGTTTTTGCCTTTTGCCATATTGCACGATGACATTTTTCAGCTCATCATGACCATCCCGGTCTTTATCGTCGGTTTTTTTCATTTTGGACGCAGTGCATGGAAAAGTCTCCTCTCCGGAGTTACCAACATGGATGTCCTGATATTCCTGGGCAGCACGGCAGCATTTGTATACAGCCTCATTGGCACCATTTACGGCCTTGGGCATGACTACCTGTTTTATGAAACCTCAGCCAGCATCATCTCGATTGTTTTGCTGGGGAACATGCTTGAATACAAGTCGGTGAAGAAAACCACCTCGGCTATCGACGACCTGGTTCGATTGCAAAAGAACACGGCCCGGAAACTGACCACTGAGATGTATGAAGGACAGGAGACCATAGAAGAAGTGGATGCCTCCCTGCTTGAGGAGGGCGACAGGGTGCTGGTGAACACCGGGGACAAGATCCCGGTTGACGGTGAGATCTACTGGGGATCAGGCAACGTGGATGAAAGCCTGATATCCGGCGAGAGCGTGCCTGTGGATAAAGAGAAGGGAGACAAGGTTGTTGGAGGGACCATCCTGCTATCCGGCACGCTTCGGATCAAAGCCACAGCAACTGGAAAGGATACGGTGCTTTCGCAGATCATAGAGATGGTGCGGAATGCCCAGAAAGACAAACCCAGGTTGCAGAACCTTGCTGACAAGATCAGCATGGTGTTCGTCCCGGCGGTAGTGTTCCTGGCTCTGGCAACGCTTGCTTACTGGTTTTTTGGTACCGATCTGCTTTTTCGTGACTCCCTGATGCGCGGTATCGCCGTGCTTGTGATCGCATGTCCATGTGCTTTGGGCCTGGCGATCCCGACAGCGGTGGTGGTTGGGCTTGGCAGGTCTGCAAAAAGCGGGGTTCTGATCAAGGGCGGAACGGTTGTGGATAAGCTTACTGCTGTGAGCACCGTGGTTTTTGACAAAACCGGAACACTCACGACTGGCAACTTTCGTGTTACCCGCCTTGAATGTTTCGGAAAATCGGAGGATAGCATACGCAGCTTGCTCTACAGCATGGAAAAGCACTCAAACCATCCTATCGCTAAAGCTATCACTGATGCATTCAGGAAGGCCGGCACCATTCGCTTTGACAAGGTGGAGGAAGAGAAAGGGCTGGGTATATCTGCTACAGATAAAGAAGGGAACCGCTACGTTGCCGGATCATACAATGTGGCATCCCACCTTACAACAGACGACACACACCAGGTATACCTCCTGATGAATGATCAGCTGATCGCATGGCTCGACCTGGAGGATGAGATCAAAGAAGGGGCTGCTGAGGTCATTCAGACCTTGCACAGGAAAGGGTTAAAGACGGTATTGCTAAGCGGTGACAGGCAGTTCCGTTGTGATGCTATCGCTGGCAGCCTGGGTATTGAAGAGGTGTATGCTGAGCAGTTGCCCGATCAGAAACTTGATGTCATAGAAAAGCTTTCGCAGGAAGGCCATGTGGCGATGGTTGGTGACGGCATCAACGATGCCCCGGCGCTGGCGAAGGCCTATGTTGGCATAAGCATGAGCGATGCCACCCAGGTTGCCGTGAAATCTGCTGATGTGGTCTTGCTGAAAGGGGATCTTTCGTTGCTTGAGAAAGCCTTTGGCACTACCCGGACAACCAGGCGTACCATCAAAGAGAACCTTTTCTGGGCCTTTTTCTACAACGTTTCTGCCATTCCTCTGGCCATGGCAGGCTTGCTGACGCCCATTGTGGCTGCTTTTGCCATGGCGGCTTCCGATGTGGTTGTGGTACTTAACTCGCTGCGGCTCAAAAAGCGACGGCTGAGGTAATACCGCATTTATCCGTTCATCGACATCAAAAACTCTTCGTTGTTCTGCGTATGCCGTATACGTTCCATCAGGAACTCCATGGCTTCCATCGGGGTCATGTCGGCGATAAATTTACGCAGCACCCAGATCCGGTTCATGATATCTTTCGGGAGAAGCAGGTCCTCGCGCCTGGTGCCTGAAGCCACAATATCGATGGAGGGGAAGATCCGCTTGTTTGACAGCCTGCGGTCGAGCTGCAACTCCATGTTGCCGGTGCCCTTGAACTCTTCAAAGATCACTTCGTCCATTTTGGAGCCGGTGTCGATCAGTGCTGTGGCGATAATGGAAAGCGACCCGCCGTTTTCGATGTTGCGGGCAGCACCGAAGAAACGCTTTGGTTTGTGCAATGCGTTGGCGTCAACCCCACCGGAGAGCACTTTCCCGGATGCGGGCGATACTGTGTTGAACGCCCTTGCAAGCCTTGTGATACTGTCCAGCAATATGACAACGTCGTGTCCGCACTCCACCATCCTTTTCGCTTTTTCCTGAACAATGTTCGACACCTTTACGTGGCGCTCGGCCGGCTCGTCAAAGGTGGATGAGATCACTTCGCCCTTGACGTTACGGGCCATCTCGGTAACCTCTTCCGGCCGCTCATCAATAAGAAGCACGATAAGATAGACTTCCGGGTGGTTTGCAGCGATGGCGTTTGCGATCTCCTGCAAGAGGATGGTTTTACCTGTCTTGGGCTGCGCTACAATCAGTCCGCGCTGACCCTTGCCCAGGGGAGCAAACATGTCGATGATCCTGGTAGACAATGTTTCACCGGCGTGCCCTGAGATCGTGAATTTTTCTTCGGGAAACAGGGGGGTCAGAAAATCGAAAGGCACGCGGTCGCGAACCTCTGCAGGTATCCTGCCGTTGATTTTTTCCACCTTGATCAGCGGAAAATATTTTTCGTTTTCTTTCGGGGGCCTGATGCCACCTTCTACGGTGTCGCCGGTTTTTAACCCGAAAAGCTTGATCTGGCTCTGAGAAACATAGATGTCATCGGGAGAGTTCAGGTAGTTGTAATCCGAAGAGCGCAGAAAACCATATCCGTCGGGCATGATCTCCAGTACACCTTCAGCCGAAATGATGCCGTCAAACTCATATACGGGCTCACCGGTGCGCCTGTCATAACCTTTGGGCTTCTGGTAGGACTCAACTTCCTTTTCTTTTGCGATCTGATCGGCTTCGCCGGCAGCTGGCATCTTGTCTGTTTCTGCAACTGCTTCCTGGCGCTCTTTAGCGCGCGGCTCTTCAGGGGCATGTTCTGTCTTTTGACCTACCTTTTTCTCTCCGCCGGAACCTTTGGATGCCGCCTTTTCTGCCTCTTGCTCTTTTCCAGCATCCTTTTGTTTCTGGCTTTGTTCTTTTGCAGCCTGTGCAGCTTGCTGCTCCTTTTTACTGGGACGGCCCCTCTTTCTTCTCTGAGATGTCTGGGCTGTCTTTTCCTGCTGTGTTTCAGGTGCACTGCCCGGCTTACCTGCAGCGTCTTTCTGCTCCTCAGGTTTTACCTCTTTGGGCCCGGACTTCTGCTGGTCCTTCTGCTGGTCCTTCTGCTGGTCCTTCTGCTGATCCTTCTGCTGATCCTTCTGCTGATCTTTTTGCTGATCTTTCTGGCGCTGCTCATGCTGCTTCTGTGCCTGAACCGAAGCTTCAGACTTAGCCTTTGCGCTTTGTTCGGATGAGGAACCGGCAGGAATGCGTTTACGGGGCCTCCCCGGCTTCCTGTCTGGCTTTTTCTCCTGCCTGGGCTCTTTCACCTCCGGCGGATTTAAAGCCTGAGCATCCAAAATTTTATAAATGAGATCCTGTTTTTTGTAAGAATCCACTTTTTTAATATCCAAACTTCTTGCAATATCTTTAAGATCGGCAAGAAGCTTGCTATTCAATTCTACAATGTCGTACATGAAATGTTTATAATTAGAGGTCTGATATGAAAGATTGTTTTTTGAAAACAGTATTGAGCTGAGATAATAACAGGGCTATGTTTCGCCCTCTGGTTATCATAATAGAATCAACAACTCCGCGGTAGCATTCGCTCTGTCACTGGACGATAAAAATTTTTAAGCTGGTATGTTTCAAAGAAAAAGTTGAATCAGCAGGAATCGGTGCAAATATACATTTTTCTTAATAAACAAAAAAATTTTTATACCGGTATTCGCCTGATTATCATAAATTGTTCCTGCATTTTACGTATTTTTGCAGGGTATTATTGCATGAATTGATCAGAAATTATTAATTTTTTAAAAAACCAAAGCAAAAGCCATATGTTCCAGCGCATTCAGACAGTTTATCTTTTCCTTGTGTTCGTATTTGCCATCCTTTTTGTGATGTTGCCTCTTGCAAACCTTGTTCCTGAAGATCCTTATATGTCACTGCAGCTTTCAAAGTATTCCGTGTTTTTCGATACATTTGAAGGCATCACCGGGCGATGGATGGCTTTCTTGCTTGTGGTGTTGTTTTTCACCGTAATGCTGATCACCGTGCTTACCTCGTTCTATTATAAGCGAAGGTTGTTGCAGATCAAACTGGGCAAGTTTAATATGCTTGTTCACGCTGCCATGATCCTGGTGAGCTTTTTTATGATCGACCACATCAGCAAACAGCTACCCGATTATACCGTTACCTATGGGCCCGGCATCTTTTTCCCCATCGCCTCACTGATATTTATCCTGTTGGCCAATCGTGCCATACGCAAGGATGAAAACCTGGTGCTGGCTGCTGACAGGTTCAGGTAAACCCGGCCGTCCTGTTTCATTTCGCATTGCCTGCTTTGCGCAGTTGCCGGGGGTCAATCTTCAAGCCGCTTAATAATGTAATCGGAGTTAAACAGCCGCAATGCTCCCATATACTTCAGTTTGAATTTTATAAAGTCGCCCACCTGGTACTTTCGTGGATTTTTACCCAGATCGATTACCAGGATGTCGGAGCTTGCTCCTGCCATTTCCATATCTGTGTCGATCGGAATCAGGAAGTCGGGGCTGATGTCAAGCAAGCCTACATCGAGCAGTGCCCGCCAGGATGTCTTGCCGTAGTCTTCTGCATTGATTTCAAATGATTCTCCGGATGGATTTTCCTGCAGGGTGCCTTCCGGCACTATGGGCTTTTCGATCAGCTCGATGATCTCGGACTTGAACGTGATGACATCATCCCTCATGCCTTTAATGGTTTTTCCTGTCCACAGGTTTGCTCCGAAATAAAGGGTTTCCCCTACGCGGAAGTGGTTGAGGCCGGGCGGCACCTGCTTCTTGGCCAGCATCGGGATAGTCACGGATGTTCCGCCCGAAAGCAGCTGGATCTTCCGGTTAAACTTTACCTCTACAATTTGCTTGTAAAGGCTCAGCTGGATGAGCTTGTCGCGGGAGGGCATCACACCGTACAAACAGTTGAGGTTTGTACCGAATCCCAGGATCTCGATATTGGGAAGATCGAAAACCTTCGCATAGAAATCGACAAGTTCATCACCCATTACGCCCTCGCGCAGCTCACCCATCTCGACCATGATAATGACCTGGTGGACCTTGTCCTGCTTCTGGGCCTCTTTTGAAATGAGCTTCATGGTCTCGAGGTCAGAATTCATGCTTACATCGGCGTATTTTACCACGCTTTTGATGCTGCGCCGCGGCGGGGGTTTAATATAGATGGTTTTTACATCCGGGTCGATGCGTTTGATGGTACGCAGGTTGGATATTCTTGAGTCCATTAACTCCCTGGCCCCCAGACCAATAATTTCTTTGAGATACATCGGGTTGCCGCAAAGAAGTTTGGTCACAATACCCCATTGGATATTATGTTTGTCGAACAGCCTTTCGAGAAACTTGTAATTGTGCTCCAGCTTCTTCCGGCTGATTGCTATTTCTGCCATGGTTGATGTGATTTAGCGGGTCCACCGCATTTCGAGGTACTTGCTTGTGAATCCCAGTTTCTCGTAGAGAAAGCGGGCCGGATTTTCCGGTTCAACATGCAACTTAATATCGCCTTCTGCCTTTTCGAATGTTTTTAGCATAAGCTCCTTGCCCAGTCCTTTTCCGCGGTAATCCTTATGCACTGCAATATAGACGAGGATGTTTTCCGGAATATATCCTTCCATGCCGGTTTTGTTGATGATCACGGCTCCGGCAACCCTGCCGTCCTCCCGGGCTACCAGGATGAAGCCTCCAAACTTCTCCTTGTCGTCGAGGGCAAAGTTTATGCAGTTCATAATAGACTTGTGCTCGTCACCAAACTGATCAAGGTGTTCATAGAGAAAGTCTGCGATCTCTTTTTTGGTTTCTTCCGAAACAGGATCGGATGGAGTGTAAAATGTGTATTCCATATTATTTTTTGTTTTGTAAGTTAATGCTAAAGTTAATCAATGTAAATGACACTAATGCAATAGTGATGCCAAATATGTTCGGATCAAGCCCCAGGGGCAGGCTCCATTCCCCTGCAATAAGGGTAAATGTGGTTCCTCCTCCCAGGATCATGGACCAGAATGCAGCTGTTGAGTGTGCCTTTTTCAGAAACAGGGCTGCTATTACAGGTATGAATAGTCCGGAGACCATAAAGGCATAGGAGTGCAGCATCAGGTCGAGGACACTGGGCATTACCGAAGCCAGGAGCAGTGCTATGACCCCCAGTACAAGGGTAAGTCCCTGTGAGACGAGCAGGAAGGCCTTTCTCCCTTCCGGCACTTTGAACCATCTGGTAAGGATATCGGTAAGGAAATTCCCGCTCGAAGCCATCAGGCAGCTGTCGGCTGTTGACATAATGGCAGAGAAATAGGCCGCCATCATGAGTCCCATCAGTCCGACCGGCAATACGGTGCGCAGCAGCAGGGGAAGGCCCTGTTCGCTGTCGATATCTGCAGCACTGGTGAACCCTAAATATTCAAACATTCCCTGCGCGATGGCAACCCTTGCGAACAAACCCAGCAAGACTCCCATAAATGCCATCACAGGCCATTCAAACAGCCCTGCTATATACCATGCACGTTGCGCCTGTTTCCGGTCTCGTGAGGCGTATATTCTCTGGTAAAGCGTCATCCCTACAAACCATATGGGGATAATGGTGACAGCCCAGTTCAGGATCTGTTGCCAGCTGATGTTGGCCAGGCTGAAATACTCGGGCGGCAGCACTTCGCGGATGCCCGTCATACCTCCCACGCTGAAATACGCAACCGGGATCCCGATAAAGATCAGTCCCGACATAAGGATGATCCACTGGATGGTGTCGGTGTAGATCACCGCCTTGATACCTCCCATGGCTGTATAAACAATCACAATGATGCCCATGATGATCAGGGCTGTCTGCCTGTCGAGCATCGGGGTGAAGGTCGCCTCGGCAAGTATTGCACCGGCAAGGACCTGTGAGCTGGTGAAACCCAGGTATCCGATCGCCGAAATGATTCCGGCGAGCATGGCAACGCGAGGTGTGTAAAAACTTCCCAAAAACTGTGGAAAGGTGTAGAACTTTTTGGTGGCCTCCAGTTTTTTGACCCTTGGGATGAGTAGCACTGCGCTTAGCCATGCGCCTACCAGCCCTGTAAACAACATCCAGGACCCGGCAAGGCCCATCACAAAACCCAGCCCGCCCAATCCGATGGAAAAACCGCCGCCCACGTCAGTGGCAACCACCGACAGGCCCACGTGCACGCTCCCAATCTTTCGCCCTCCTACATAAAAATCGTCAACACCCTTGTTACGAATGAGGAAGTAAATGCCAATACCTATCACCCCCATCATATACAAGGCGAACACCGAAATGTCTAATAAGTGCATGTGATTGTAACCGTGGATTTTGTCGGGCAAAGATAAGGATAATATCTCCAAGCACAAAACTGCCCCTGCAATGTGCGCTGCTCAAGCCGCTTGGCTGTTTCAGCCGGTCAGGTGCCCGGGCTGAATAAGGTGAACCTGGAGACCGGATGTTGCTCGTGCAATTCCTTTATGGATCAAATCATAGTATAGTAAAGCGGATCAGAGGTTCAGGGTGAACCCCGGATGCTGAACCCGGAAAAAAGCAATCCCACCACACGTTATTTTTGTTTCTTTGCATAATGCCTCTGATGGCATTCAATGCTGATTAATAAGGAAACAAAATGTATAGATGGGGAAACAGTCGCCGTTTTCATTCATATACTGATGCAATGCGGGAGCGTTATGGCTCAAGAATTCAGAAGATCAGCGTTAATGCCGGGTTTAGCTGTCCGAACCGCGACGGTACGGTAGGAGTGGGCGGGTGTACGTTCTGTGATAATGCAGCATTCAGCCCTTCTTATTGCCACCCCGAAATGAGTATTACAGACCAGATAAACAAAGGATTGGCTTTTGTAAGGAGGCGATACCCCAGGGCTGCCCTTTTTGTAGCTTACCTTCAGTCCTTTTCCAACACATGGGCACCTCTTGACAAGCTTAAAGATATTTATTCCGAGGCTCTTGCCCATCCTGATATTTCGGGTATGGTGATCGGCACCCGCCCCGACTGTGTTGACAGCGAAAAGCTCGATTACATTGCTTCGCTGGCCAAAGATCATTACATAAAGGTTGAATACGGCCTGGAGTCGTGTTATGATGCTACTTTGAAGCGCATCAACAGGGGGCACGATTACAAGGATTCAGTGAAAGCCATCGGTATGACGGCGGAAAGAGGCATCACCACGGGTGCACACCTTGTGTTTGGCCTGCCCGGGGAGAGCCGTAGCCAGATGCTGGACCAGGTTCACAAGATCAACAGGTTGCCAATACACACCATAAAGTTTCATCAGCTGCAGATCGTTAAAGGCACTCCTATGGAAAGGGAGTATGCCGAAAATCCCGGTGACTTCAAGCTTTTTGACCTCGACGAATACGTGGATTTCGTCACCGGGTTCATTGCCCGTTTACGCCCTGATATTGCCATAGAGCGATTTGCAGGGGAGGTGCCTCCGGCATTCAACGTTGGCAAAAGATGGGAAGGTGTCCGTTCTGACAGGCTGATCGCACTGGTGGAAAAAAGGCTGGAACAAAAACAGCTGCATCAGGGCATATTTTATCTGTGATTTTCATTATTTTTGGCCTCATTTATAAGTCAATCATTATACTCTGTTTATATGGGAAATTCGAATATAGGAGCTGTAAACCGTATGCTTGGTGCCATTGAAAGGGTTGGCAACAAGCTTCCTCATCCTGCCACACTGTTTGCCATGTTTGCCTTTGCCATCATTATTATAAGCGGCATAGCTGCATGGTTAGATGTTTCGGCCGTTCACCCGGGGACGGGGGAGAGGGTACATGCCTTCAACCTGATGAGCCGCGAAGGCCTGCACATGATCATGACCGGGATGGTAGTGAATTTCACTTCTTTTGCACCCCTGGGCACAGTGCTGGTGGCCCTGCTGGGTATCGGCGTCGCCGAGTCGAGCGGGCTGATGTCCACCAGCCTCAGGCTGCTTGTGCTGTCGGCACCCAAAAAGCTGCTGACCTTCGCCATTGTATTTGCCGGCATTCTTTCAAACACTGCCAGCGAGGTTGGCTATGTGGTTTTGGTTCCCCTGGGGGGGATGATATTCCTGGCGGTGGGACGTAACCCCATTGCAGGCATTGCAGCAGCTTTTGCCGGTGTATCAGGCGGGTATTCGGCCAACCTGCTGCTCGGGACCATCGATCCCCTGCTTGCCGGGCTGTCGGAAGAGGCTGCACGCATCATCGACCCAATATATAACGTAAACCCCACGGCAAACTACTACTTCATGTTTGTCTCTACCTTTTTTATTGCCTATATCGGTACCTGGGTCACCGAAAAGGTCGTTGTGCCCAGGTTGGGCGAATACAAGGGCGATGCAAAGCCTGAAGAGATCAAACAACTTACCGCCAACGAGAAAAGAGGGCTGCGGGCAACTTTCTGGACACTTATCGTTATTGCCCTGCTGCTGGTCTGGAGCGCCATCCCGATGGAAGGCGGCATCTTTTCATCCATCCCCGGCTCCGGCTTTATGCGGGATCCCGAAACGGGCGACCTCCTCAGATCTCCATTTATGAGCGGCATAGTGGCCATTATCTTTGTGGTCGCTGCCACACTGGGTATCGTTTACGGGATCGCCGCGAAAACACTGAAAAGCAATTACGATGTGATTAACGGCATGGGCAAATCCATGTCAACCCTCGGAACCTACATCGTTCTCGTATTCTTCGCTGCCCAGTTTGTGGCATACTTTAACCAGACCAACCTCGGACTGATCTTTGCCATACAGGGGGCAAACTTTATCGGGTCGCTCGGACTGGGCAGGATCCCGCTGATGATAGCCATGGTACTCGTGTCGGCCTTTATTAACCTGGTAGTCGGAAGTGCCAGCGCAAAATGGGCCATCATGGCACCCGTATTTATTCCCATGTTTATGCTGCTGGGCTATTCCCCGGAGTTTACCCAGCTTGCCTACCGGGTGGGCGATAGCGTGACAAACGTGATCGCACCCATGATGTCGTACTTTGCCATGATCGTGGCATTTATGGAGCGCTACGACAAAAAAGCAGGCATCGGGACCATTATTGCCACCATGCTGCCCTATACCATCATATTTTTGATAGCCTGGCTTATCATGCTTATCGCCTGGATTGTGGCAGGGCTGCCCATCGGGCCTGGAGCCCCGCTGTTTTATGAACTTCCCACAGGATAGTGTGGGGTGAGGGGTTTGAAGTAGGAAGTAAGAAGTAAGAAGTGTCTCGTCCTGAAATAGGTTTACACTGTCAGAAGGCGCAGCACTTGGGCTGCGCAGATGAACTTGCTGATATTTTGACAACATTAAAAAAATTGAACTTGACAGGTAAATCTTCAGGTTGTGCAATTGGGTTTGCCTTATGGAAAAAAAGTGTAATTTTATAATGCATCTTAACAACCCATCCAATGCGTGCACATGATCAGGGGGCGGTTCTCGTACCGGTAGACTTCTCGGAGGTTTCCTCCCATGCCATGGATCATGCCTCTGCGATGGCCCGCATATTTGGCTATCACATATATCTTCTCCATATCATCCCCCGGAAACAAAAAACGAAAGCAAATGCCAGTGATGCAGAAAAAGCGCTGGCGGAACTCGCAAAAAACCTGTCTGATCATAATGGATTAATGGTTACGCACCTGATCCGCTCCGGCCAGGTGATAGAAACCATTACGGAAACGGCAGATCAGCTTAAGGTGGATTTTATCGTGATTGGTGCCGATAAGAAAAAGGGCCAGAAACACCTTGTGGGAAGTTATCCATACAAGCTGGTTTGCAGCGCGAGCGTACCAACGCTGGTGGTAAAAGAGAAAAACCAGCACGTGGGCTATCACAACATTGTCATCCCGATTGATTTTTCACGCAGAAGTACGCAAAAGGTCACACAGGCGGCTAAGTTCTCCCGGTTTTTTGGTGCCCGAATCAGGGTTTTTGGCTTCCTGTCCCATGACAACAAAGCCAAAATCATCAACAAAGAAGCGCTTTTAAAGCGTGTCACGAATTTCTTTGAAGAAAACAATGTCCCCGTGACCGCTGATCTTTTAATCAATCCTGATTACAGCTGGCCCGAAGCCCTGCTGAATTTTGCAGACGAAGTAATGGCAGACCTGATCATGATAGTGGCCGAAAAGGGGAGCCGCATACAGGAGATCTTTACTCCCAATTATGCCGAACGCATCCTTGATAAATCTGAAATTCCCGTGCTGAGTATTGTCCCGTGTGCCGAGGATATTATTGATGAATCCGCGCCAGAAAAAAAATCCATACTAAGCCCGTTCGTCGATCCCCTCGGACTTATGCTCAGGCCAAAATAAATCCGTAATGTCTTGATTTATACTTCTTTTTCCCATGATGAATTTTGATAATACAGAAATTGCTTTTCACGATAAGAATAACAGGAAACTGAGAAAGGCGTACTGGCTTTTTCGTCTTGTTGGCAGCCCGGGGTTGGTAAAGACGGGGTCGATGTTGCTGAAGTTTGCACTTTGGCTTCACTTGCCTGTCAAGTGGGCATTAAAGCCAACTGTTTTCAGTCATTTTTGTGGTGGCGAAACGATAGAAGAGTGTGAGCCTGTCATTAAGCAGCTGGGGGCCTCCGGTATTTCGACCATTCTTGACTATTCTGCCGAGGGGAAAGAAACGGAGCAAGACTTTGACTATACCCGTGATCAGATCATGGCTACCATCGATAAAGCTGCTGTGGAGAAACACATTCCGTATGCCGTTTTTAAGCCAACAGGGATGGCAAAATTCGATTTGCTCGCAAAGATTCAGGCGGGTAAGCCCTTGTCGGAGGAGGAAAAAGATTCTTATGAACGGGTAAAAGAGAGGTTTGACAGGGTTTGCTCGTACGGGGTCAGCAAGGGCGTCCCTGTGATGATAGACTCAGAGGAAAGCTGGATACAGGATGTGGCAGACCAGCTGACAGAGGACATGATGTTTCGTTATAACGGGAAAGCTCCCATGATTTTTAATACTCTCCAGATGTACCGGCACGACAGGCTTTCTTACCTGGAAGAGTTTATTTCCAAAGCCCGTGAAAAAGGAATTTATGCTGCTTTCAAGCTGGTGCGTGGAGCATATATGGAGAAGGAACGCGAAAGAGCCCTGAAAATGGGCTATCCATCACCCATTTATCCCGATAAGGATGCTACCGACAAGGCTTTTGATGATGCAACGGAGCTATGCATCAGGAACCTTGATATAGCGTCTGTCTGTGTCGGCACCCATAACGAGAAAAGCTGTGCCGGCGCGGCTGAGCTGATGAAAGAGCTCAGCATCCCCGCCGGCCATGACCACGTTTCATTTGCCCAGCTGCTCGGGATGAGCGACCACATATCCTACAATCTTGCCGAAAAAGGCTACCAGGTATGCAAGTATGTCCCTTATGGCCCCGTGAAGACCGTTGTTCCTTACCTCATTCGCCGGGCCGAGGAAAACACCTCAGTGGCAGGCCAGACCTCGCGTGAATTGTTCCTCCTGAAAAAGGAGATCCGGCGCCGCAGGTCATGATCCGTGCCTTTGCCTGACAGCTTCGTAGGTTAAAATGGCTACCGAAACAGATACGTTGAGGGAGTCGATGTCGCCCAGCATCGGTATTTTTACCGGTTTATCCGCAACCGCGTTCCACCCTGACGACAAGCCCTCGTCTTCAGTGCCGAACAAAAGCACCGCCGGGCCTTTCATATCGGTATTGAAATACCAGTTGTTTGCCTGAAGGGATGCCGCAACTACTGTTGGTTTTTTGCCCTCCGGCCAGTTTGCTGCGTCGCGGACCCATGCAATGCTCTCTTCTGTGGTGGCGCTTGCCAGCTGAAGCGAAAAAATGCATCCCAGGCTGCTGCGGATGACGTTTGGGTTGTAAATGTCTGTCCTGGCACCGGCCAGAACGAGTGCATCCACCCCGGCCGCATCCGCCGTGCGCATTATAGCTCCGATGTTTCCGGGCTTTTCTATGCCTTCCAGAACCAGCACCAGGGGATCCGCGGGTAACACCAGTTGTTCAGGGCGCCAGCTTTGCTGCTGCCCAACCAGGATCACACCTTCTGCGTCACCCCGGTATGCCATCCTGTTGTATGCCGCCCGCGATACCCGGGTAAGGATATTTTCATGGTCTTGTATGTCAATGGGATAATCTGCGTCAGTGTTGTAAATATCACTGCAGATCAGCAAGTGGACGGCTTTTGTGCCGTTTTTCAGTGCCAGCGACACCTCACGGCGCCCCTCGGCGACAAACAGCCCGGTTTTTTTCCTCTCAGCGGACTTTTGTTGCAGCTTAATGACTTTTTTAATCAAAGGGTTGCTAATGCTGGTA
This sequence comes from Bacteroidales bacterium, assembly GCA_003556325.1. Classification (GTDB taxonomy): domain Bacteria; phylum Bacteroidota; class Bacteroidia; order Bacteroidales; family UBA7960; genus PUPG01. Next base: position 2,828 of record PWRF01000202.1, on the reverse strand, counting down.
ATCATAGTGGTGGGAATTAATTGACGCAAGGATGAAAAATGATCAGCTTTCTTTGGTCCTGAAGAACCATTTATGCAATGCAAATACCCCGAATGCTACGGCATAGCAGATCACGGCCACGCTCATGACTGCCATAAAGCCTTTTTCCACGGCAATCAGCATGGCCAGCGAGGTGCTCACCACAGAAAAAGAGCCGTTGATACCCCAGCCCCAGGCGGTCTGGCTGGCGTCATAATCCGACAGGTAGCGAATCCCGAGAGGGAACATCATCCCTTTAAAAAATGAAGGGATGCCGATCAGAAGCAGGCTGATGATGATTTTCAGGGGGATGGGGCTGGCAATTGTTCCTTGTAAAACCGGGGTCAGGAAAAAAGTATAAAAGAGCAGCATGAGTGTTATGATCACTCCTATGCGTGCCGGTGACGCAGGCACTGCGCGGATCCTGCCGGACAACAGGCTGCCTGCGCCGCTTGCAATGAGCATGGTGCTGATAACGGCAGACAATGCATACACGGGATGCCCAAAATACAACACAAAGCGCTGTATGAGAATGATCTCAACAAACATGTATCCCACCCCCAGTGCGCCGAAATAGAGAAATGTGCCGCCTTTCCCTTTCCTGCTTTTCCGCAGTCGCAACAAAGGCAGTATTATGAAGAGCAAGGCAAGCAATGTGCTTTGCGCCAGCGTAATGACCACCACAAGGTAGCCGAGCTCCAGGAAGGGAACGTGGTCTCCGCCAAATATTTCCGACAGCTTACGGACGTTCTGCAGTTTGAGGAACTGGGAAAAATAAGGCTTGTCATCCGTGGCCGGATGTATCATGAACCCGTAGCTTTCCAGGAAGCCCTCATCGCTTCTCATGATCCTGTCTACATAAGTAAAAAAGGCTTCATCTTCAATGCTGTTGTATCGTTGTCTTTCTCCTGGCTGCAAACCGGGAAGCAGCAGGGGGTCAAAATACATCTGGCGGCTGAACTCGCGGATGTCGCTAACCTCTTGATCATTGAGGGGTGATTTTTTTAAGATGAAAGTAACCGTCCCCCACGAACGAATGGCGGCTATATGGCGGTGCGGCTCCTCTATGCCTTTGTTTTGGAGAGTGTTGACAAGCGTGGCGAGGATCTTTAAATTTGTACGGGAGGGGTAATCCATCCAGGCCGACACGCTGATCACACCCCCGGGGCCGAGAAGATCCCACATGAGTTCAAACGATTCAAGCGTCATGGTATAATTTTCCTGGAGTGCATTGATACCGGCCGTTCCGCCAAACGCCTCCTGTTGAGGCAGGGAGATCAGGTCAAACTCCGGAGTTTTCACGGAGGCAAGGTAATTGCGTGCCTCAACGGTATGAATGCTCAGGTTCTCGTGCAGGAAAAGATTGCCTGAGGCTTCCGCAAATTTGTCCTGCATTAGGTTTACAACGCCTGCATTGGGTATTACGGCGTCAACGTGCCCGGGATCATGGCTGAATGCGTGAGCAAGCGGAGCGCCCTCGCCTGCATTGATCATCAGTATCCTGTTACGTTCACCTATCACCCACGGCAGCTTTTGTGTGGTGTAATCCAGGATATGGCTGCTTTGCCCCTTTTTGTAATCCGGGATGACACCATAAAAGTTGCCGTCTACAAACACATGTTTTTTTACAGGCACTTCCCCTATGAAGGAGAGGCTCAGGGCCGGAGCAAATCGCAGTGCAGGGGAGGCTGCCACATCGATAAGGCCATGAATGTCGGGTTCGCTGTGAACGACTTCTGCCTCAGGGAGGTTCAGGGTTTGTGCCAGGCTTTTGTATTGCGACATGGGGATCTTGCCAGGCTGGCTCACAATCACCAGGGCCACCAGCATCGCCGCAGAAGCAAGGGCTATATGTCCCGTGCGGTACTTTTTGGGCATACTGATCAGTCCCGACAGTACCGAAAGCAATCCGACAAGCGGCGGGATCTGCTGCGGGAAAATATTTCCAAACAGAAACAGGACCAGGATACCACCGGCACCCGAACCGATAAGGTTAGAGAAATAATAGGTGCCGATCTTGTCTGCAAATTTGATAAAGACAATGCCTATAGCCAGTGCCCCGGCAAAAAAGGGAACAAAAAAGATGATGTAGTTGGCAGCAAGAATAGGTATCTGTGATCTTTCAAGGAAAAGGAGGTAAACGTCAAACTGAAGGATGTCAAGCCTGGTTATGGTAAAGGCCACCATCATAAACAATCCGCTGACTGTCATAAGCAAAGGCACCAGCCAGTCGCTCATTCGCAGCAGTTTTTCCCTGGCCAGCGCCAGCAATGTCCCGCTGGCACCGAAGCCCAGCATAGCGATAGATATGATCATGTAAGCAAAGTGGTGCCATTGCACGATGGAGATCAGTTGCATCAGTGCAAGCTGAAAGGCAATAATGGCGGCTGAATGCAACCCCAGGCTGGTAATGAGTCGCGGATGAACCTTCAGCTTGTTTTGCATGTGGTTTGTTTTTAAAAAAGGACAAAAGGACAAAAAGACAAAAAGACAAAAGGACGAAAGGACAAAAAGACAAAAGGACAAAAGGACAAAAGGACAAAAAGACAAAAAGACAAAAGGACGAAAGGACGAAAGGACAAAATGACAAAAGGGCGAAAGGACAAAAAGACAAAAGACAAAAGGACAAAAAGACAAAAAGACAAAAGGACGAAAGGACAAAAAGACAAAAGGACAAAAAGACAAAAAGACAAAAAGACAAAAAGACAAAAGGACGAAAGGACAAAATGACAAAAGGGCGAAAGGGCTTAAAGTCAAAATATCAGAAAATGTTGCGGTCTGCGGTTGACTTATGGGCCATTGGCTGCACC
>PWRF01000146.1 GCA_003556325.1 Bacteroidales bacterium | reverse complement strand
GATCGACCCCGATGACCCGGACGATCCGGATGACCCGGAGCCGCCCTATGGGCCCGGCACCGCCACCTTAACCTTCGTGGTGGAAGATCCTGAGGGGAACCCCATCCCGGATGCCACCATCTTCTTTGATGGTGAGGAACTGGCGCCGGGTGAGTATGTCATCACGGGTGTGATGCCTGCAGCATTGATCAGATATACAACGGATGGCAGCATCCCGGACAGCACAAGTGCCGTGTATGATGCCCCCATCCCCATCACAAGCCGGGAAGGTGATCCCAACACTATCTCACTCATCCCCACCAACAACCTGGGAGAAGGGCATCATTACAACGAAAACTGGCTGCCGCCGGCGGGAGAGATCTTTAAGATCAACACCATACGTGCACGGGCGTTTTTGCCCAACGGGCGCCCTGGTCAGACGGAGACCCATAGCTATCTGGTGGATGAACAGGCTTTTCACCGCTACTCCCTGCCGCTGATATCCATCACAGCACACGAAAGCGCATTTTTCCATGCAGACTCCGGCATCTATGTGCATGGCAACCACACCAACTACAACCAGCGGGGCCGCGAATGGGAACGCCTGGTGCATTTCGAATTCTTTGAGAAAAACGGCAACCTGGCATTCTCGCAGGACATGGGTGCCCGGATACACGGCGGGACCAGCCGCAACAGGCCCAGAAAATCTTTACGTATGTATGCCCGGAGAGACTACGGCACTACCTGGGTCGACTACCAGCTTTTCCCCGACAAGGAGATTCACGAGTACAAGAGGTTTATCCTGCGCAACAGCGGCAACGACTGGAGCGAGTCCATCTTCAGGGACGCCTTTATGCAATCGCTGATGAAGGACCTGGAGCTCGACCTGCAGTATTCCCGCCCCGCCATCGTGTTCCTGAACGGCGAATACTGGGGCGTGCACACCATACGCGACAGGCTCGACAACAGGTACATGCAGACCCATTACGGGCTGAGTGATGAGATGGATTATACCATCCTTGAGCGGGATGGTCAGCTCGACAGGGGCAACCCTGACGGCATCCAGCACTATGAGGATATGCTGGACTTCCTGGAAAGCCCCGGCGTAGCAGACCCGGACAATTATGCGGAGATCAAAACCCGCATGGATGTCAAAAACTTCACCAACTACCAGATTGGCCAGATCTATGTGATGAACACCGACTGGCCCGGGAACAACATCCAGTACTGGCGCTATTTCACAGACGAATACGACCCCGGTGCACCCGAAGGCCTCGATGGCCGGTGGCGCTGGCAGGTTTTCGACCTGGATTTCGGCTTCGGCCTGGACTTCGATTATGTCACCGGGGTGAACGAAGGCCCGGCACACAACACGCTTAGCTTTGCGCTGGAAGAACACGGCCCGGACTGGCCCAACCCACCCTGGTCTACCTTCATCCTGCGAAAGCTGATGGAAAACGACACCTACCAACAGCATTTTATCACCCGTTTTACAGACCTCCTCAACACATCGTTCGAAGAAAACAGGGTCCTGAGCGTACTGGAAGATTTTTATGAAACCTACAAGCCAGAGATGCCTGAACACATTCATCGCTGGCGCATGCCTGAAAACATGCAGTCGTGGGAGGATGAAGTGGATGTGATGCGCGACTTTGCGCTGCAGCGCGGGGATTACATGCGGCAATACCTGGCAGAGGAGTTTAACCTCGGTGATGAAGCATTACTCAAGGTAAACGTGGTGAACCCATCGCAAGGCACGGTACGCGTAAATACGGTGGAAACCGGCGAAGGGGAACCTTCCTGGGAGGGAATCTATTTTGAAGGGATGGAAGTTACCCTTGAAGCCGTCCCGGCACCGGGCTACCGTTTCAGCCACTGGGAAAGGCTGGAGGATCCTAATGCGCAAGGGGCCTCCTTTGTAATGGAAGGTGACAAAGAGGTGACGGCACACTTTCAGGCGGGTCTGATCCATTACTGGCACTTCAACAATTTGCCCGAGGACGAGCTGCAGATTGTGGAGGCAGATATGAGTATGAACGCTCCCGGCGTGATCACCTATCCCGGAACCGGAGCAGGCTATATGGACCGGACGGATGGCACGCAGATGAACGCGCACCAGGGAGCCGGAGCCGGCTATGGCCTGCGGGCACGCAACCCGTCAGACACCCGGCAACTCATCATACGCGCTTCATCCGAAGGATACAAAGACATCGTATTATCATACGCCACACGCAGAACACCCAACGGGGCCCGTGAACAAACGCTCTACTATTCGGCCGATGCAGGTGAGAGCTACACCCAGCTGAGCGAAACATACTCCGTCACGGAAAATTTTGTCGTACACCAGTTCGACCTGGGCGACATCCCGGAGGCACAAGACAACCCCGGCCTCCGGTTTAAGATCCTGTTCACCGGGGATGAAGCTTCGGGAAGCGACGGGAACAATCGTTTTGACAACGTGGTGCTGGCTGGCCAGGCGACAGAGCTCACCATAAGCCCCTTTCCCCCACCCACAGGATACCTTCACGAAAGCTATCCGCCCCATTACTTTACCGCATCCGGCGGAGAAGCTCCTTACAGCTACAGCCTTACGGATGGAACCCTGCCCGGCGGGCTGACGCTGGAATCGAACGGCAGACTCTCAGGCACGCCATCAGAAGCCGGCGTCTTCTCCTTTACTGTCCTGGTTTCTGATAACGCACAGGCTCAGGAGAGCAGGCAGTTTACTCTTGAAGTAGAAGACAAGTCCCTGATGCATTACTGGCATTTCAACAACCTGCCCGAAGGTCATATCCATTTCGCAGATTCCGATTGGTCGCTGTTTCCTGATGGGGCTTCCATCAGCTACCCGGGCACGGGCGAAGGTTATATGGACAGAACCGACGGAACAACACAAAACAGCCAGCAGGATGCCCATGCCGGGTACGGCCTGCGCGTCAGGAATCCCTCGGACACAAGGGAGCTGATCATCTCCGCATCGTCAGAAAACTTTGAAAACCTGGTGCTTAGGTATGCCGTGCACCGAACCACCAACGGCGCCCGGCAACAGGAGATCCATTACTCGCCTGATGGAGGCTTGAGCTGGACTTATGTGGATGCGGTGGAATATGTCGGTGAGCAATTTCAGGTCCAGGAAGTTGATCTCACCGGTTATGAGGAGGTCGAAAACAACCCGGATCTCCAAATCAGGATTCTGTTTACCGGGGAAGAGGCATCCGGCACTTCCGGCAACAACCGTTTCGACAACATATCCATCCACGGGAACCGGACTAATGTGTCCACGGAAGAGCCATCAGATGACCAAAGCGGCCAGCTGGAGCAGAACTACCCCAACCCTTTCCGGGGCTCCACCACGATACCCTTTAAAATTGACCGGGGAGGAGATGTACGCCTTGACGTGTTTAACATGGAAGGCTTACACGTAAAGACCCTGGTAGATGAACATAAGAACCCCGGCCGGCATGAGGTTGTTTTTAACGGCCACCCCTACCCCGCTGGCGTCTACATTTACCGCATGCAAGCGCCTGGGGCTGTAATGAGCCGGCAGATGATCCTGCTGAACTGAACACGTGCTGCTTCAACTCCAACTATAGTTTTTCGCCATTGTGCTTTTATCCGGCAGCAAGCTGTCTGACATGGGCTAATATATGCCAAAAGGTATTCATTTGCAACGTGGTGGCACATCCTGCAAAAACATGATTACCAATTATATAAAGATGGCTTTTTATGAACTCACGAGCTCGCTTTTCAGAAATAAATGCATGATAAACGGTTAATTTCTAATTAATTTGTTGATTTGACCGGGAGATTCATCTATTTTAGTTTGTTTTTTTGTGTTTTTAAGAAAAATGTTCTAATTTCGATGCGCTGATCTCCTTGATATATTTTACTTTTTCATTGATTGGTATGCATGCATACACATAGTTTTTCTTATAATATTTTCATTTTCTAACCAAAACAACTTACTATGAAAAAAGCAATTACACTTATTTGGTTGTTATGTATGGTTCCCTTTCTGATACAGGGTCAGGGAATTACAGAATCCACCAACCAAAAAGAACTTCGGAAAACGCTGATTACCGAAGAATTTGAGCGGGCTCCAGACAGTCCTGAGCTAACTCTTGAACAAGTGTCACCCGAATTTGCCAGGGAAAGGTTTCAGCGCATTGTTGGCGGTGATGATGCCTTTATTGAAGATCATCCATGGCACGCTGCTCTGGCTGTTAATCCTGGAACAGGCTGGGGCTTACAGTGTGGAGCAGCCATCATCGCAGGGGATTGGGTGGTAACCGCTGCCCATTGTGTTGAAAACCCCGATCTGGCTTATGCAGTGTTTGCAGGGGGCGATGACCTGACTCTTAGTCCGAACTTTGATCAGATGCGTATGGTCGATCTTGTCATCATCTACCCCGATTATGATCCAAATGCATTTCCATACGACATCGCCTTGTTAAAGCTTGAGAGCGATTTTAATCTTGACAACAGGGTTGCAGCCATTGACATTGTGACCGAAGCAGATGCAAATGGTGGAATGACAAACCCGGGAGTTGTTGCTGAAATTACGGGATGGGGTGCTACCCAACCGGATGGTAGTCAACCCGCCAATATGCTTCAGATGGCCGAGGTACCAATTCGTGGCATCGATGACACCACTTATCCTCCGGGACAAATAACGGACGACATGCTTCTTGCTGGTAGCGGGACCGCTGATAGCGGACCTGGAGATAGTGGGGGACCACTTACTGTACCCACCGGGCAACTAGGCGAAAGAAAACTTGCTGGTATAACAAGCTGGGGTCCTGTGCCAGGAGCTAATCCCGATCGGCCCGGTGTCTACGCCCGGGTTAGCTATTTTGCAGACTGGATTAACAATGTCATGGATTCTCCCCCGGTCGTACTTACCATGCTTGACCCCGTGGGAAACGGCTCCGTAACACCCGGTCCGGGAGATCATGGTTACGTTGAAAACACGACAGTGCAATTGAATGCTCTACCCGACTTGGGAAATACTTTCGACAGCTGGTCTGGTCCGGTAGCCGATCCCAGCCTTGGTCGCACCACGATCAGCATGAATAATGATCATACAGTGCAGGCCACTTTCACAGAAATAAACGAACAGCTGCTCTGGCATGCGTATGAGCCGGGTGGCACTGCTGCTACTTCCGTAAACAGCCCTCCAAATGTATACGAGGTTGCAGATAATTTTTCAAACCCATCCATCAACGAAATTACACGGGTTGTTGTTCACGGTCTTGCTTTGACTTTTGATGACGGTTGGACAACCTGGACACCATCAGGGTCAGAGCCATTCATCGTACGTTTTTACGACAACAGCGGCTCGGAGCCCAACTGGAACAATCCCGTTTCCGAGCAATCCATTGACGCGATGGTGTATAATGCCGGACCAGTGTGGGAGGGCCAATTTGACATGTATAAATTTGAAATGGAGTTGAATACTCCGGTGAACCTAAGCAATGGCTGGGTATCAGTGCAAATTGACGCGGCAGGAGGTTCCGGAGGTTGGTTCCTTTGGATGGCAGCTGAACAGGGAGATGGTGATAATAGTGCATACCAGTATAATGCTACAGAGGGTACGGCTGACGTTCTTGAATATGATGTAATGCTTGAACTCTGGGGCGATTCCCAAGACGCAAGCCTGGTCACTTTCCACGTAAAAGAAGATGCAACTCCAGCCGCTCCCATAGCCGGGGCAACAATCAACGTGAATGGTACAAACCTTACAACAGGCTCTGACGGCCTGGCTAGCACACAACTCCCCGACGGGAATTATACAGCTACCGTCAATGCCGCAGGCTACGAAACCGAAACAGAGTCGTTTACGGTTTCCGGGGCTAACGTACACGTTGATATTTTTATGCAGGACGTTATTCTTGAACCGACAGAAGTCGAGATAACTACCGAAGGCTTGCCGGAAGGCGAAGCCCTGTTAACATGGAACCCTGCCGAGCTGTTGATGCTTTATCAGCATGATGGGGCTATCCCCGCTAGTCCTAATGCATACTATCAGTCAGATGAGATGGTCTATGGTACTGTTTTTAACCTTAGTCCTTATCCGGATGCAAAGATCAGCTTCGTGGACTTCCATCATCTTCAATGGGGTATTCCATCAGCAAGCTACGAATACCTGGTACACATCGTGGATTGGTCAAACTTTCAAATCATTGAAACAGTAGGTCCATTATTTACTGCAGAAAACGACGACTGGGAAGAAGAAGTTGACTTGGGTGACATTTATGTAGGAGGTTATAGCCAGGTGGGCATCCTCATTCAGCCGCAAGGTCATGTGCCTGATGATGCATATCCATGTCTTACTGCTGATGTCACAGGGCCAAATGGTATTTCTGTTATTGCCCCAATAGATGATTTAAGTGATTATTCAATTAACCCATCTTCAATGGGTGACTTTTTCATTAACCTGTGGATTACTACTAGTTTCGGTGAGAAAGTACTCGTTGAGTCCAAGGGTTTGACTTCTAGCAGTATGGATCCTGTTATGACCAGGCAGGGTGAATTGAGCCCAACCGGTCACCTTCCGTCAATCATCCAACATGGGGAAAAAGTTCAAGGATCAAAGGCCTTTTCAGGTTTCAATGTATACTTAAATGATGACATGGTCGCTCACGAAACCATGGAAAATTCATATTTGTTTACCAACCTTCCCGGAGGTGAGCATACAGCCGGAGTGCAGTCGGTATATACAACCGGCTCATCAGCCATTGTTACTGTAGATTTCACTATTGAAGCAGTAGTGGAAACATTTCCTGTGAATTTCAATGTAGTAGGTGCCGGCGGGATCCTGACAGCTTCGGTGAATGGTGATGCCATTGCGAGCGGCGACGATGTCGAAGAGGGCAGTGATGTGCTATTTGCCGCTACACCAAATACCGGATTCCAGGTCAGTCAGTGGGCCCTCAATGGCGTGGTGATTGATGATCACACCGATCTAACCTACCTGTACCAAAACCTCGACCAAGAGATCACCGTAACCGTCGCATTCGAGGAAATCCCGGCAGAAACATACGCTGTCAACTTCAACGTCGTGGGAACCGGAGGCAACCTGATTGCCGAGGTCAATGGCGATGCCATCGCGAGCGGCGACATTGTCGAAGAAGGCAGCGATGTGCTATTTACCGCCACACCAAATGCCGGATTCCAGGTCAGCCAGTGGTCCCTCAATGGCGTGGTGATCGATAACCACACCGAGCTAACCTACCTGTACCAAAACCTCGACCAGGAGATCACAGTAAATGTCGCCTTTGAAGAAATCCCTCCAGAAACCTATGCGGTCAACTTCAACGTGGTAGGGACCGGCGGTGACCTGACAGCCGAGGTCGATGGCGATGCCATTGCGAGCGGCGACGAAGTCGAGGAAGGGAAAGACGTACTCTTTACAGCCATCCCCGACGTCGGATACCAGGTCAGCCAGTGGGCCCTCAACGGCGTGGTGATCGATGATTACACCGAGCTAACCTACATGTACCAAAACCTCGACCAGGAAATTACCGTAAATGTTGGCTTTGAAGAAATCCCGCCAGAAACATACGCTGTCAACTTCAACGTCGTTGGAACCGGCGGTGACCTGATAGCAGAGGTCGATGGCGATGCCATCGCAAGCGGCGACGAAGTCGAGGAAGGGAAAGACGTGCTCTTTACGGCAATCCCCGACGACGGTTACCAGGTGCTGGGCTGGTCGGTTAACGAAGAGGTGATCGATGATTACACCGATCTTACCTACCTGTATGAAAACCTTGACCAGGAGATCACAGTAAAT
>PWRF01000032.1 GCA_003556325.1 Bacteroidales bacterium | reverse complement strand
CGTATTTCCCCAATGTACTTTTCGTCCTTTAGCAGGATGGCGATCTCCGTGATGGCTTCGTCACCGCCGGTCAGTTGTGCCAGATCCCTGGCTCTGACAAAGACATTTCCTTTTTCATAGGCTGATGCAGCAGACCGGAAGATGCCTTCCACACGGAACGAAGCACTTATCATTTCTCCCTGTGTGTCCTGGAATGTCAGTACGATGCGTGAACCCGGCCCGCTTTGCAGGTCATCGGCCAGGGCCTTGCCAATCACTGCCGGAGGCATGCGGCCGTTTTCCGTAAAATAGGTGCCCCGCTCTATCTGTTCATGAAAGCTTGTGGTTTGTCGTTCCTCCTCAGGGTGGACTCCCCGGATGCTTACACCCGTGCTGAGATGCGGCGATGCCACCATGCCATCAGTCACTGCCCGGTGAGCTACAGCCCTCACCTTGTCATTTCTCCGGAGGGTTTCTGCAATGTCGCCGGCACCGGGAATAGCATGACGCAACTCCCTGTCCCTGATAAAGTCGGGATGGTGGACCTGGATGTGAGAAAGCTGTGTGTAAATACTCTCCTCAATGGTCTGATTCATCAAACCCATATATGCGGCAGAGATAAACAGTCCGCCGCAGAGCCCCAGGGCAATGGCGGTCATGATCACCAGGCTGCGCCTTTTGTTCCGCCAGATGTTCCGCCACGATATTTTGACCAGGGTATGCATTTTATATGGATTTGCTTGTTTCTCTGTCAGTTTTGCGCTGCTTCAAGGATGTTTACCGCGTATATCTTTCGCATGGTGTAGAGGCCGATCAGCAGGGTAATGCCAAAAACGGTATATGCCTGGTTGAAAAAGATCTGCTTGTCGATCAGGAAAGGAAAGACGGGTTCCATACCAAAGCGCAGGATGTAGTCTGCCATTTCTCCTGTAAACTCAACAGGAAATATCTGGAAGAAATACACAATGGGCAGAGCGGCAAGTATACCGCCCGCAATGCCCAGCAAGCAGATCAATATGGTTTCAATAAAGGCTATCAGTCCCAGCTGAAAGCGTTTCATGCCGATCGACAACAAGATGCCAAATTCCTGCATGCGCTCGTAGAGCATGGTGAGGATGGTGCCGAATATGCCAAATCCCACAATCACATAAAATATCCAGGTGATGCCTGTATACACAGTGTCTTGCATCTCCATCAGGCCTACCATATCGGGCATGAGTTCCCTCCATGTTTTGGCGGTATACCATTCATCATCCAGCCTGTTGCGCAATGCGCCCGCCAGGTAGTCGATCCTGTCAGTGTCTGCTGGCATGATGATGAGGTTGGTAAGCCGGTTGTCTGCGGCAAAATACCACTGTGCCTTTTTCAGGGGCAGAAACACGGCGGTGTTGTTTTGTTCGGGCAGCTGGAATTCGATGATGCCGCCAACCTTAAACATCCCGGTGGCTGTTAGGGCCTGGTAGCCCTGACCGATCAGGATCAGGGTGTCGCCGATGCCAAGCTCCAGCATATCGGCAAGTCCGCTGGCGATCACAGCATAGTCGTCATCTGCGCCAAACATCTCCCCGCTTACCATATTCCCGCTGAGGTTGCGGATCTTGTTTTCCTGTTCGGGCAGGATGCCGGTGACCATCGCGGGACGTGTCGACATTTCCTTTGCGGCAAGCGAGAATCCGCTGATCCGCGGCACCACGTAGGAGATTTCGTCATCCAGCGCTGCCAGTGCTTCTTTCACCTCTTCTTCGTATGCCAGGGTGTGGTCCAGTGAGGGCTCATCAAAGTACAGCGCATCCTGGATCTGCAGATAGCCTGTCTCCTGCCTGATCAGTGTTTCCGTCATCTGCTGCTGGAATCCTTTGGCAAATGAAAGCAGGGCGGTGGCGAGCACATAGGCAAAGAGCACCGAACTGACCGTGATCAGTGTACGTCGCTTGTTGCGCCACAGGTTGCGCCAGGCTAGGGTGAGGAGGATACGCATTGTTTGTATATAATGACAAAAGGACAAAAAGACAAAATGACAAAAAGACAAAAGTAGATTGTTAGTTTCTTTCGAAGTGTTCGTCTTTGTCGACGGCGCCGTCGACGAGGGTGATCACGCGTCTGGCCCTGTCGATCACGCGTTGGTCGTGGGTGGAAAAGATCAGCGTGATGTTTTCCTCTTTATTGAGGCGCGCCATGATGTCGAGCAGGTTGAATGCCGACTCGGTGTCGAGGTTGGCCGTTGGTTCGTCTGCCAGCACGAAGTCGGGGCGGGATGCCAGGGCGCGGGCTACGGCCACACGCTGCTGCTGTCCGCCGGAGAGCTGTGCCGGACGGGTGTTGAGCTTGTCAGACAGGCCGACCTGCTCGAGCATCTCCTTTGCTCGCTGCTCCATCTCCTTTTTGGGCCGTTTCTGCAGCAACATGATGAACGAGACGTTTTCCACGGCGGTGAGCACGGGGATCAGGTTATAGGCCTGGAAGACAAAGCCGATATGCCGCATCCGGAAATCAAATAGCTTGCTTTCCTTCATGGTGGCGATATCTATGTCGTCGATCACAACTTTGCCCTTCGTGGGCTTGTCGAGGCCGCCGATGACGTTCAGGAAGGTGGTTTTTCCGCTTCCTGACGGACCTACGATGGCGGTGAATTCACCTTCTTTGAACTCCAGGTTCACATCTTTCAGCGCATGAACGGGCACCGCTGTGTTGGTGTAGGTTTTTGATAAGCCTTCTGTTTTAATTACTGTTTGCATGATTATATGTTTGAGGGTTTGTGTTTGGTTTTACTCTGCCCTGACGGCTTCTGCCGGGGCGAGGCGGATGGCCTTCCAGGCCGGGTAGATGGATGCAAGGATGGCAAAGAGGATGACCACCCCGCCGATCTCAAAATAGAATGACGTGGGCAGGTCAGGGTAGAGGACGGATGCAAAGCCAAAGTCCTCCAGACCCTCGCCACCCGGGATGTTTACGCCGTGCTGGTTAAGAATGCGTATCATGAAGAACGACAGGATCAGTCCGGCTACACCCCCTATGAGGGCGACCATGGTGGTTTCCATCACCACCATCGAAAAGACCTTCATTCGCTTCATGCCTATGGATAGCAGGATGCCCAGCTCGCGCACCCTTTCCAGGATCGACATCAGGATGGTGTTCAGCAGTCCGAATGACACGCCCAGGATGATCACGCCCACCAGGTAGATCAGCATTTGGTCGAGCACCTCGAGCGAATAGTACAGTGCGGGCTCCATGTCGGCCCAGTGCCGGATCTCCAGGTCGGGATATTGCGTGCGCAGGTCATCGGTAACCTCGCGGTATCTTTCCGCATCCTCAATAAGGATGGCGATTTCGGTCACTGCATCTGTCTCTCCGACAAGTTCTCCGAGCACATCGGCCTTTACGAAAACCGTTCTTTCCTCAAAACGCCTGGATGTCACTGTATACAGTGCTTCCACACGGAAAGAGGAGCTCACGATCTCGCCGTCGATGTCCTGGAAGGTCAGCACGATGCGGGAACCGGTCTCGACCAAAAGGTCTTTGGCAAGCTGTCTGCCGATGACCACGGAAGGCAAACGCCAGTCTTCCTCGAAATAGGTGCCTTCCTCCAGGAGTTGATCCAGCTTGGTAGTTTGTGATTCTGCTTCTTTTTGGATGCCTTTGATGCGGACGCCGGTGTTCATGTTGGCGGAGGCGGCCATCCCATCCATCACCAGCCGGGCTGAAAGGGCTGCTGTGCCAGCCTGATCGCCGATCTCTTCAGCAATGCGCTTCCCGTCGGGGATCCTATAATGTGCCTCGGGGTTGGCAATGAACTCCGGGTGGTGTATCTGGATGTGGGACACCATGTTTTCTATGGTGTCTTCGAACTGCTGTTCTTCTGCAGCCAGCCTGATGGCGGCCGAAAAAATGCCCCCCATGATGCCCAGCACCAGCGCGGTGGTGATCACCAGCGTCCGGCTCCGGTTTCTCCAGATGTTTCTCAAGGATATTTTGATGAGTGTGTACATGGTCTGTATGGTTTTGCAACTATTTGTCATTAATGTCAAAATGTCGAAACGTCGAAACGTCGAAATGCCCCGAATTTAGTGGTTCATTTTCAATGCCGTGCGGCGTGGATCATATCCAGCCTGAAGACCTTTTTCACCGGGTAAAGGCCGACGATCAGGGCGATGATAAAGATGTTGATGCCCTGGGAGATGAAAATGTCGGGAGCGATGGAAAATTGCATGATGGGCTCCATTCCGTAATCAATCAAAACCTCCCCCACATCTGCCCCAAGCTGAATGGGGTTCAGGTAAAACCGATACACGATTGGAAAGCCCACGGCCACGCCTGCCAACACGCCTATTAAGCTGATAAAGAGTGTTTCGAGCATGCAGACCATGGCAAGCTTGCTCCGTTTAAGTCCTATGGAGAGCAGGATGCCCAGTTCCCGGAGGCGTTCGTGCATCATGGTGATCATGGTGCCAAAGATGCCAAAGCCGGCCACGATGTAGAGCACCCAGGCAAAAACCCTTACCTGCGCGTCCCTGGCTTCGAAGGCAGCCACCTTGTCGGGCATCAGTTCTTCCCAGGTTTTGGCGGTATACCATTCCTCGTCGAGATCTGCCTTAAGGCGGCTGGCGATTTCATCCGCCTTCCGCGGGTCTTCGAGCATCAGGATCAGGCTGTTCAATCTCTCCGGGGCAGCAAAGAACATTTGTGCCTCCTGCAGGGGCAGGTAGACCAGGGTATTGTTCATGTCGGGGAGGGGGAATTCCAGGATGCCCCCAACGGGGTACTTTCCTGCGGCTGTCATTCCCTGGAAGCCCTGGCCAAGCATCACGATGGTATCGCCCAGGGCGAGATCGAGCTGATTGGCCACGCCCTCTGCGATCACTGCAAATTGGTCATCCGGGGTGAACATCTCACCTTCCACCAGTCGTGTGGAGAGGTCGTTCATCCTGTTCTCCTTTTCGGGGATGACGCCCATAAGGTACACCCCGCGGCTGCTGACTTCTTTGGATGCCAGGCAAAATCCCTCAATCCGCGGAACCGTATATTTCACGGCGTCGCCAAGGGCTTCCACGGCCTCCTTTACTTCCTGGCTGTATTCCATGGCATGGTCCATGGTGGGTTCATCGTGGTATAACACGTCCTGTATCTGCACGTGCCCTGTGGTGTTGCTGATGATGGAGTCGACCATCTGCTGTTTCATGCCGTTGACCATCGACATCATGACAATGGCCAGGATAACTGCGAACATCACCGAGCTCACCGTGATAAATGTCCTTCTTTTCTTGCGCCATAAATTGCGCCATGCGAGTGTGATTAGCATCTGGTTTTTTGTTTCTGTGTTGAAATATCTGTCCCGTTTTCTGTTTATTTACCGGTCGTGTAACAACTGACCGGTGGAGAAGCGGCTGTCCGGCAAAGGTGTTTAGTAAAGATGCCCTGGTATGTGCTGATGCATCCCCTGTGCCGGACTGCGCGGTATTTAGTTGATCTCCGTGAGGTTTTCTATGGAAAAGAAGTCTTCCTCTATATCGATGTCATAATCGGCCTCATGGGTGGTGATAATGGTTTTCTGATCGCCGTTGTTTTCAGGCACCATTTCCATAATGCTCGGAATCTTGCGGCCTCCCAGGGTTTTGATCTCACGAAAGTGGATGGTGCTGACCAGCTGGTCGCGCTCATCATAGTTTTCGGTGCGCACAGGCAGATAATGTTCTTTGCTTACCCATTGAAGCACTTTCTCATAGACAATAGGGTTGTCGGGTTTTGGAAGCAGCTCAACAAGGTAGCAGGCGTGGCCATCTATCTCTTCCTCTCCAAGCAATTCGTGGGTGTAGTCGTCGACCAGCGAGGTTGCATTCACCAGGTCGTCGTTGGTGAAGTCGGAGCCCATCCAGGATTGCGACATCATAGAGGGAGGCATCTTTACGGTGCGGTCGATGTTGGGCTGGTAGTTCCAGATCTCGTTGCCGATTTTCAGGAAGGCAGTACCTTCGTCGCGTGCCGGGGCCGTCACATATACCAGCGAATAATCGTCGCCAAGGGCCCAGGTGCGCATGCTGATCTCGCGGGTATACCGCGGTCTTACCACCTCCATGCTCATTTCGGTGTAAGAGGCGTCGCCCCGCATGTTTTGTTCCATCCGGCGAATGATCTCCACCGTGTCTTGTGCAAAGGTTGTGCTGGTGATCAGGGTGACCAGGAAAAAGGTCATCAGGGGGAATGTGGTCAGGTTTTTTGTTTTCATTGGTTTGTGGTTTTATTAGTGACTTTGTTCTGTTCGTTGCGTTCTGTCTTGTTATGCCATAATCGGTGTGCTTACATGCTGTCAAAAAGTCGAAATGTCGAAAGGTCAAAAAGCCAGGGAACTGCCTGCCGGTTTGCTTTTAGCTTGTTTGTTAACTCAGGACTTTTGGTTTTTTTCTTTCCAGCGTCTGAGCATTTCGGGAAACTCACGGCCAACCCACTCGTAGAATTCCTTAGCACCACGAAGCCACTCAGAGGGTTTGTCCTGCTTGTTGACCCGCAGTTCCAGGCCTTTTTCAAACAGCTCCGACAGTTGCCGCAATGTGTGCAGGCGCTTTTCAAACAGCCCGGTCCAGTCCATATCGGGAGAGAGCATGTAATAGGTCTTCCTGTCGCCGGGTATCGTTAAAGGCCTGATGAATTCGATCTGGGCAAGTGCCTTCAGGTTGGTGCTGATGGAACTTTTGGATGCCTGCAGCACCGTGGTTATCTCGTCAAAGGAAACTTCTTCCTTGTCGCTGATCATCAGGTATCCCAAAATTCTTCCGGACATCCGGGTAAGCCCCATCTGCTCAAACAGGATGCCTGTTTCTTCTATAAACTTTGCTCTTTCATTATGGTGTGACATGTTTGATAACAGTTATTGTGGACACTAAACAGGGTTATGCATTGATGAAAATAAGAAAAAGTTTTAAAAATTCGGCAAAAAAAGAACTAAAAAAACCAAAAAACAATTCATTTTTCTTAAATAGTGATATTTTTCCTTTGGGTTGGATGGTGTTTTGGTTTGGTATGAGTTAGATCAAAGGGTGTACCATAGTTTGTAAATGTATGAAAAACAGAAATTAACATAAAATTTAATATATTTTCAGGCAATGTTCGCCAGGTTCTTTATGTGCAAAACCGGACAGTTGCTGTACGGAGGTGAACGGTGGGTGTTTTAGTCTGAGGTTTAGTGGCATTTTATTTAGCCACCAAGACGCTCTAAGGCACTAAGGTTCACAAAGCATTGAAGCTAAAACGCCCTAAATCAATAATTTTTCAAACGCATAAAAACATGCGAAACTTCTCTTTTTAAATGGAATGTATATTTTTGTGTTATGTCTCAACACGGATAAATAAGGATATGGTTAATGCGCTGCTATGTACTAACCCATCCCCAAAGCATTCATCATGAAAATCGTAATTTGCCTTATTCTGTTTGTTTTCTTCCATTCAAGCCTGATTGGCAACGCACCACCCTTTGAGTTTGGAAGCGTTTCGCAAAAGGATCTGGACCTGGAGTATTTCAGGAATAAGTATCCGGAAGAGGAGGCTGTTATTATCGGCGACATTGCTCATGGCAATTTTGTTTTTAACAATAGCACGCAACGTTTTCAGTTTGTGTTCGACCGAAAGATGCGGTTAATGATACTTCGGGAGGAGGGCGTGAGCTATGGTGATTACGGTATCCGGTTTTATGAGTCACCGGATGGAATTGAAGAAATACGCAGGTTCAGGGCTCATGTATACAATCTTGACGGAAGCAGGGTAAACAGAACACGGATACGAGCCAGGGCAGGGTTCGAAAATGATCTCGGCAACAACTGGAAAGAGCTGG
>PWRF01000274.1 GCA_003556325.1 Bacteroidales bacterium | reverse complement strand
TGACTTCATCAGCCACTTTGTCAATGGTTTTGTTGTACTCCTTTTTCAGCTTCTTTTCATACTCTTTTTGCTTCTTAGCCAGATCTTTGCGCGTTTCTGACCCTTTTTTTGGCGCATACAATACGCCTATCACAGCACCTATGCCGGTAGCTACGGCAAGTCCAAACAATGTTTTTGTGAATTTCATACTATCTTTCTTTTAGTATTAAACCTGAGTTTTAATACAAGTTAATAAAAATATTTGACGCAATTGCATAAAACCAGGAAGGTTTATGTTGAAATTTTACGTCTCAAAAACTGTGCATTAATAACGACAACATCGGGATCCAAGGGTTATTCCATGCATGATTGCTTTAGTTCTTTCTTTGATCCGGGCCATCCAAAGTGTTTTCGTGTTTCCCGGGATGAAACCCTGTGAATTAAATCCAGGTCACCAGGCAAGTTGGCCGTGGCGACCGTGAGTTTGTTCAGCTTGGATGTTATGCGATAGAAATGTCTTTATTCAGGTAGACATCCTGGATGAGGTTCAGCAGCCTGACCCCATCTTTCATGGGGCGCTGGAAGGCTTTGCGCCCGGAGATCAGCCCGGAACCGCCAGCCCGCTTGTTGATCACGGCTGTTTTCGCAGCATCGGCAAAATCACTCTCGCCGGAAGAAGCTCCTCCCGAGTTGATCAGCCCGATCTTGCCCATGTAACAATTGGCCACCTGGTAGCGGCACAGGTCGATGGGGTGATCAGAACAAAGCTTTTCGTACATGTCGGGATGGGTCTTACCGAACTTCAGTGCGGTAAAACCGCCATTGCCCCCGGGCAGTTTCTGTTTGATCAGGTCTGCCTTGATGGTCACCCCCAGGTGGTTGGCCTGGCCAGTGAGATCTGCTGCAGTGTGAAAATCCTGTTCATCGGTTTTGAAAGCACTGTTGCGGGTATAGCACCAAAGGATGGTTGCCATTCCCAGTTCATGCGCCCTTTCAAATGCTTCGGCCACTTCGATGATCTGCCTGTTCGACTCCGGCGCTCCGAAATAGATGGTTGCACCCACGGCGGCGGCGCCCAGGTTCCATGCCTCTTCCACGCTGCCGAACATGATCTGGTCGTGCTTGTTGGGATAGGTCATCAGTTCATTGTGATTGATCTTCACAACGAAAGGAATTTTGTGGGCATATTTCCTGGAATGAAGGGCGAGCCCCCCGAATGTGGTGGCCACGGCATTGCATCCGCCTTCAATGGCAAGTTTGATGATGTTTTCCGCGTCAAAATAGATCGGGTTGGGTCCGAAAGAACTGCCCCCGGTATGTTCGATCCCCTGGTCGACCGGAAGGATTGACAGATAGCCACTGCCAGCCAGCCTTCCATGGTTGTAGATACGTGACAGGTTGATCAGGGTGCGGGTGTTGCGGTCGCTGATCCCGAAAACCCTTTCAAACGCCTCCGGGCCGGGCAGGCTGAGATGATCTTTCGGGATGGTTGATGACTGATGGTTCAGCAGTGAAGATGCATCGGTGTCCAGCAGTTTCTCAAGGTCGTTAGTGGTGTGAATCGGTGTATCCATAATGCAATATTTTTGATTAACGCCTGCGTAATCAGGAATTTCCTAAGTATACATAACTCTCCGGTAAGTCCATGCAACGGATCTTACCTTCCTGAAAAACCAATTCGGCAAAATGAATGCCAAAATGTTTATGGGACAACGCAAGCCAGAAATAGCAATAGGGTAAAAAAATGCAATTGGGTGGCCCTTAAGTAAAAAAAATAATTCGCCACAATGGTGCATAGAAGTAAAAAAACAAAGGAACGAGTGAGCTGGTAAAAACAAACCGACCAGTTGATTATTTACCTTAATAATGACAAGCATGGCAATTGGTAAAAAAATGTCCCTACGCTTAAAGAGTTACTGTAAAGTGTAGCATTTGTTTCTCAACTGTGTAATATTTCCTATACCTGAACTGTGGTACAAATCTATTTTACTGACTCTTTAGTATGAGGTAAGATGCATTGCCAGCCTTATGAGAGCTTGTTGGTCTCAGAACTCTGTTTTTTACCTGGTAATTGGAATGTGTTTTGCCGTGTGTTCGTTGCAGATTAACCTATTAAGATCGTATGATATTGCTTATCACAGGCTTACCCGCCACCGGCAAAACGTATTTTGCCAAACACCTGGCAATGGAAATTGACGCCGTGCATCTCAATACCGATATCGCAAGAAAGGAAATAAACAAACAAGGGCAGTACGATGAACAGTCGAAAGAGCAGGTATACAAGTATTTAAAAGAAGAAATGATCCGGCATGCAAAACTGAACAGGCATGTTATTGTGGATGGCACTTTCCAAAAGAAAAAACACCGAGATCTGTTCGAACGGGAAGCCCGCAAATATACACCGGATGTATATTTTGTAGAAATGTGCGCCTCTGAGCAAACAATCAGGCAAAGGTTGCGTTCTGAGCGCAAATACAGTGAGGCAGATTATAAAGTATACCGGCAAATAAAACACACTTTTGAGCGCATGACAGGGCCACACCTGGTATTGTGGTCCGACAGGAACGAAGTAACAGAACTTATACGGCAGCTAAAACAATATATCAATGGATAAGGAACAAGTTCTTACAATGAAAAATGAGTGTCTTTTCCCTGATAGTTGTGAGAAAAGCGCTTTTGTCGAGACCCATATCTCCTGGATTGTACTTACCGACAGGTATGCCTTCAAGATAAAACGACCGGTTTCCTTGCCTTTTCTCGATTTTTCCACGCTTGAAAAACGGAAATATTATTGTATTCAGGAAGTAGAGCTTAACAAGCGCCTGGCACCGGACATGTATACCGGGGTTATCCCCGTAAATGAATCGTTGCAGACAGCGGGATCAGCCAACAATGAAGATATTATCGATTATGCCGTTCAGATGAAACGGATGGACAACGATAAAGAAATGCATAAGTTGCTGGCAGAAAACAAGGTAACTGACCGGCAAATAGAAAATCTTGCAAAGAAAATTGCAGCATTTCACAAAAACACCAGGATCATCAAAAGTGCTTTTAACACCACAGGCATGGCAGATGATTTTTCAGATATTGCGAATGTGCTGAACGAGAATAAGGAAAAGCAGCCTCTTTCCGGCACATACAAAAACATTGTTTTCGCTTGCATTGAAAAAGCCAGGGAGTTTCTCAACCAGCACAGAAGCCTTTTCAATCAGAGGATCATTGAAGGGTTTAAGCGCGACTGTCACGGTGATCTGAATGCCACCAATATATTTCTTTATGATGATCCGGTTATTTTTGACTGTATCGAATTCAATGAAGAATTCCGTCACATTGATGTGTTGAATGATATTGCTTTCCTATGTGTTGACCTTGAGTTTTATGAGAGAAAAGATCTGAGCAACTTTTTTGTTGAAAAGTATATGCAGGCTTTTGGAATAGCGGATGGTGGACCAACGAACTCATTATTCAACTTTTATAAATGCTACCGGGCCAATATAAGGGCCAAAGTAACCCTGATTAATTTGAAAGAGCACCCTGATGATCAACATAAGCTGGAAGATGTAAAAAAATACATCAACCTGATGAATGAATACGCCGGGCAAATTTCAAAACCAAACCATTAGCCTTCACCTGGAAAAACTTTATTTTCACAACTGTCTCTTCGAACGTTTAATCTGCTTCTTCTTTTCCTTCAATTGGATAATCAGTGCAGTGGTTTTCTTGCGCAGCCTCAGCACCACATCCTTGTACAAAGCCTTCCCCCGCTCCAGCAGGCAGTGCCCGTTGACAAGCTCCGACCGGTATAGCTAATACCTGGCAGTGAATTAATTTCTTCGGAACAATCTTCGAAGCAGGCCGGGTTTTTCTTCATGCTTCTCCTCTTCAAAGGTAACAGTGGGGTCGCGGAACCGGTCTATGAGGCGGTCAAAAAATCGTTTTTCCTCAAAAGCCGCACAATCGAGGGCTGATACCAGGTGTTCAGGCATGGAAGGGAAGGGCCTGATGAATCGCTGCTTCAGTGCCGGATCTGACTGAATCTGCTGCATAGTCATGCCCACAATCGGAAGGGCCAGTACGCTGGCAGACCCATTTGTCCCGCTATGAAAATGCACGGCCGGGGAGGAAGCTCCTACCCGGCTAACCATCACCAGGCCGGGGTTATATGCAGCGAACCAGGCATCTGCATAATTCTGGGATGTGCCAGTTTTTGCTGCTGCAGGAAAGTTTACCCCGTAGCGGCTGCGCAGGGATGCGGCGGTTCCGTTATTCACTGCTTCACGAAGCATGGCACTGATCAGCAGGCTGGTTTCTTCAGAGACCACCCGTTTGGTCGGCCGACTCCGCTCGTTTTGGTATATGATGCTTCCGTCGGGTGCGGAGATGGAAGTGATGGTATAAGGTTCTACGAGGTAACCCCCGTTGGCGAATGCAGCATAGGCCACGGCAAGTTCCCTGATCCGTGCTTCTGCTGTTCCGAGGGCCAGGGAGGGGATGTTTCTGAGTGGGTAGGAAAAACCCATCTCTTCCCATAGTCGGTTTACAGGTTCAAAACCTGTTTCCATAAACAGGTTAAATGTCGGGACATTCATGGAATGTGCAAGCGCCCCTGTCATGGAATACCTGCCACCGTAGGAGCCGTCGTGGTTTACCGGGCTGTACCCGGTGAAATCCGTGATCACCAGTGAGTCGTTGTCAAAATAGCTACAGGGCGCGATGCCGGTCTCAAGGGCAGCTGCATAGAGGATGGGCTTGAATGCTGAGGCCAGCTGGCGGCGCGCCATGACCTGGTCCCATGGATGGGTGGCATGGTCAATCCCCCCGATGTAGGTGGTGATCGCCCCTGAAGCAGGATCTATTGCAAATACACCCCCGTGCAGCAATCCCATGGCGTAATAAAGGCTGTCGCGTACCGACAGGGAGTCAGCCCTGATGCCATCCCAGCTGAATACCTGTTGCCAGCGAACTTCATGGCCGCGACCTGAGAGTCCCGATCTTTGAAACTCCCTTTCCACTATCCTTTCAAATTGTTGCCTGCCCGCCTGCGTTCGGTATTGGGCATCCAGCCTCGATTGCATCACCCCCAGATGTGTGCGGAAAGCCCCGAGCGCATATTGCTGCAATGCCATATCCAGGGTGGTGCGGATCAGGAGACCGTCGGTTTCCGGATGATATTTTACACCGGTTTCCTCGTATACGTCTTCAAGGATGCGAGTGGTCTCCCGTTTGACAACGTTGAGGAAATACCCAGTTTGCGCCTCAGAAAAGGAAGCGGAATAGGTCAGGCCGAGTGGGAGGTTCTGAATGGAATCGGCAGCCTCCGGTGGAAGGTATCCGCGTCTTTCCATCTGTCCGATCACGACATTACGTCTTGCCAGGGATCTATCGGGGTAAAGCCGAGGGTTATAGGATGTGTTGGCTTTCAGCATCCCGACCAGCACGGCCGACTCCTGGACACTGAGCTCAGCGGCTGGCTTACTGAAAAAGCGTTGGGCCGCCGTTTCTATTCCAAACACGTTTTCACCGAAAGGGACAGAATTAAGGTAAAAGGTGAGAATTTCTTCTTTGCTGAAGGCCTTCTCCAATCGCCTGGCGATGATGATCTCTTTGGTTTTGTTCACAGGCAGTGTGAGGTATCCGTGTCTTTCCCTGCCAAAAAGGTTTTTGGCCAGCTGCTGGGTGATGGTACTTCCACCACCCGCATTCGGGTCTCTCAGTAGCACAGACCTGACCAATACCCTGACCATACTCCGTGTATCCAGTCCACGGTGGCGGTAAAACCTGTGGTCTTCAGTGGCAATCAATGCATCGACAAGGTGTGCCGGAAGCTGCTCATAATCCAGATTGGTCCGGTTCTCCAGGAAGAATCTCCCGATCAGTTCCCCGTCGGCAGATTGCACCAGGGAGGCCGTGGCAGTTTCCATATGCTCCCAGTCTCCCTTGTCGGGCAAAGAACCGAATATCCCCGCGTAAATCGCGGCGATGAACAGACCCAAAGCCCCGGCCGCCAGCAACAATGGAATAAGAATAAAGTTCCGTATCGTTCTGCGCATAAAAAATTCGTTCTATTTCAGAACGACTTCTCCATGAGATTATTGGATGTCAGGCTCCCGGGTTTCTATAGGGTCTGTGTTTTAAAATTTTCTCTTTAACCGTTGAATTTCCTTCTGCTTCTCATGCAGTAAAACGAGGGGGTCATTCTTTTGAGTCATTTACCTGATTTGTCAACTGTTTATTTATCTGTTGCCCAGGGATTGTAGGGTAAGGAGGAGTGGTGCAGGTCAATCTTCAACCTGTCTCCCACCCGTTTGTAACCCAGCGTATATTCTACCCTTACCTCAGTATCCTGATAATCGGTAAAATAATAATGCCCCATTGCGATGGCCCGGTTTTCTTCCAGGATAAGGTGCACGTTTTTAAATTGCACCTTTTTCCAGGGCTCAAGGGCAAAACCTTTGTCTTTATCCTCGCTGCATTCGCAAATGTCGCCGGCAATGAAGTATGACAAGGCCCTGCTTTTTGTGGGCCGGAAAGGTTCAACTGTACATTTGGTAGGTTTGAATAACACCGGACCAAGTTCAAAGGCATACAGTTCATCGAGAAACGTATTGGCATACGCTTCACAGGCAGGCCGGTTTCCCTTAAGCAAACCGATCTGCACCAGCCCGTCTGCCCACTGCTGCTGAGCTATTTCCACCTCTTCCCTGGTTACCATGATAATGTATTTTAATGTCAAAGCTACCTTAATCTTAATCTTAATCTTAATCTTAATCTTAATCTTAATCTTAATCTTAATCTTAACCTTAACCTTAACCTTCTAATCACCCCTCGATAGCAATCCAACTCCGCGTATCCTAAATCCCGGCAATCAGCAAAGTCAGCCTAAATCAGCTTATCCACATACTTCACGTGGTAGGCGGACGACTGCACCTGCACAATGAAAGCCAGCGAGACAATCAGGGCGATATCTGATCCTTCCGGACCGAAGACGGCCATGGCCACCGCCAGGGCGATGGATAGGTTTCGCAGTGCGGTGCCGTAAACCAGGGCGATGGCATCCTGGCGATTAAAAAAGTACTTTCCGATCAGGGTGCTGATCAGGTAGCTGACGCCGTAAAACACGATCAGGGGCAGCAAGACATAAAGCAGCACCGTGGGTTCGGCAATGATCACGTTAGCGCGCAGTGCCAGGGCCACGGCTACGATCCCGAGCACACCCAAAGACGAAATCATGGGAAACTTCTTGCCTATGTCTGTGCGGTATTTCTCACGGCCATATTTACGGATAATGAAACGCTGGGTCAGAAAACCGGCAAGCATCGGCACAAATACGATCAGGATGATGCGCTGAAAAATCTGCAGCAGCGGGATGTCGATGGCTGCGCCCATCAGCCATTGGGCATAGAGCGGTGTTGCCAGCGAGCCAATGGCCAATCCAAACACCGTCATCTTTATGGCAGCATCGAGGTTCCCTTTGGCAATGCCCGTCCAGGAAATGGTCATCCCACTGGTGGGGATCAATCCGATGAGCAGGAGCCCCAGTGCAAACATAGGCTGACCAGGGAAGAATATGAGCCCTGTACCGTATGCCACAAAGGGGATAATTGCAAAATTGATGAGTTGGGTAACCAGCTGGACCTTTGCATCGCCTCCTGAAAACACCTTTTTGATCTGCAGGTTGACCATCATTGGATAAATCATGAGGATGGTGAAAGGCAGGATAAAGCTTTGCAGGAAGGATACGTCGAAAAGGTATCCCACCAGCAAACCGGTGATCATGGCCACGGGGATGCTGTAAACGAGCTTTTTCTGAATATAGGCTAGCGATCTCCACATAGCTGTTCGCTTAGTTTTATTTGTATATTATTAATGTCAAAATGTCGAAACGTCCAAATAATTATA
>PWRF01000017.1 GCA_003556325.1 Bacteroidales bacterium | reverse complement strand
GCCCGCAGGGCATTGTGCACGGAACGACCATTACTGTGCTGAACGCCGGAAGGATGCTAAAAGGCGGAGATGGAAGCCTGGCAGGGAAGGTTTTTGTGTCAAGCGGCCTGGGCGGCATGTCAGGGGCGCAGCCAAAAGCCGCTGTCATTGCAGGGGCCATTGGCGTGGTAGCCGAAGTGAACCCAAAGGCCACTCAAACACGGCATTCGCAAGGGTGGGTAGATGAGGTTTATGACGATCTTGATGCGTTGATACGTCGTATCTACCGGGCAAGAGAACAAAAGGAAGCTGTTTCGCTGGCCTACCAGGGCAATATTGTTGACCTGTGGGAGAAGTTCGTGGGAGAAGATGTTCAGGTGGAGCTGGGGTCGGATCAGACCTCATTGCATAACCCTTATGCCGGCGGTTACTATCCTGTGGGCATGGGCTTTGAAGAAGCCAACGAAATGATGGCCTCTCATCCGGAAAAGTTCAGGCAGAAAGTAAAGGAGTCTCTTGTGCGTCATGTGGATGCGGTAAACAAGCTCGTGGAGAAAGGGATGTATTTCTGGGATTACGGAAATGCTTTCCTCCTCGAGGCTGGCCGGGCCGGTGCCGACATTTTCAACGAGGATGACTCGTACCGCTACCCCTCGTATGTGCAGGACATTATGGGCCCCATGTGTTTTGACTATGGATTTGGACCCTTCCGCTGGGTATGCGGCTCGTCGGATCCTGATGATCTGCGGCTTACAGACCAGATCGCCGCGGATGTTCTCCGTGAAATGAAAAAAGAAGCACCTGTGGAGATCAGACAACAGCTGGATGACAACCTTAGATGGATAGAGCAGGCCGAAGAGAACAAACTGGTAGTGGGTTCCCAGGCCCGCATCCTCTATGCCGACAGCGAAGGACGGATACGCATAGCCAGGGCATTTAATGAAGCCATACGCAGCAAACGCCTGAAAGGACCTGTTATTCTCGGGCGCGACCATCACGACGTAAGCGGAACCGACAGCCCCTACAGGGAAACCTCAAACATTTATGACGGCTCGCAATTTACTGCCGACATGGCCATCCATAATGTAATCGGCGACAGCTTCCGCGGCGCCACGTGGGTGTCGATACATAACGGCGGCGGCGTCGGCTGGGGAGAGGTGATCAACGGTGGGTTCGGGATGGTACTCGATGGTTCGGATGACGCAGACCGCCGCCTGGAAAGCATGCTCTTCTGGGATGTAAATAATGGCATTGCCAGGAGAAGCTGGGCACGAAACAAAGAGGCCATTTTTGCCATAAAGCGCGCAATGAAAAATGAACCCAGGCTGCAGGTAACCCTGCCCAATGTGGCTGACGATACCATCCTGGAAAAATTGTTTTGATTTCCCGGAGGGAAGTTAGAAGTAAGCAGCAAGCAGTGGGACGTTTCGACATTTTGACATTTTGACATTTGCAACACAACCCCTAAACTTTTGCCAAAAACATAAGCGCCTCAACAACAACCAGTTATCAAAATATAAACAGATGAAATCAACCCGGGCACTTTTGATTATTTTCTCGTTGTTTCTGATTTATTCCTGCGAGGAAGATAATGCAGATGTCATTCCGGATGAGGACCCCGTGGAAAAATTCCTGGGCAACTGGAAATGCGCAGAAGACAGCGAAGTGTATGGCTCCGGGTATGTTTTTGATGTGGTAATCACGAGAAACCCCGGTAACAGTTCAGAGATTCTGATCGCCAACTTTTACCACCAGGGGATGAATGAAAAGGCCAGGGCGCTGATAGCCGGTAATAATGTCATTATAATGAAACAGACCATATGTGATGACACTATTGAGATAGAGGGAAGCGGCAAATATTCGGGTGGCGAGGTCAACCTGGAATATACGGCTTTTGACGGGGCCGACCTCGACAATGTGGTGGCACGCCTTTACAGGCCTTGATTTTACAGGGAGTCGGGAACCACACCCAGGGGGATGTCCGGGATATAATCATCCAGAACTTCTATATCAAGATACTCCAGTTCGCTTTCCATAACAGACATCCTGTTGAGTATCTCTTCATGTATGGCATCCAGTTCATCCCTGTCGAGCAGATAACATTCAAGGGCCATATGAAAATCGTGTGCCGTGACATTGTGTTTATGAAAAATTCCTCCGTAGTAATGCCATATTGAATCCCTCACCTTTGGTTGTGAATACTGGTATTCAGCCAGGTATGCGTCAAGGAGGTACATGTCGGTAAGAATATCTTTCATCTGATCCCTTTCCAGTATTTTATCGCAGTCGTCTGCTCCGGGGGCCCGGAAAAAGGTACAGGACACCATGATAGTCATGGCAAGCAGCAGACTTATCCGTAAAAGTTTGGCCGGTATCCTGGAAACAGGAATCATGTATTTGCAGTTTTGCTTTTGCCGGTAGCTCCTCATTTTTTCGCTATCCGGTAATCTTTCAATGCAGTTAATGTGCTGCGGGAGCCTGCGCGGATCTGCCGGGGGGCAAACTCATGATGGCTGGTAACCTATCTTTGAAACTCAAGTGCCTTGCCTCTGTAATTTTCAGCAAAAGATCCGTTATCATAAACGAGCTGACCGTTCACAAAAGTATATAAAACCCGGGTTTTCATCTTGCTGTCTTCCAATGGAGACCACTGGCATTTATACAGAATGTTGTCCTTTTCCGGAACTGTTGAACCTTTGGGGTCTATTACCACGAGGTCTGCAGCGTATCCTTCCCGCACAAAGCCCCTGTTTTTAATGTTGAAAAGGATGGCGGGGTTGTGGCACATCAGCTCGACGATCCTTTCTGGCGCGATATTATACTTGTCGGCGAGGGTAAACATAGCCGGCAAGGCATGTTGTACCATAGGAGCGCCTGAAGGGCAGCTTGTATAGGCTTTCTTTTTTTCTGCCAGGGTATGGGGGGCATGATCGGTGGCGATCACGTCGATATAGCCTTCTTTTACGGCATCGATGAGGGCTTTTCTGTCGGATTCATATTTTACCGAGGGATTCCATTTTATGAGAGATCCTTTGCCGGCATAGTCGTCAATGTTGAACCACAGGTGGTGAACACAGGCTTCTGCAGTGATCCTTTTCACGCTTAACTTCTCATCGTTTTTCAGCAGGCGCATCTCCTCCTGGGTGCTGAGATGCAACAAGTGCAGCCGTGTATTGTATTTCTCTGCCAGCTCCACAGCCTTGCGCGAAGAGCGTTCACATGCTTCGCTGCTTCGTATCAGGGCGTGCATAAACATGGGGATATCGTCTCCATAAACCTGTCTGGCGGCAGCCAGGTTTGCCCTTACGGTCTGTTCGTCTTCGCAGTGTACTGCAACAGGCAGTTTCACCTGGCTGAAAATTGCCTCCAGCGTTGAGTTGTTGTCAACAAGCATATTCCCCGTTGAAGACCCCATGAAGACTTTTATGCCGCATACCTCAGCCGGATTGCATGCCTTCAGTTCATCCAGGTTGTCGTTGGTGGCGCCCATGTAGAACGAATAGTTAGCCATACTCCGTTCCCGGGCCAGTTTGTGTTTTTCTTCCAGATGTTTCTGGCTGGTGGTTTGCGGATCGGTATTGGGCATCTCCATGAAACTGGTTATACCTCCCGCCACTGCTGCCCGCGACTCCGACAGGATGCCGGCTTTATGTGTCAGGCCCGGTTCGCGAAAATGAACCTGGTCGTCAATAACCCCGGGAAGGATCGACATGCCGTCAAGATCCATTACCTCATGCTTATCTTCGTTGAAATCAGCAGGAACGCCCCCAATAAAGATGCCGGCAATCTTTTCGCCTGTTATGAGGATATCCCCTTTTTGGGATGAGCCTTCGTTGATGATGATACCATTTTTGAGAAGAAAAGACGTGTCAGACATGCTGAAAGCAGGTATTTATGGTCCTAAACGGGTTAACTCGGTTCTTTTTTATACTTGGCCGGATTTACAAGACTCTTCCATTTCAGCTTTATCACTCCCCAGACTGCCTCCCTGAAGATACCGGTACTCATCTTGGACTCTCCCTCCGTGCGATCCGTAAAAACGATGGATATCTCCTTGATTTTATATCCAAGCTTCCAGGCCGCAAATTTCATTTCTATCTGGAAGGCATAGCCTGTAAAGCGGATCTCGTCAAGATCGATCGTTCTCAGCACCTCTGACCTGTAGCATTTAAATCCTGCCGTAGTGTCCCTTACGGGCATGCCCGTGACCACCCTGACATAGATAGATGCCAGGTAAGACATCAAAACCCTGCCCAAAGGCCAGTTAACCACGTTGACCCCATCGATGTACCGTGAGCCAATGGCTACATCGTAGCCGTCCTCCGCACAGGCATTGTAAAGTGCAACAAGATCTTTCGGGTTGTGCGAGAGGTCCGCATCCATCTCAAAGATGTAATTATAATTTTTGTTCAGGGCCCATTTAAACCCGTGGATGTAGGCTGTGCCCAGCCCCATCTTTCCCTTTCTTGTTTCAAGGTGGAGTTCTTCGGGAAAGAGTTTCATCATTTGACGCACTTTTTCAGCCGTACCGTCGGGCGAGTTGTCGTCGATGACAAGTACGTGAAAATTACGGGGCAGAGAAAAGATCTGATATACGACCTTCTCAATATTATCCCGCTCATTATAGGTGGGAATAATGACTAAGGCATCAACCACTGTCAATCTTCAGATTTTAGGTTTTGTATACAGAAGCCGGACATGTATACGGTACATGTTGTGGGGTCCTGTTTTTCAAAAATACGTTTTTTACCGGAATAAATTGTAAAAAACTGTTTTGTTTTGGTTTTTTCAGAAAAGGGCATTGCAAGATTTAAGCGAGGGAACTCTTTTATTACTTTTGCCAGTATGGAAAAGCAATTGATATATTTTGACAACGCGGCCAGTTCCCCTCTTGACGAACGGGTGCTTCGTGTTATGCACACCTGCCAGCGCGAGTTGTTTGGCAACCCGTCTTCTGTGCATGAGGCAGGGCGCCGGGCCCGGGTGGCTGTTGAGGATGCACGGCGCACTATTGCGAAACGACTGCATGTCACCCCGGCGGAGGTTTTTTTTACGTCCGGGGGCACCGAGGCAAATAACGCGATCTTATGGGGGGCTGCCGAAGACCTGGGGTACAGCAGCTTTATCACCAGCCCTGCAGAGCATCCGGCAGTGCTGAAGCCGCTCGAAGCGATAGGCAGCCGTCATGGTGTAAGGGTTCATTTTGCCGCCATAGACAATAAAGGCCATGTCGACCTGGATCACCTGGAGAAGCTTTTAAAGGAAAACCCGGCATCTGTGGTGAGCCTGATGCATGCCAATAATGAGACCGGCACGCTTTTGCCGGTGAAGGCGGTATCCGGCCTATGTGCAAAATATGATTCCCTTTTTCACTCCGATACGGTACAAACCATTGGCAAGTTTGAGATGAATCTTGGGAGTCCGCATATAGATTTTGCGGTGGCAAGCGCACATAAGTTTCATGGGCCGAAGGGCGCAGGCTTTATGATTGTTCGTTCAGGAAACTTTTTCAAGCCTTTCCTGACAGGGGGCGGCCAGGAGAGAAACATGAGGGCTGGCACAGAAAACCTTTGTGGCATCGTAGGGATGGCAGAAGCTCTTGAGCTGGCGCATGAGCGCCTGGAAGAGGATCAACGGCATATCATGGATCTGAAAAAAACATGTATTGAGAACCTCAGTGAGAGGGTTCCAGGTGTGTCTTTCAACGGAGATGCCGAAGGGAGTTCCCTTCACACCATCCTGAACCTGTCTCTCCCTGCCGGCATTGACCCCGACATGCTCCTTCCCCGTTTGGACATGGAGGGTATTTGCGTTTCTTCGGGCAGTGCCTGTGCTTCCGGAACAACGAAGGGCTCCCATGTGCTGGAAGCCCTCGGTGTGGATCTGCAGAAGCCATCGCTGCGGATCTCGTTCAGCCGCTACAATACCCATGAAGAGGTGCAGCGGCTGGTGGATGTACTGGTGAAAGTGTCGGGATAGATTTGAATGGGGGTGTTTCCGCAGCTTGTCTCAAAGGGTTCTCGCAGAAGGTCGCAGAAGGGCTTTCGCAGAGGATCGCAGATGGTTTTTTTCTTTGCGCATGTTGCGTTTTTTGATTTTGCGGCCTTTGCGAGGGGGGAAAAAGCATTCCTCGCAAAGGCCGCAAAATGATTGGACGCAAAGCTTGCAGAAGACAGGTTGTCAGCGATAAAGAGTTTTCGGAATTTAAAAACCGCTTTATGAACAGCCCGGAGCCCCCGGGGTGTCGCATAAAGCGGTTTTGTTTGTTGCCTTGCCGGTGATGCACTGATGTGCCGGTGATCACATCAATTATTTGGCTGCATCATACAGATGAACCTCATCTACCCGGAATGAGCCGGTTTCATCATTAGGGGCGCTGCCTTCGTAACGCCAGGCGATATGTATGATTCCTGAATACCCGCTGAGATCGATCGTGCCTGATTCGATCCAGGCATGGTCGGCGTCATCTTCGCCTGCAAGTGTTGCGGGAAGGCTCTCCCAGGTGGCATTTTGTACGTCGCTGCCATCGAAATCCGTGGCGATGTAGACGCTGAAGCCATCATGGGTATAAAAGGCCTGCGCCGACAGGAACTCAAGTACCGGTTCGTTACTCGCGTCAAGGTCCACCGGTGGGGTGATCATCCACATTATGTTGTGATCGTCATTGGAGTTAAATGCGGTAGCCTGCGCATAATGGTTATCCTGGTGAGTGCGGCAAATCCATTTTCTTTCACCAACCTCGGCAATGGCAATCCAACCGTTACCCTCAATCACATCATGATCCGGATAGTCCTGGAAATCCTCATATATCGTGGTGACGGGATCCACATCTTCGCCGTTATCATCATCTTCGCCAATATACTCCATGTCGTCCAGGCTTCTGAGCAAGAGCTGCGGACTGTGGTATTTGGATGCGATGGCAGTAATGTTATAGATGCCTCCTTCTACCGGGTCATTAGCAAAATCGGCCCAGGAGTATGTATACAGGTTGACGTTGCCTGTGCCGTCGCTGATCTGTATATTGCCGTCAAAGGCATTGGCTGAAGGCACGGATACATCTTCGATATGGATGAGTGTAGACTCGTACAGCTCGAAGTTGTCATTGAGCTCACCTATGGTGACCAGCGTGGGTTCCGGCACTTCGCCTTCGCCCAGGCTGTGTGCATTGCCTGTGGGGATATCTTCGATCTGCAGCAAGCCATTAAACAGCGCTATAGGCATATTGGAAACGATCACACGCACTTCGTGGCCGTAGTTAAGGCTGTGCCAGTCGCGGAAACGCAGTGCGATACCGTCTTCGTTCTCATCCATGATATAGGCGTTCTGGCCGGGATGGTTTTGATATTCCCTGTTGGAGATGATGACGCCTTCGAGGCGTGAGTTGTCGGGCAGGGAGGTTTCCCCCTCGGCAAACATTTGGCGGATCTCCGCGATGGTGAGCAGGTCGGCATCTTCACCCGGAGGGGGGAACCGCTCGTTGTCAAGCTCCACCTCATCCGTGCTTCTGATCAACAGCTGCATGGTTTCCCGGTATTGGGAAACGACCGCTATGAGGCTTCCACTGCCTTCGGGCGTTTGTTCGCCGGCAAAGTCTGCATAGCCACTGGTCCTGACCACGATGGAATTGCCATCCGGGTCCAGCAGTGTGCGGCTGGCAGCCGTTTGCTCATCCGGGTACGCATAGGTCTCTCCCACATCCTGCATGGCAAACTGGACATCCTCCAGTTTGATGAGCTGCGCCTGCATGAGGGAGTCAATATCGTTTATCCCCACCGTTTGTGGCTCTTTGAATTTTTCAGTGGCTTGCCTTACAATGGCCTCGTTCGGGTCAATGTTATCGAGCTGGAGCATTCGCTCAAACGAGTCCAGCACGGCCCCATCCAGCCTGATGCGCAGGGAGTCTCCGATGCTGAATTG
>PWRF01000128.1 GCA_003556325.1 Bacteroidales bacterium | reverse complement strand
GATTGCGCTCCTTCGGCTTCCACACCAATGATACGGATGCGCGGATTCATCTCCTTGAGAGCAATGGCAATACCGGAGATCATGCCGCCACCTCCCACAGGTACCAGCACATCCTGGATGGCATCGTTTGCCTGGAAGATCTCCAGTCCGATCGTTCCCTGGCCCGCAATAATGTGGGGGTCGTCGAAGGCATGGACAACAGTAGCGCCGGTTTCATCCGCAAACCTGCTGGCCGCCGCCATGGCATCATCGAACGCATCGCCCTCCAGCACGACATCGGCACCATAATTTTTGGTGGCAATGACCTTGAGCGGTGGCGTGAATACCGGCATGAACACGGTGGCTTTGGCGCCCAGCATCCTGGCAAAAAGGCTACTCCCTGCGCGTGGTTGCCGGCCGAAGCACACACCACGCCCTTCTGTAAGGCATCATCCTGCTGCAAAGCATGCAGTTTGTTGTAGGCGCCGCGCACCTTGAACGACCCGGTCGACTGCAGGTTCTCCAGCTTCATATACACATCAGCACCGGAAAACGCACTGAACGATTTGCTGTGCTCGAGTGCCGTTTGCTTGACAACGCCTCGAAGTACGCGCTGTGCATGAATGATGTCAGAATATTCCGGAAGTTTTGCCATGCTGCAAAAGTAAATCTTTTTAAAGAATTATTTCCATACAAGCCCTTCTCCCCAGGCCAGCCAGATCATGAACATACTATAACCAGGTTTTCTAAGTCATCGTGTTTCTGAAAAGACAGCAAATAGCTTTCTCGTTTTCAGGATGCCTGTAGATCAGAGTTGCTTTTTTATTCACATATTTTTTGAAGTTATGTAAAAAAAACATACATTTGTTTGCATATAGATATGCAAAACACAATCAAACATACAAGGAAAATATCGTCGCGCATATTCAACCCGTATGTTGAAGTGGATGACATAAAGCTAAATCCTTATACCTTGTCTTTTGGCAAAGACCTGGAGTCAGACTTTCTGAAAAAATATTACCAGGATTCCCTTTGGCAGGTTCGTTCGGCTCTTATTCTTGTAACCTTCCTGTATGGAATTTTTGGCCTTCTTGACACCCTTGCTGTCAAAGAGATCCAGCAAGCCTTCTTTGTGATAAGGTTTGGGTTTGTCATACCCTTCCTGGCAACTGTCTTTATACTGTCATTTTTCTCTTTCTTTCAAAAACTATGGCAGGGTTTACTGCTGGTTGCCTTTCTGGTAGCCGGTTTGGGGATAACGGCCATGCTTGTGCTGACACCTGAAAACTATGTGTATTACGGAGGAATGATGCTGGTGTTCTTTGCCGGTTACTTTTTTATCAAATTGCGTTTTTTCTACGCCGCTATTGCGGGCTGGCTAACACTGATCTTTTATAATCTGGGTGCGTTTTTATTTTCTGATGTTCCATCAGAACTCATCATAAACAATAACTTTTTCTATATCGCTGCCAATATCATAGGTATGATCGCCTCGTATCGCATCGAGTACTTCACGAGGCGTGATTTTTTTCAGAAGAACCAGCTCGATATCACTACAGCACAGATAGAAGAGGCTAATAAGACCCTGGAACAAAAGGTAAGGGCACGTACAGAGGAGTTGTTGGAAGCCAAGGAGCGCGCCGAACAGTCGGACAAGCTGAAATCCGCTTTTCTTGCTAACATGAGCCATGAGATACGCACACCCATGAACGGGATCCTTGGGTTTGCCCAATTGCTTCGTCAGTCAGATGACCCGGAAGAACAAAGAGATTTTCTTGATATCATCGACGAAAACGGTCAGCATCTGCTTTCTTTGATAAACGACATCATTGACTTGTCAAAAATTGAAATCGGAATGCTCCGTTTAAATCCGTCTGAGTTTGGAATAAATGAACTGTTTGATGAGGTGTACGATGTTTTTTGCAACGAAGACAAGATCAGGGACAAGCGGCTGAAGTTGACATTAAGGAAGGAACTTAAGAATGGCGAAGATATTATATTTGCAGACCGTACGCGGCTTAAGCAGATTATCATGAACCTGGTTGGAAATGCCATCAAATTCACTCATGAGGGCTTTGTTGAACTTGGTTATTCTGTATTGGACGATGAGCTGTTGTTTTTTGTGCAAGATACCGGTATTGGCGTTGAAAGGGAAAAACAGGCAGTGATCTTTGATCGCTTTATGCAGGTCACTGTAAATCATCACCCGACACATCATGGGTCCGGACTTGGTTTGGCTATTTCAAAAGCTTTTGTAAATTTGATGGGCGGAGAGATCTGGGTGGACAGCACACCGGGCGAAGGGTCTGTGTTTTATTTTACTCTGCCTTTTCAAAAAGGCAGTAAATCTGAATACAAATCTAATATGGAGGGCGATAACGAAATGGAATATAACTGGCAGGACAAGGTTATTCTGATTGCAGAAGATGTAACCACAAACTATCTGCTGATCAAAACGGCACTTAAAAAGACAGGTGTCACTACAGTTTGGGTAAAGAACGGCCAGGAGGCCGTAGACATCTTTAAGGAACGGGATGATATTGATCTGGTCCTTATGGATCTGAGAATGCCCGTTAAAGATGGCTATGCTGCCACCCGCGAAATACGGAAACAATATCCTGATCTGCCTGTTATTGCCCAAACGTCCTATGCACTTGTGGAAGACCGTCAATTGAGCATTGACGCCGGATGTTCGGATTACATTGCCAAACCTTTTAACCTGGAGGAGCTGTTACGGAAAATTGCCAGTTTTTTATAATTTAATGGTGCCCGCATCAACTCCGACCTTCTGTACTTTCGACCTATGGAAACCCCGGCTATAACTCAGATATCCCTGCTTTTTGTTGAAGATAACAAAGCCACCAGGGGGTATTATGAAAAATTGCTGAAAAAACAGGCAAGGGCACTTTTCCTTGCTGAAAACGGACTGGAAGGGGTGGAGATCTTTAAGAAACACCAGCCCGATCTGATTATTACTGATATCTCTATGCCCATCATGCACGGGCTGGATATGATACGGAAGATAAAAGAAGTGTCGACTGATGTACAGGTTATTGTTATGTCTGCCTACAGCCTGAAAGAATATTTTCTCGAAGCCATTGACCTTGGCGTTAACGGATACCTTGTAAAGCCCGTAGACCCCGGCAAGCTTTTTGTCCTGATAGATGAGCTTGCGAGCAACATTGTCCTTAAGAAATCCCTTGCCGAGAAAGAGATCAAGCGCCGGGTGGCCGAAAAAAACCTGAAACGATCCCTCGAAGAGAAAGACGTCCTTTTGCGGGAAGTCCACCACCGCGTGAAAAACAACATGCAAATCATTTCGAGCATTTTAAAGATGCAGGAAAGGCTGGTTGAAGACTCGAAGCTGCAAACAGTGCTTGCTGAGAGCAGAAACCGTATCCGTTCGATGGCCCTTGTGCATGAAAACCTGTATCAAAACGAGAATCTTGCCAACATCCAATTTCCCAATTATGTTAAAAGCCTTGCAGGCAACATTGCAAGGACTTACCGCGATCAGCTGCATCATATCTCGTTCCGGTACGATATTGCAGACGTTTTTTTGCCGCTCGATGTTGGGATCCCTTGTGGGCTTATCATTAACGAACTGATATCAAACTCATTTAAACATGCCTTTCCTGAGTCTGAAGAAGGAGTGATCCTCATATCTCTGAAAAAATCCAACCAGAAGGAGTTTACACTGACAGTAGCAGACAACGGAATTGGGATGGATGCAGGGTTTAAACCGGAAAACTCCCGGTCCCTGGGAATGCGCATCGTACACAAGCTCGCAGAGCAAATTGATGCCGATCTCTCTTACGATTTTTCAAACGGAACCAAATACGAACTTCGATTCAATAAATAGGTCTTATGGAAAAACTAACTATTCTGGTGGTGGAAGACGAATTCCTGGTAGCAGCTGATATTGAAGAAAGCCTGCTCAGCCTGGGATATAATGTTCAAAATACCATTGCAACCGGCAAGGATGCCATTGCCGAAGTGGAAAAAAAACTGCCCGATCTGATCCTGATGGATATTGCATTGAAAGGCGATATGACAGGGATAGAGGCGGCAAATATTATCCGCCAGAAACACGATGTTCCGGTTATTTTCCTTACGGCCAACGCGGATGTCGCCACCATAGAGAAGGCAAAGATCTCCCTGCCTTATGGCTATATCATCAAACCTTTCTCAGAAAAAGAACTGCAAACCAACATTGAGATTGCACGATATAAATTCGAAAACGACATTCAGTCAAAAATTGAAAGCGACCAGTTTACTACTTTCTTTAAGTCGAACCAGAATGTAAAAAACCAGGTAATTGTGGAGGGACAAAAGGGGCTGGAAAAGATCTCCCTGCCCAATGTCTATTTTGTAGAATGTAGTGGAGATGACACCATGGTGCACCTTCGCGACGAAATCATCAGTGTAAAAGAAAACCTGGACGAGATGGAAAGAAAGCTGCCGGAGAATGCATTTGTCCGTGTAAGCACCGATCACATTATCAACCTGGACAAAGTGTTTATTGCTAAATATCCCGAACTTATCATGGCAGACAAGATGACCGTGATCACTGTAGAGGACGAATACAGGGATCTCCTGGAGGCACTGTTAAGTAAATAGATCATATACATACACATACTCTTTTTTATATATGGACTTGGAAGGTACCGGCGGTTCATTCATTAGCATTGCAGATGATATATTAGACAACTATGGCCCCGAAGAAGAAGACTTTGACAGGATCATGGAGCTTATAGATCAGCTGCCTGCAGAGGAAGTAGAGACGTTCCGTGAGGCGATGCAACCTATTCTCCACCCTGGGACCATTATTGGCTTTTCGTTTACAAAGCCCTTTGGCTACAACGGTGATTTTTTCATCATAGAAAAGATATATCAGCGATATGTCACCGACGATCCCCGTTTTAAAAAATGGGACGAGTTTTTTCACCGGTTGCCCGCCGCCATAGCTGTTGTCAACCGAAAAGACCTTGCCATAAAAATCCTTAAAGAACTCCAGGAAGAAGCCAGGGGAAAGAAAAAACATGTGCTGATCCTTGGCAGCGGTCCGGTTACCGAAGTGAATGAATATTTAAACGATACTCCCGGCAACACCCTGCAGTTCGACCTGATTGACCTGGATCAGCGTGCCATTGATTATGCACGTCAGAAAAACAAAGCCTTCCAGGATTGCCTGAATTTTGCCAATAAAAATGTGATTCGTTTTACACCCGATAAAAAATATGATCTTATCTGGAGTGCCGGCTTGTTCGATTATTTCAAAGACAAGCATTTTGTTTTCCTGCTAAAAAAATATTACGAACACATAGCACCTGGCGGAGAAATGGTCATTGGAAACTTTAATATAAAGAACCCATCCAAAAAGATCATGGAGGTTCTTGGCGACTGGTTTTTATACCATCGCTCGGAAGAGGAATTGCAACAGTTTGCCACTCGTGCGGGCATTGACGCTGTTCTTGCGGATGTGATCAGCGAACCCCTGGGCATCAATCTCTTTTTGAAAGTGCGCAAACCCGTTTAGCGGGGTGAATACATATGCCAGAAGCTAAAAGCCCATTATCAATAGCTGTCTTAGCAGAAAAAACACAAGCAGCAGATAACCAACAAGTTGAAAAATTATAAACCGATGAAACATTTTGTCTCCCTTAATTGGAAGATGTCGGACATGCTGTTTCTGCTACCGGCATCATTTTTTTTGATTTTCTTTTCGGGAGTACCAAAGTCGGTGGTGGCTGAAGAGGAGCCGTTGAAAGATCAGCTGGTTTCTTTGGTTCAGCAAGAGGCGTTTACACTGAATGCCATTTTTCAGGCGGGACTGAATTATTCGTTTGATGATGATGATTTCCACGGGGGAAGGAACTTCGAGGCTGCCAATGCGCGGCTTAGCATTCGCGGAATGCTGGACAGGGGGTTTTTCTACCGGGTGCACGTAAATATGGTTTCCGAACCCAACCTGCTTG
The DNA here is from genome assembly GCA_003556325.1 of Bacteroidales bacterium. Lineage (GTDB taxonomy): Bacteria > Bacteroidota > Bacteroidia > Bacteroidales > UBA7960 > PUPG01. The sequence goes on along the minus strand of PWRF01000128.1, from coordinate 2,020 downwards.
ACCTGTTTATCGGTTACCGGCACAGCGATGCTTTCCGGATCACGGCAGGGGCACAAAAACCCCGGCAATCGGCCGATTTTATACCCAACCCGGGAGAGACCGATTTTGCCCGCAGGGCGCGCATAACGGGCCAACTTGTTCAGTCCCGGGAGATTGGCGTTTCTGCAGACGGGAGTATCGGCGGGCTCTATTATTACGCCGGGCTGTTTAACGGCAGCAGGCTGGAGAGCAACACGAACAACAAGTTTTACGGCATCGGGCGGCTACAGTATACCTTTGAGGAGCAGGTGCCGGGGTCACTGCAACTGGGGGTGCAGGGCTCGCATGGCGAGTCGGAAGGCATCCGGAGCGGCAATGCCGGGCCCATCCTCGACGGGGAACGCACGATCTTTGGTGCGGACCTGCGCTGGGAGGCGGACCCCTTCCTCCTGGCGGCTGAATACATGACCGGCGACCTGGAAACACAGATGATGCCTGAAGTTACAGAAACCATCAGCGGTTTTTATCTCACCGGCGGATACTGGATACGGGATAACACTATCGTATCGGGCCGCTATCAATCCTGGGACCGCGACAAAGCCGACTGGGTTGACAACCAGCTCACCCTGGGCGTCAACCACCTGTTCACCAGCGTCACCAGCCTCATGTTCAACTTCGACGCCTACCTGCCTGATGAAGGGGATACCATGTACGGTGCCACAGTGTACCTGCAGGTGATGTTTTAGCAGGACCGGGCCACCTGGTTTCATACCAGGTTTTTTCGTCATTCCCCACCTCCTGACTTCCGCACACCTTTTTTTTGAATTCATAACAGAAGTTTCGCAGGTTTTCATAGAGTGAAAATGTTAATCTGCTGTGATTCAACCTGTGGCAAAAGTTCGATTTGTTATGTTATTGATAATAAAAACATTACAATGTGTGCGAAACATCTGTTCTTAATATACAGATAATCAGAAGGACATGCTGTTGGACAGTCCAGGTGCTGCGTTGACAAAGCAGGTAAACGCGTAATCCAGGCCTACCTGATGATCGAAACGCGCCGGGTGGTGCGTTCGGTGGCGGTTGTTACTTCTACCAGGTAGATGCCTCCTTGCAACCCGGAAACGTCCACGCGGGAAGCTTGCTCCTGTAAAATGGTTTCCAGAACGAGGTTGCCGGTTAGATCATACATCCTGACCTCCGCCTTGCCTTCCAGGGAGGGAGCGTCAATAAACAGCACTGACGATGCGGGGTTTGGATACATCTGGATATGTGCCAGACCGGGGAAAGTGGTGCTTGTCTGATCTTCCGTGGTAAAGTGTACCGATTGCATTTCGGTAACCTGTCCGTCGACACCCATTACAGGAAGCAGCTCCAGGACGAAGGTAGTATTGTGCATGAGCATGTCTGCGGGTATGACATGTATTTCGGTATGATCCGGGTTGATCTCAGCGGTAAAGTCAACCTCCCCGGAGCTATCCTGGGTGTGGAAATTGATCAGGCCGGGAAGGTCTTCCCCACTGATCTCTTCTCCGTCGGCATGGCGGATCTGCTGATTGGAAGTGATCACAAAGGTCTGATCGAGCGGTATGTCTGTGGCTCCGTCTTCTACATCAAAAGTAATGACGGGGGTACCGTAGGTTTCGCGGGTGGTGAAGCTGACCGAAGTCCCCTTGATGGCCTTTTCGGAATCAGCTCCCATTACATCGTCCATTTCTACGACATAGGTGGTGAGAAAACCGAGCATTTCTTCGGCCTGAATGGAAATGACCTGTTTGTCTTCGCCGATGCTGGCAAGAAAAGGAACGGCCTCTCCATCCCCGGTCTCAAAAGCGATCAGCTCGTGCACATTCGCATCAGTGATCACGGTTCCATCCAGGAAAGTTACCGGTTCATCATAGATCGCTTCGATCGTAACGTCGGGCTCCACATCGGTTTGTCCGTCAGGGATGTTGAAACTGACAAATTTGCCGCTGGCCATATAGGCACTTTGGTAAACTTCCCCGGTTTGATGGTTCTGTACAAAGACTGCAACCATCAG
>PWRF01000226.1 GCA_003556325.1 Bacteroidales bacterium | reverse complement strand
TTTTTTTTAGACCTCAAATCATCGCGCTTAAGAGTTGTATCCCGGAATAGAATGTAGGGGTTTTCAGTTCTGGTGGAGGTTGTGATGGAGCAACGCTTCCCGGGTTATCTCAAAAAAAGTATGCTAAATAAAAAATCAGCCACCTGCTATACATTAGTAGATGACTGATTTTCAAGTGACTCCGCCAGGATTCAAACCTGGAACCTTCTGATCCGTAGTCAGATGCTCTATTCAGTTAAGCTACGGAGCCGTTTGCGGGTGCAAATATACACAAAAAAATCAATAATCTGAAACAAAATTATGCTTTCATGCGGCGTGAATAATGCTGTATTACGGGCTTGAATCAAGCGGCATGAAGTCATATGCATAATTCATCACGTAGGTAAAGCCTGTAGGGAAGTTTTCGTGATAGCCCTTTGCTACGCCTATAAGATGGAGCTCCGGGTCAAGGATTATTTTCCGGTGTTTCCTGTCGTGCACCAGGTCGTCAATGAGCATGTACATTACGGCATCGTGGGCTGAAAAGTTCCCATAGGATATGTTCTCTGCGATCCGGTTGACCCATATCCCCACTCTTTCCACCCTGGCGCGCAGCCCTCCCTGGCCGCCGTGGCCCCTTACCCCAAGCCTGGTCAGGTACTGAAGGTGAGAAAAAGCCGACAAAGTTAATCCCTCAGAGGGGTATAACAATCCCATGGGGCGGGTGCGGATGAGGTCATAAAAAAGTTCTTCGGCAGGATAGGTCCCTTCCCTGGTGAGCATAATAACGCGCATGCGGGGATAGTGAAACTCCCTGCCGTCAAAATAGCTTATGTATTCGGTAACGTAAAGGGTTGCAAATTTTTCCGGGTCGTATCGTACCAGGTTGTGTGCCAGGATGATGTTTTTCTCGTCGTCGTCAAGAAAATAAGCCTTTGCTCCGGTATTCAGCTCGGAGGCAGGCCATCCGTCCTTGTAAAGCCGTGCAACGTATTCGGCGTTGTTGAGGCCGGGATCTCCAACGCTCATGGTGCTGGCCTGCTCCGTATCTATTTCGGGATATAACCACCGGCTGCATGCCGAAAGTATTGTCATTGCAAATAGCAAAAACCGGAATTTTCCAGAAGTAAAAACCATAATCCTAATGAAGCAGAAACAGTTAATCATTCATAGGGCGGGTAGGATACAATGATTCTCCAGGCTGCGTCATAGAGCCTGATGGTATCCCACAATGCCATTTTTACCTTACGCGAACCGGTTGCTTCGTCGTAGAAAATAAAATCACTATGACCCGATTCGTTTTCCTCGATCTTATCGCCCAGTTCGAGCAGGGTCCTTTGTTCTTCAAACCGGTAATCCAGGAACAGCATCCTTCCTGTGCCGCCAAACGCCTTGTCGAATATGATTCTTCCACTCGGTTCCATTACCCAGGGTTCGTATATTGTTTCGGCCACAAAAGGTGTTGCAAGTTCTTCTATCATTACATCCGGCCTGATAAGGATGCTTACCGATCCATGAAAACCTCCCTGGTCGTCGATGATCGGGTGTTGCAGGCTTACGGCATCGAAGCCTTCGACAGCAAGAAATGAATTGCTTAGCAACGGGGCCCTGTTTTTCTGCATCATTAGAAAGTTTTCCTGATCCCGGATGTTTTTTCCTTCTGAGCTGTGAAACTCGGCAGGCTCAATGTATGTGATGACGCCATCAGTATCTATCAGTGCGCAGCTTACCACATAGGGGTTGTCCTTGTACACCGACCTGAATGCATTCCTGGCAGTGTGTTCCGGGGGAAAGCTGCCTTCAAAAGATTGCACTGTCTTGTCGAGGTCGCTGTCCATATCCGTCAATATGCCTTTGATCTCAGAGGTAAGGCTCTCCAGTATGTCATAGGCTTCAGGCATGTGCATGTCTTCCGCCTCTTCGCCGATTTTACCAAAAACAACACGCCAGTCGTTAAACGAAAGCTTCTGGAAAAGAATATGCGTGTTCCTTCCCCCAAACACATAGCTTGTGTGGCCATAATCTTCGGAAATGATGGTTTCTGCTGCCATGGTCAGCGAAGGACTGCCTTGCCTGGCCGGATTCATAAATACAAAATCGCTTCTTGGATGCAATACTGTGCTGCCTTCTTCATCAAGCACATACCACAGATAATCCGAAGGCAGGTTCAGTGCATCGGAAATGAGTTGCTGAAAGTCGTCCAGGAATATCGACAGAGCCACTGCTCCTGTAACCTCTTCTTCTTCAAAGACCGGAACAGCCATAATGACAGATTGTTTCCCGGTAGAGCGGCTGTAGATAAGTGATCCGTGTACCTCTTCCCCCCTGAACAGCGGGCCAAAATACTCACGGTCTGACAGGTTCAGGCGTGTGTATCCCTTTTCTACACTGTAGTAATTCCCGTCGGGCTCTATATAAAGGGCGGCTCCGGGAATGGCTTCTTTCAGGGCAGCAAGGCCGGGGCGGATTTGTGGCCATATGCCGCTGCGGGTGGCGGGCGACTGGGCTATCAGCCTCAGCGAGGTCAGGGAGTGTTTGAGGTATTGCTCGGTTAAAGCTACTGTTGTCCCCAATGCTGCGCGGCCATCCAGCTTCCAGGTATCCGATCCGTATGATACCTCTTCCGTGTTTGAGGAGAGTTTTGGAATTTCAGGACTTTCGCCGGCAAAGGAAGTGCCATCCGTGGGCAAGGCAATAATGAATAATACCAGGCAGCCGACGGCAAAAATAAAGGTTTTGACGGTCAGTTTTTTTGAGAATTGGCAATTATGATTCATGGCAAGCCCTCCTATTTGGTGTGTGACTGTTTCGTTTCAGAACCCGCAATTACTAATTGCAATATATTGAATTATTTCTTTTCCTGCAAGGTTCTGTTAAAAAAAGCCAAACCGGAAGGTTGGGAGGGGAGAAAAAAGTCGCACAAGACACTTATCTGACAGTCAAAACACCTATGTGCTGAGGCACGATGCTGGCTGCAGGGAATGCTGTGCTATTGCGGTGATCAATTAATTCACTGCCCGCAACATATCGAGTACCATTTTACGTTTTCGCCTCGCTACCGGAAGCTGATTGCCACGAAGTAAGATCAGCAATCGGTTGTCTTTGACTTCCATCTCTCTCACGCGCTTCATGTTTACCAGGTAGGATCGGTGTATGCGCAAAAAGCATCTGCTTTGCAGCATTTTCTCAACCTCGCCAAGGGATTTGTCTATCACTTCATGCGCCCCGTTGGACAGCACCATGATGGTGAATCCCTTAAACATGAATGCGTAGTCGATGTCTTGTCTTTCGGTAATGCATGGATTTTGCTTTGAATCTGTTTTCATGTGTTTATATTTTTTTAACTAATAGTTGTTGAGGTGTTTATGACCTTGTCAAAAGTTCAGTGGTTGTGTTGTAACTGTCAAAATGTCGAAATGTCGAAAAAACATTCCCGGTTTGTCAAAAATCCTGTTTCCGAATGGTCGGGATTTACAACATGGGGTTTGGCTTCGGAAAGCTCGCAAGTGCCCGGATCATGTGTTTATAACTTTTAAAGGTCCCGGTTCTCTGATGATCAGTTCCGGTTTTCGAGAAAACGTTCAAACGTTTTTTTCTTACGTCTCGATACCGGTATGATCTGCCCGCACACCGAGTATATCAGGGCATCTTCCCTATCGTATTTTTGGATGAACGACCGGTTTATGATATAATTTCTATGCGTCCGGAAAAACCGGGTTCGGGGCATGACCTGTTCAAGACCCGTCAGCGGGGTGCGAAGGGATTGAAGCAAATCTTTTCCCATATGTACATTTGAAGACCCGGAGCTATGATAAACATGTGTTATGCTTTCGTAAGGGAGCAGGTGTATGCGTGTTTTTTCCCTTACCCAAAGCCCCCTGGGAGCCCACTTTTCTGAATTATTCGATATACACATCATGATAAATAATTTATACATCTCAAAAATAATATAATAAAACATAAAATACAAATTATTAAGATAAAAAAATAAGCTATCGGTCAGGATAGCTTATTAAGTGGTCAGAAAAAAACCGGAAAGGTGCCTGCAGGCTTATCTCTTATCAGCGAAAGCCTGCCAGTCAGCAAACTCTTGCTCTTTCATTACCCGCGGTACTTTCACCTGCCCGCCTTTGGATTTATTTTCCTCTACCCAGGCATAAAAAGTATCGGGTTTGGTGAGGGTCACCAGAATATCCTTGAGAGCTTTGTCCCTGGCCATCTTATAGGCCTTGTTCATTTCTTTAAGTGTTTGATCCAGCGCAACGCGGATTTTTTCAGGGTCGGCTTCTCCTTCGGCCCCGATATACCAGTGATGAAAGTAATCGTCGCCATGGCGGACGGCTGCGACGGTAAATTCAGGTATTTGAAGTCCGAAGGTTTCCTCCATTTTTCTCATGGCATTATTCATCTGAATAACGGAAAGCTGTGAGCCCACGACATTCAGGAAGTGCTTTGTCCGGCCGGTTATCACAATTTCTGCTTTTTCCTTATCCGTGATACGGATGGTATCGCCGATCATGTATCTCCAGGCTCCGGCCACCGTGGAGATGATGAGGATATACTCCTTGCCGGTTTCTACATCAGCCAGGGAGAGGGATGGCGAGCCCGCCTTGACGCGTCCCTTGTCGTCGATATAATTTTCTGAGAAGGGAACAAATTCGAAATAGATACCGCTGTTGGTGCTGAGCCTCATGGCCATATCCTCGTTGGGGCGCGACTGGTAAGCCAGAAACCCTTCGGAGGCAAGGTAGGTATCCAGGAAGGTTATGGGTTTGCCAAGGAGTTTTTCGAAGGACTTTCGATAGGGTTCAAAGGCTACTCCGCCTGAAGCAAATATGCGCAGGGAAGGCCATATTTCATGGATATGCTTTGCCTTGTTGTATTCGATAACCCGTTTCAGCATCAACTCATTCCAGGAGGGAATACCTGCCATCGCGCCGATGTCCCAGTTCCTGGCTTCGCGGGCGATGGCATCCACGCGGGCGTCCCAATCGGCAATGGAGGCGATTTTTTTCCCTGGCCGGTAATAGCGTTCAAACCAGGAAGGTATGTTACCGGCTGCAATACCGCTGATCTCACCCTCGTAATGCTTGCCCGATTTTTCCAGTTTCGTGGTACTTCCCAGCATCATGATCTCTTTCTCAAAAAGATCAGCTGGAAAGTTAAAATTAGTGGTGGCGAGGATCTGAAAAATACTTGTTTTGCGGATGGCGTCCAGCATGTCGTCTGTCACCGGTATCCTTTTGCTCTCTTTTCCGGTTGTGCCTGCACTGAGAGCGTAATGATCCGTTTTCCCGGGCCAGCTTATGTCCGGGAGCCCTTCTTCCATCTGTTTTTTCCACCACTGCTCATGCATAATGTCGTAATCATAGTATGGGACTGCCTCTGTAAAAGCCGCCCTTACATCGTTTTCCTTAAGTATCCCGCTGAAATTGTAGTGCTTGCCAAACTCAGTATTTTCCGCTTTTTCCAGCAGATTCTGAAGCAAATCCTTTTGAGACTCCACAGGGGATGCTTCGGGAATGACCCTGTCTGTGATCTCCAGGGCTGCTTTGATAATGTTTCCTAAAACTGCCATGTTTCTTTATGTGATGTTTTTCTGTTTGTTATTATTTAAAAGTGTATAAAGACGAAAAGACAAAAAGACAAAAAGACAAAAAGACAAAAAGTCCGGTAACCCCTTAACTCCTTAACAAGGTGGTGGCTGACGGGTTCAATTTCCTGGTTGACAGCAAGCCGCAGGCGGCGTCTATGTCCTTGCCGCGCGACCTGCGGATAGTGGTGAGCAGGCCTTTCTCTTCGAGAGCCTGCCTGAACTTCTGCAACTCTTCCTCATTGGGAGATTGCAGTTTGCTGTTGGGAATAGTGTGGAAGCGAATCAGGTTGACACGGCAGCGGATGCCCCGGAGCAACCTGGCCAGTGCGTTTACATGATCCTGACTGTGATTGATGTCCCTGAAAACAATATATTCTATGGATACCCGTCGCTGGTTCTCAATGTCGTGACTCTTTACCACATTCAGTATGTCTTTGATGGGATGCTTTTTTTCGGCGGGAACGAGTTTTTGCCTTTCCTCATCAAAGGGAGAATGCAGGCTTATCGCCAGGTGACATTTGCTTTTTTCGAGAAATTCCTTTACTGCGGGCATGATGCCGATGGTCGATACCGTGATGCGCCTCGGACTCATTCCAAAGCCATACTGTGAGGTCAGGATATCAAGGCTGGCAAACAGGGCATCCGGGTTGTCCAGCGGTTCACCCATCCCCATAAAAACGATGTTGGTTATAAGGTCGCGCTCAGGGATGCTGCTGACCTGGTTTATAATCTCCCCCGGGGTGAGCTGGCTGTGGTAGCCCTGTTTCCCCGTCATACAAAACCGGCATCCCATTCTGCATCCCACTTGTGAGGAGACGCAAAGGGTATGCCTTTTACCGTCAGGAATGTAGACGGCTTCAACATATCCCCCGGATTGAACCGGGAAAAGATATTTTTTTGTCCCGTCGGCCGAGGTCTTTACATCGGACGGGTTTTGGCGTCCGATCGCAAATGAGGATTGCAATTCCTGCCTGACCTTTTTCGACAGGTTTGTCATTTCATCAAAAGTACCGGCATGATGCTGGTACAGCCATTCCGCAATCTGGGTGGCTACAAAACGGGGCCAGCCCCGCTCTTTTGCAAGGCTTTGCAGTTCGTCGATGTTTTTTCCGAACAAATCAGATCGCAGGGGTGTGTTGTGTTCCGGCATGCTTTTCTTTTACTGAGGTGCTAAAAATGTACTTTTCACCTATTGCAAAGTTAGCTAAATTATGCCGGGGTATTGCCAAAGCCGTTAATATCTGTGATTTTTTAACTTTGTTTTGAAAATCAAGCACACCTTAACAGCATATAAAACCTATTCATCCTGATGCAAAACGTACATAAGGCTTTTAGATTAAAAACAATGCTTGTTTTGATACTTGCGTTTATGGTCTTACCGCCTGCAGCTTCCGGCTTTGGCCCCGGAGATGATTCGGGCGGGCTTCGCGGTGCCTATGCCGCGCTGATTGCCCCGGGGATGCAGAGGGGCAGCAGCGGGCATCTGCGTCCGACCTATATTGCACATCTTCCTGAAAACCTGGTTTTTTTCAAGATCGAACAGGGATTCAGTTTTGGCCGGATTCTGGACCAGCGTATGTCAAACCTGCATTATACCGGCCCCGGCGCTGTGTTGGGCTTCAGCAGGCATGTTCAGGCACGACAGTATATCTCAGAGATAGGTTTTGCCAGGGCAGGATTCCATTTCACCGAACCCGCACACGAAGGCACGACCGTCTATAACCCCATTTTTGGAGTGAGTTACATGCATGTGAGACGCATGAACACGGACACCCACGTGGATATTTATTTGGGAGGCAAGGCGCTGGTCACTGCCAATGCGAGGATTGCACCCTCTCTTGGGAATTCTTTTCTTTATGCCGATTTTATTGCCGAACTGCAACCGAAAGCCTCGATAGAACAGGATCTGTATTTTTTTGAACGTGTCTGGCAGTTCGATTATTCTCTTGCTTTCTCTCTTTTGGGTTATGGAATCAGACTACCCGAATACGGCGCCAGTTATCAGATCTCAGGCGATGGCGGGTCGGCGCTGATGCATTCGGAAGCGGGCTTGTTGCACCCCGGGAATCATGCACACCTTGTGGCCGGGATATTTCTCAGAGAGCCTCTTGGCGGGACTCACAACCCCAACTGGCTGCGCCTGGGTTATGTCTGGGATTACTATCGTGTGAAAGGAAAGCACGACCTGACAATATACAATACTAACCATCAGCTCGTGCTGGAATTGTATTTCATGATCAATTAAACCAAAGATACAGACTCCTGCAGCCGCAACGGACAGATCGTCCTTTAAAGGTAAAACCAATATGTCTATGACCAGGAACACTTTATTGCCAGAAAAACACAGTCCGGAAACTACGCGCCTGAAAAAAAACACCCACAAAAAAGCAATGTTTATCTGGGGC
>PWRF01000254.1 GCA_003556325.1 Bacteroidales bacterium | reverse complement strand
TGTTTTTGGTTAATAATTTGGTAAATGATTAAAAAGAACTGGCAATAATAGTAATTTAAATACATATATTAGTTTTTTTTTGCAAGAAAGTTGTCCATATAAATTTATCCGGACACTTTTCTTTCGAAAAACCCTGGTTGAGTCTGTGTTCCCGCACTTCCGGAACGGAGATGCCAGCGAACACACTATCAGTCATATACGAGGGTTAAGTGTCTATAGGAGCAAAGTTTTAAAAAAATGCACCTCTGTACCAATCCGAACTACTCAAACGTGCAGAGAGAAAAGAGTAACAACTCAGGGAAAAACAAGATCTACAAAAGTCCTCATCATAAGTGGGTGCTTTTTTTAGACCTCTAAGGACAATGCTGGGTTTGCAACCTGGAATAAAATTTAGAGATTTTTAGTGCTGGTGGGGTGTATGATGGAGGAATGCTTGCCGGGTTATTTCTAAAAAAGTATGCAAAAAAGCATGCATATAAAAAACCACCCACAGCAAAACAGCTGCAGGTGGCGTGGTTTGGCGTGGTACCACCCGGAATCGAACCAGGGACACACGGATTTTCAGTCCGTTGCTCTACCAACTGAGCTATGGTACCAGCTTTTAACAGCGCAAAGATATAAACTTTTTGAAATACCACCAATTTTTTTGCGTTTCCCCCTGTTACATATTATATATGTACTTTTGTTTGAAGACAAAAGGAGGAAAGGACGAAAAGACAAAAAGACAAAAGGACGAAAAGGCAAAAGGACGAAAAGGCAAAAGGACGAAAGGACGAAAAGGCAAAAGGGCAACAAGACAAAATGTCGAAATGTCAAAAGGCAGGGGTGTGCCGGAAGTGATGTGAAGCTTCAAAACTCCCAACTCACAAACCAAACCCTCTTCATGAACCTGATAATCGATATCGGCAATACCCTAACCAAAATCGCCTCGTTTAAAGAGGATCAGATGGAGGATCTTTGGACCGGCCCGTTTGTGCATGCACCAAAGACCATTGCTGACCTGATACAGGCGAATACGTTTGAGGCCGCCATCGTGTCTACCGTGCAGCACAAACAGGGTGATGTACCCGAAGAGCTGCGGTTTTTGAAAAAGGAAGACATATGGGTGATCACGGCACGACACGGCATGCCCCTGCCCATCACCATACATTATAATACACCCGAAACCCTGGGCACCGACCGCATCGCATCTGCCGTGGCCGGCCACCACTTTTCACCGGATGAGGCCGTCCTGGTGATCAACGCCGGCACCTGCCTCACCACCGACCTCGTCACCGCAAAGGGAGAATACCTCGGCGGAACCATCAGCCCCGGCCTCCAAATGCGATTCAACGCCCTCAGCCACTACACCGCAAACCTGCCACTGATACATCATCAAAAGTATAGCACCCTTGCGCATCAACCCTCAAACTTCAACCAAAAAACGTCAAAACCCAAACCCCAAACCTCAAATAACAAATTTCAAACCCCAGACATCAAACTCCTAACATCAGATCCCAAGCATCAAACATCAAACATCAAACCCCAAACATCGAACAACAAACATCAAGCCCCAAACCTCCTTCCTGGAAAATCAACTCACGACGCAATTTTTCTCGGTGTTACCACCGGAATGGCCGGCGAAATCGACGGTCTCATTGAGGGCTACAGGAAAAAAATAAGTTTTTTTAACGTCATCCTTAGCGGAGGTGACATAAAAATTTTTGATAAAAAGCTAAAAAATAGGATATTTGCAATCGAAAATATCGTTCTGCACGGGTTAAATCAAATGCTGATCCATAATGCACAGACTTTTATATAAGAGACCGGCCTTCTTAACAGTGATTTTTGCCATGATCATGGTGACTTTCCCCGGCCGGTTATTGTCGCAGGTCGACATGAACATGCCCTACTCCATATATGGTATCGGCGAGCCCCGGTTTAACCAGTATTTCCAGAATATGGGCATGGGAGGCATAAACCAGGCGTACCGGAGCAACGTTTCCATTAACGATGTCAACCCCGCCTCTTATGCGGCCCTCGACTCTACCTCCTTCGTTTTTGAGGCAACCCTGTTCAGCCACTTTTATGAACAGGAAACCACCGATGTTTCGCAGCAGTCAGACCATATTTCGCTTGGCAACCTTACCATCGGCTTTCCCGTAACCCGCTGGTTTTCTTTTTCTGCCGGGCTAAAGCCGTTCAGCCAGGTGGGATATCGTGTCAGCGACACACAGTTCAGCGAAGTTGCGGGGCAGGTTAACTACCGTTACCGGGGCAGCGGGGGCATCAGCCAGTTTTATTTCGGAGGTTCGCTCGAACTGACCGACGGCCTTTCTGTGGGTGCCAACGTCTCTTACCTCTGGGGAAACCTGGATTACGAGGCCATGATCACCTCCGACTCGGCCGGTGTATACCATATAAACTATACCAACAGCCATAATGTGAATGGATGGATGTATGGATTCGGGGTTCAGTACCATCATATTTTTTCCGATTACAGGTATCTTACCCTGGGTGCCACTTACGGGCATCAGCAGGAAGCCACCGTCAGCACATCCGACCTGTTTCTGCGCCGGATGCCCGGGGCGATCCGCTATGACACCATCGCCCGGTATAATCTCGACGATGACCGGCTGAAACTACCGTCGTATTATGGATTTGGGGTATACGGACGGCTTAACCGGCACTGGGCCGCTGGTGTCGACTACCAGTGGCACAACTGGGAGGCCTTTGAGTTTCGGGGCAAACAGGAAGACTTTAACGACAGCTGGCAGATAGCCACAGGACTCAGTTTTAACCCCCGCGGCGGTGCTTTTGACGGCCTCTTCAGGAGGCTGCAATATACCGCAGGGTTTCGGTACGGCCAGACATACCTCAAACCGGACGGCGAAGATCTTGACGAGTTTGGCATAAGTTTTGGTACAAAAATACCAATAAGGGGCAGTTTGTCTGCCCTGAATGTGAGTTTTGAATACAGTCAGCGCGGCTCAACAACCGGTCATTTGATGCAGGAAAACTTTTATCGCGTGAATGTTGGGTTAAACATATACGAGCGCTGGTTCATAAGAAGAAGATTTTTTTAAATCGGATTGATAATTAAGAAACTGAAAGAAAAGATGAAAGCATTGAGATTTTTAGTGGTAAGCCTCCTGGTCTTTGTTGGCGGGAATACAGTGTATGGCAGCAACGATGCATCGGCCGAAGCAATGGCATTGAGCAACAGCTCGCTGAGCCATTACCTCCAGGATACCGATCCACGCTACGGGGAAGACAGCGTGCAATGTGTCAGAAACTGGTCGCTGTACGCGGAATATTTCCGTCAAAGAAACTATGAAATGGCCTACGAACCCTGGCAATACATGTTCGAGTCCTGCCCCAAAGCAACCATTAATATATATATCCACGGCGCCACCATGCTAAGGTATTTTCACAACGAGACGGACGACCCTGAAAGAAAGGATGCCCTGGTAGACAGCCTCATGATGCTGTACGACCAGCGCATAGAAATGTTTGGTGAAAGAGGAAGGGTGCTCGGCCGTAAAGCTGCCGACCTCTACCAGTTCCGTCCCAATGACGTGCAGAAACTATTCGATCTTACCGAAGAAAGTATTGAGATAGAAGGCATGAATGCAGGCGCTGACGTGCTGCTCATCAACTTTCAGTCGACCATACGGCTGGTAGAAGCAGGGGTTAAAGAGATGGACGCCATCCTGGAAAGATATGAGCGCAACTCCGAGATCATCGAATACAATTTGGAGTATAACCCGGAAGACGAGCGATTTTACAGGCCGGCCATGAACAACATAGAAGCCATGTTTGAGCCCTATGCCACCTGTGAAAACATTATACACCTCTATCAGCCGCGCTTCGAGGAATCTCCCGAAGATACCGAGCTGCTGAAAGAGATTGTGAACCTGCTGGATGGTGCGGGTTGCCGCGATGAAGAATTCTATTACGAGGTGAATCACCAGCTTTATCAGTTAGAGCCCACGGGCGACCTTGCCTTTTTGATGGGCCGCCTGGAGCGCGAACGGGAGAATTACAGCCAGGCCGTTGACTACCTTCAGGAAGCCGTTGACATGTACCGGGAAGAAGACGAAGAAGCCAACCGGTCGCAGATTTTCCGTTCCTACTGGCAGATGGCAGAGATCACCTACCGTCGCCTGGAAAACATGCCCAGGGCCAGGCGGTATGCGCGCGAAGCCAATAACGTTGAACCCAACGACGGCCGCCCGCTGATCCTGATCGGTGAGATGTATGCCGCCAGTGCAGAAGACTGTGGCGACGATGAATTCACAGAGCAAACGGCGTTCTGGGTTGCCGTAGACAAATTCGAACGCGCTGCCAGCGTGGCCGAAGACCCCTCTGTTGAGGAACGTGCCCGCGAACTCGCCAGGACCTACAGGCAATACTTCCCTGACCGCGAGCTTATCTTCTTCCACGGCTACGACACCGGCGATACCTATCGCGTGGAGTGCTGGATCAACCGGGATACGACGGTGAGGCCGAGGTAGGGAGGAAGAAGTAAGAAGTAGAAGAAGTAAGAAGTAGGCAGGAAGAAGCAGGGAGGTTGCTGCTGCAGTGTTAGCCGGATTTAGCCAGACTTGACCGGCCCAATATTATTTCGGAAGGATTTGTAGGAACAGCACCATGGCTGTCGGGGAGGGTATGGGTTCAGGGAAAAAGCTGCGAGAAATGAACTTGGGCTTTAAAGAAGGTTTTTGGCTGAGGGAATATGTCCAATATAGCATTTTGGCTGTCCGAATAAGTGAATGCGAACATGTGCGCCCGCTATATATTCATTATCGTGTTTTTCGCCGGGTTGCTGGCTTCCTGCCAAAGCGACATGGAAACTATTGAAGAGGTGACCCGGCAGGACGATAGTCCCGTCGAATCCCTCTTCGATGTGGAAGTGGTGTACAGCGACCACGGCAATATCCGGATGATCCTTAACGCCCCGAGAATGGACCGGTTTGAAGCCGATGACGCTTATCTTGAGCTTCCGGAAGGCCTCTATGTGGTGTTCTACGACACCCTCATGAACGAAACCTCCAGCATGCAGGCAAAATACGCCATCAACTACGAAGACGAGGAGGTCATCATAGCACGCGACGACGTGGTGGTGGTCAACGAAGCCGGTGAACGGCTGAATACCGAAGAACTCATCTGGAACCAGAAAGAAGAAAGCATACGGTCCGACAAATTCGTTAAGGTCACCACCGAAGACGAAGTTACCTATGGCACCGGCTTTGAAGCCGATGAGCGCTTCGACCACTGGCGCATCCTCCGCCCACACGGCACGTTTCGCGTAGACACACAACGGGAGTAAGAAAATGAAAAATGGTCCACATGTAACCCCATAACCCAATGTCTCCATAGCCCATCAACCCCATCATGTCCCAGCCCACCCTCATCATTATCGCCCTGCTTTTCTCGGCCTTCTTTTCCGGGATGGAGATCGCCTTTGTGGCTGCCAATAAGCTGAAAGTGGAGGTTGACAAGCAAACGGGCGGCCTGTCGGCGAAATTGCTGGCGCGCTTCGTACGCTCCGAGTCCAGTTTCATCTCCACCATGCTGGTGGGAAACAACATAGCACTGGTGGTGTACGGTATTTCCTTTGCCACCCTGATGAGGATCCTGCTTACCATGGAAGGGATCCCCCCACCCCTGCAGAGCGAAGCATCCATATTCATCATACAAACCCTGGTATCATCGCTTATCATTCTCATCTTCGCTGAATTCCTGCCAAAGACACTTTTCAGGATCAACCCGAACCGCTTTCTTACCGTTTTTGCGATCCCGGTGACAGCCATATATTATATATTGTATCCCATCATTGCCTTTACCATGTTTCTGTCAAATAAGATCATGAAAACGGTGATGAATACCGATATGACGACATCCAAAAAGGTGTTTGACGCCATCGACATGGACAATTTCCTGAAAGAGTTCGGTGAGAGCAGCCCCGAACAGGGTGAAGAGCAGCGCGACATACAGATCTTCCGGAACGCTGTCGAGTTTCCGGACATCAAACTGCGCGAATGTATGGTGCCGCGTACCGAGGTGGTAGCCGTTGCACAGACGGAGACCATCCCGCAGGTGCGTAAGATCTTTTCGGAGACCGGCCTGAGTAAGGTGATGGTGTATGGCGAATCCATTGATGATATCACGGGGTATGTACATGCCTTTGATTTCTTTTCCAACCCCCGCACTCTCAACGATGTGATCAGGCCTGTGCTGCTGGTGCCCGAAACCATGTATGCCAACAAGCTGCTGAAAAACCTGATACAGCAGCGCAAAAGCGTGGCCGTGGTGGTGGATGAGTTTGGCGGCACCGCCGGCATCATCACCATAGAAGATATTATCGAAGAGATATTCGGTGAGATCGATGACGAGTATGACGTGGAAGACCTGGTGGAGAGACAGAGCGGCACCGGCGAATATATCTTCAGCGCCCGCCTGGAGATCGATTACCTCAATGAGAAGTACAAGCTAGACCTTCCCGAATCAGAAGAATACGAAACCCTCGGCGGCCTCATCATCAACGAAGAAGAACGCATCCCCGGGAAGGGAGAAGAAATAACCATCGGTAAACTCAGCATTAAGGTTTTGCAGGTTTCGGAGAAACGGATAGAGCTGGTACGCATCCGGGTGTAAGGACAAAAAGACAAAAAGACAAAAAGACGAAAAGACAAAAAGACAAAAGGACAAAAAGACAAAAAGACAAAAAGACAAAAAGACAAAAGGACGAAAGGACGAAAAGTCGAAAGGTCGAAAAGTAGAAAGGTCCGGGCATGCCATGAATTGGTTTTGGTTTTCAACCCGCACCCCGGCCACCAATAACCTCAAACTTCATAACTTCAAACTCACTCCACGTTTTCTAAAATATTTATTACATTTGCACTCCAAAAATTGTACTTAAGGAAATCTTACTCAAAATCATAAAGAGAAATGGCTGTAATACAAAAGATAAGAAACTATTCCGGCTTGCTGATCGCCGTTATCGGGATCGGACTGGCTGCATTTGTGCTGGGTGACCTTCTGGGCCCCGGGCCAACCGGCCCGCGGCGGTTTGATGTCGGTGAGGTAGAGGTCACCAGCATAACCTACCGGCAATTCGAGAACCGTGTTCAGCAGCAGCTGGAAAACTGGCAGCAGCAGAGAGGCGAACGCCCCGGCCCGCGGGATGCTTTCCAGGTAAGACAGCAGGTATGGGAACAGATGGTGGAGGAGATCCTCCTGGAAGAAGAGTTTGAGCGGCTGGGACTGCGCGTCTCAGGCGAAGAGCTGTATGAGCTGATCACAGGAGAAGACCCGCATCCGGTCCTTGTGCAAAGCTTTCAGGACCCCGCCACCGGCCGGTTCGACAGGGAGCAGGTGATGGACTTCATGGCGAACTTCGAGATGTTCGACCCCGGCACACAGCGGCAGTGGCTCATGCTGGAAGACTTTATAAGGCAGGACCGCAAAGAGGAAAAGTACCACAATATGATCGGCAGCGGTTATACCGTGCCCGGCCCGATGGCCGCCATGGACTTCAGCAACCGGAATGCCACAGCCGACATACGTTATATATATAAGTCGCACGACGACATCGCTGACGACGAGGTGGAGATCACCGACCGCGACCTGCGCCGCATGTACGAAGCCCACAAGCATCGCTTCGAGCAGCAGGCCACAAGGAGCATAAAATATGCCACCCTCACTGTCTTCCCCAGCGCCGAAGACCAGGAGGCCGTGCTTAACGACATCCTGCAACGTAAAGAACGAATGAAAGAAGTCGAAAACCTTGAGCGCTTCATCAACGCACAGTCGCACGAGCGCTTCGACCCCACATACTACGGCCGTGGCGAGCTCTCGCCAAATATCGACCCCGGGATCTTTGATGCAGAGGTAGGCGATGTATTCGGTCCCTATATGGAAGACAACGCCTATGTGGTAGCCATGCTGAAAGACATGCAGATGCGCCCCGACTCGATGCGCGCCAGCCATATCCTGGTGGCCTACCAGGGCTC
>PWRF01000015.1 GCA_003556325.1 Bacteroidales bacterium | reverse complement strand
TGTCAGAATCTCCAGCCGAAGGTAAGCCTGAACGTGCTGGCGGTAAAGTCCCTGTTTGTAACCGGTGGTTCCCACCCGCTGCCCGCGGGAAGATCATAATCTTCGGGATTGTCGCTCCTGAGCATGTAAAGGAAATAGTCTTCCGAATAAAAGCTGTAAGCATAGGAAAAGTCGATGAAGTAATCGCGCTCGCGAAAGCCAAAGCCGGCTGAGATGATGCTGCGCTGTGCGTCGTTTACCCCTGAGCGGTAAGGGTTGGAATAATATCCGTATCCTGCACGAAGAATGACTGGGTCGAGGTTTATCTCCCCGCCCACCCGTATGCTGTGCTGTTCGGCAAATGAGTCACGGATAACGCGGTTTTCACCTGCAATATGGTCAGAAGCCCCGGTGTCGCCTGTTCGCAGACGCATGCTTGTATAATCCGTGTATTCGTAATCGATGTTTATAGCGCCGGTCGTTCCAAACACAAGGCCAAGACCCCCCATTGCCCTGAGCGGGGTTTCCAGGTCGAAATCAAAGCGGTTGTTGGCGCTGGCCTCCTGGTTTTCAAACTCCTGGTCGAAGGTAGATTTCATGGTTGCATTGAAACGCTCGGTGAGATCGTAAAATGTCGGCGTATGGAATGCGCCCCCGATGCGGACCATATCTGTTAGCCGTACAATGGCACCGAACTTGAAATTGTAACCCGTGCCTTCGGTGCGGAGACGGGTAATGTATGACATGCTGTTAAAGATCTCGTTGAGGTTTTCTGTGTCGGTTTCCCTGTAATAGGTCTTTTCTTCGAACGATATGGTAGGAAAGCCGACCGTTGCGCCAAGGTAAATCCTGTCGTTGTAATTTGCGCCCATCGACAGCACCAGTTCGCGGATGTGTCCTTGTGCGTCTGTTTCCTGCCTTTGGTGCACATCGCGCAACATGTCGACAAAGAAGCCGTCGTCGTCAATGCCCAGAAGCAGTGTTTCCCAGGCGAGGCCCGTAGAGAGGTGATCAAAGTTGTCGACACTTCCTTCAACCTTTGCCTGCTGGAGAAGGCCTGCCATTTTTGAGCTGTAAGGGTTGAATCCTTCGGCGATCCAGCGGTTGTTGAAGTTGGTATGCCTGTTAATTCCGAACCCCACGTTAAGAAACTGCCAGCCGTTGTTGTTGTCGGGGGCACTCATCGGAAAGGAGAAAACAACGCCGAGGTTGTTAAGGTTGAAGTTGTATTTCATGTCTTCGTCCCAGGTGTTGAAGTATTGACTTTCCACGGTGCTGTAGTTGAGTACCGGGCTGATGGTGAACTCCGAGCTTCTGTATATACCCAGTCCTGCCGGGTTGACGCTCAGCGTGGAAAAGTCGCCTCCCAGGGCGCCAAAAGAGCCCCCCATGCTGCTGTAACGGCTTGTCCCGCCGGGAAAAACCTGGGAGAACCGGAATGCATCCGTTGCTGTTTGGGTAAGGGCGGGAGAGAGGCTTAGAAAACCAGCGATCAGCGTAATGAACAGCTTTTTCATGACATGTGTTTTTGTTCGGATTTTTAAAAAAAACCTCCCGGCTAAAACCGGAATGCGTATTAAGCCGGGAGGTGGTTATTATGTTGGAGGATTTGCCGGTAGTTTCTTAGCGATTTCTGCCGCCTGACGAGCTGCTGCTTCTTGAACTGCTGCTCCGGCTTGATGTTCCTGAGCTGCGGCTTGGAGAAGAGCTTCTCGAAGGACTCGCGGTTGACCGTGAAGGGGTGCTTCGCGAGGGTGATGCGGTGCTTCGCGACGGAGAGCTGCTGCGCGGTGGCGATGCAGTGCTCCTGGAAGGAGATGATGATCGCGAAGGACTGGCTGTGCTCCTTGAAGGCTGGCGGCTGGGCGGAGTATAGCTTGGCCTGCCCCTGTCGGTGCGTGAAGGCTGTGCAGACGGTCTCCTTTCAGGTGCGCGGCTTGGTGTAGCCTCTTCGCGTGTGGGCCTGTCTGTGGAAGGCCTGGCCGACGGTGTTGGCCTGGAACGCTGCGGGGAGCTTGGCTGCTGATAGCTCGGTGAAGTATATGACCTGGGCCTTGTATACTCCCTGCTTTGGCTGTCATCACGGCTTCTCTGGGGACTTGCCTGCTCCGGACGTGTGTAGCGCTCCCTGCCTTCTCTTTCATAGGCCTCGCGCGAACCTGTACGGTAATCTTCTATCCTGCGTGCGGGCTGATATGCTTCGCGGGTCTCCCTGGCACGCTCGGCCCTGTCGGTTCTTTCGGCCTCCGGAGCCTGGTCGGCACTCACCCTTTGGCTGGTTGCCTGACGCTGGCTTTGAGACGGCCTCTCCTCAAGCTGCGCGGTTTCTTCCCTGGCAGAACGGATCTGGCGCTGGCCCTCAGAGTCTACATATGTCCTCTGCTCAAAATTTTCTGCAAAGGTAGTGCGTCCGGTGGTGGTCTCATCACGGCCGCCCGCAAAACCTCCTACCGTACCGCCGCCTGCACCGCGGGGGCCATAAGTATAAGCGGTGGTGCCATCAAAGCTGTTGTAAAAGTAATACGGGTATCCGCCCCAGTATCCGTAACCCATGGATGGCATCCAGAATGCGTGATATCCCGCCATGAACCCAAACTGGTAACCTGCCCAGAACGAGCCGGGGTACCACGGCCTGTGCCAGTGAAAACCTGCCCAGTAAGGACGACGCCAGTGATGCCAGTGGTGCCAGTGAGGCCTGTGCCAGCTGTACCACGGCCTGGCATAAAAGCCTCCGAAATGCCCATAGCCCATGTAGATACTGGTGCCGAAAAAGAACGGATCATAGGTGTAGTAAAACATGTTGGTGTAAAACGGGTCATAGTACCCGAAACTTACGTATGGCCTGTGAAAACGCCTGATGCGGCTGGCATACGAATAGTCGTAATAATCACCGTAATAATAATTCTTGATGATGACCTTCTCACCGTCCTCATCGTAATAATATTCATGCTCCTTTTCTTCATCATAATAATATTCGTCATTATTGTCAGAATAATAAGCAACATGATCAGCCTGGTAAGAAGCACCGGTGGCCCGGCCGTGGTCAGAGGCAGGCGCCCTTTCCTCGTCAACAACTTCAACGGCTCTGCCTTCTCCGTGAACGGCACGGCGATCGGCATCACCCCTGCTTCCATGAGGACTGTAATAGACATCATCCTGATGGCCCGTGCTATGCTGGGATGCCGAGCATCCCGCAAGTACCAGCACCATCAAAAGGCCTGTGATTTTCATTAGTTTTTTCATGACATATCCTCCCGGTTGTTTGTATTGGTAACTACAAAGTTAATAACTATACTGGACTTTTTTGTTAAATTTGCCCGTCAATTCTGTAATAAGAAATTATCAAATACTATACCAAAAGCGCGCCATGGCTAAAGATTTTTCAACAAGAGAAGAGAATTATTCGAAATGGTACAACGACATAGTTCAGCGTGCAGGACTGGCTGAAAGCAGCGCAGTACGCGGCTGTATGGTGATCAAACCCTATGGGTACGCCATCTGGGAGAAGATGCAGGCTGCCCTCGATAAGATGTTCAAAGATACAGGCCACTCCAACGCCTACTTTCCGCTATTTATCCCCAAATCATTCTTCAGCAAAGAAGCAGACCACGTTGAAGGCTTTGCCAAAGAATGTGCCGTAGTGACCCATTACCGGCTGAAAAACGATCCCGAAGGGAAAGGAGTTGTTGTCGACGGCGACGCTAAACTCGAAGAGGAGCTCGTGATACGGCCTACTTCCGAGACCATTATCTGGGACACCTACCGGCAGTGGATACAATCCTACCGCGACCTGCCCATCCTGGTGAACCAGTGGGCCAATGTCGTGCGTTGGGAGATGCGTACCCGCATGTTCCTGCGGACAGCCGAATTCCTCTGGCAGGAAGGCCATACGGCACATGCCACAGAACAGGAAGCGCTCGACGAAACGTACCAGATGCTTGATGTATATGCCGACTTTGCCGAAAACTTTATGGCCATACCCGTGCTGAAAGGGGTGAAATCGGAGAACGAGCGGTTTGCCGGGGCGGTGGAAACATTTTGCATAGAAGCCCTGATGCAGGACGGCAAAGCACTGCAGGCAGGAACATCACACTTCCTGGGGCAGAATTTTGCAAAAGCGTTCGACGTGAAATTCGCCAGCAAAGAAGGGAAACTCGAACACGTATGGGCCACCTCATGGGGCGTATCGACCCGGCTGGTTGGCGCGCTTATCATGGCTCACTCCGACGACAACGGCCTGGTGTTGCCACCCAAACTGGCCCCCATACAAACAGTGATCGTCCCCATCTACAAAAACAACACACAATATGAAGCCGTTCTGGCGAAAGCAAACGAAATAAAAGAGGCATTGCAGGAAAAAGGCATCCTCGTAAAACTCGACGACAGGGATACACATAAGCCGGGCTGGAAATTCAATGAGTATGAGTTCAAGGGAGTACCCGTAAGACTCGCCATTGGCCCGCGGGATGTCGAAAACGGCACTGTCGAGATGGCCCGCCGCGACACCCTCGAAAAAGAAATTGTAAGTATCGATGGGGTGGAAGAAAAGGTTGGCGCACTTCTTGCAGAGATCCAGGAAAACCTGTACAGGAAAGCCCTTGCGTTCAGAACCGAAAATACAAGAAAGGCAGACAGCTGGGACGAATTCAAACAGATCCTGGACGAACACGGCGGCTTTATTGAAGCCCACTGGGACGGCACCGCCGAAACCGAACAGCATATCAAAGAGGAAACCAAAGCCACCATCCGCTGCATCCCGCTCGATGAAAATAAAGAAACCGGCAAGTGCGTTTATTCAGGGAAACCCTCCGAAAGGAGAGTGGTTTTTGCCCGGGCGTATTAGTAAGAAGTAAGAAGGTTGAGATTAAGGTTAAGGTTAAGGCTGAGCTCGGCGAAGCCAAACCCCATGTTGTAAATCCCGACCATTCGGGAACAGGATTTTTGACACACAGGAGGATGATTATTGGGACGTTTCGACATTTTGACAGTTACAACACAACCCTTAAACTTTTGCCAAAACATAAACACCTCAACAACAACTAGTTGCAAAAAAATAAACAGATGAACCACAACCGTATTTCCCGGGTTTTGATGTTACTCGTTTTCGTTTTCCCTGGCCTTGCGGCTGGCTTAACCGCCCAGGAGCAACGCGACTACGAGCTGCTGTCCTACCCGGCCGATACCCTGGCGGTCGACTCGGTTCAGGTAGACAGCCTCAGGCTTGACACCCTTGAAGATGTGCATCCCCTGATGTGGGACAATGTATACCAGGATGACAAGATCGCGTGGCTGCTGCAGGCCCACCGCCAGGTTGTTACCAGGCAGCCGGGGATACAGGGTTACAGGGTCCACCTATACATGGACTCCGGTAACAGGGCGCGCCTTAACACACAAAAGGAACAAGCTGCGTTTGAGAAGAAATATCCTGAGGTAAACGCATATATCGTTTACGAAGAGCCATATTTTAAGCTACGGGCAGGCGATTTCCGCACACGCGTCGACGCCCGCAGATTTCTTGAAAAAGTACGCCGGGATTACCCGGCCGCCTACATCGTGATCGACCGCATCAACTTCCCCGAACTGGACTGATTCCTCGAACGGGACTTATTCCCCGAACGGGACTTATTCCCCGAACGGGACTTATTCCGCGAACGGGACTAATGCCCCGAACCCGACTGATTCCCTAAACTGATCATCACCGTCAGTTTCTGTCCATCGCATTCAGGTCGTCAAAGGCCTGTATCAGCCTGTCGCGCATGCTTTCCTCCCCTTTGCGGAGCCATGCCCTGGGGTCGTAGTATTTCTTGTTGGGTTTGTCGTCTCCTTCCGGGTTGCCGATCTGCGACTGCAGGTAGCCCTGGTTCTTGTCGTAAAAAGCCTTGACACCACTCCAGAAGGCCCATTGGGTGTCGGTGTCGATATTCATTTTGATAGAGCTGTAGGATATGGCCTCGCGGATCTCTTCCTGGCTGGAGCCACTGCCGCCGTGGAACACAAAGCTAAGAGGGTTTTCCCCGGTGCCGAACTTTTCCCGGACATACTCCTGGGAGTTCTTCAGGATGACAGGCTGCAGCTTCACGTTGCCGGGCTTGTAGACTCCGTGAACGTTGCCAAACGCTGCCGCAATGGTAAACCGGTCCGAAACTTCCGACAAGGCCTCATACATGGCGGCAACCTCTTCGGGCTGTGTGTAAAGCTTTGAGCTGTCGATATCCGTATGGTCCACGCCGTCTTCCTCGCCACCGGTAACACCAAGCTCAACCTCAAGGGTCATGCCCATTTTGGCCATGCGCTCAAAGTATTTCCTGCTTATCGCGATGTTATCTTCGAGGGTCTCCTCCGAAAGATCAAGCATGTGTGAGCTAAACAGGGGCTTGCCTGTTTTGTTAAAGTGCTCCTCGTTGGCATCAAGAAGGCCGTCGATCCAGGGCAGCAGCTTTTTTGCCGCATGGTCGGTGTGCAGGATAACGCGTACACCATAGGCTTTGGCCATCTGGTGTATATGGTGCGCCCCGGAGACCGCTCCGGCAACAGCAGCCCGCTCGCCGGTATTGTCAAGGGATTTGCCAGCAAAAAATCGCGCCCCGCCATTGGAAAACTGTATGATAACAGGAGAATTCACATCCCGGGCTGCCTCCAAAACAGAATTGACAGAATGACTGCCAATGATATTTACCGCAGGTAAAGCAAACTGATGCTCCTTCGCTATCCTGAATACTTCCTGTACGTCGTCGCCCGTCAAAACACCAGGCTCAATGTGCTTCATGAGTTTTGCTGTCATATTTTTTTCTTTTGATAAATGAAACATGCATTTCCTTTTTCAAAATTAACAAATAAAAGCATATTTTTGCGCTTTAGATGCCTTGGTGAGCTGCAGTAGCATTTGCGTGCAGTTGTTGTTATAAATAATTATCGTTTTGAAAATCGCAGTAAACACCCGGCTGCTGTTACCCGGCAAGCTGGAAGGCATAGGGTGGTTTACCTTTCAGAGTCTGAAACGTATTGTTAAAGCTCATCCCGAACATAGCTTTCACTTTTTGTTCGACAGGGACTGGGATGAAAGCTTTGTGTTTGCCGGCAACGTTCACCCGGTGAAACTCTTTCCCCAGGCCAGGCACCCTGTATTGTATTATCTCTATTTTGAAATGGCCGTAAGCCGGTACCTGAACAAAAACGGAGCCGACCTGTTCCTCTCTCCCGACGGCTTCCTGACCAGCAGGTTCAAAGGGCCGCAACTGCCCGTTTTCCATGACCTGAACTTCATGCACAACCCGGAGTTCATCCCCTACCTGTCGAGAAAATATTATACCCACTTCTTCCCGAAATTTTCACGGCTCGCAACTCGCATAGCAACCGTGTCAAACTATTCAAAACAAGATATCATAAAAACCTTTGAATACCCCGCCGACCGTATTGATGTCGTTTATAACGGGGTGCACGAGATCTTCAGGCCCGTTGACGACGCCACGAAGAAAGAAACCAGGGAGAGATTTTCGGAAGGGACACCGTATTTCCTTTATATCGGGGCACTCCACAGAAGAAAAAACGTTGATAACATGCTGCGGGCATTCGACCTTTTCAGGGACAGGGCAGATAAACCATTCAAACTGCTGATCGTAGGTGCACATATGTTTGGCTCCGCTGAGATACAACAGGTCATGAACAAAATGAAACACAAGGGCGATGTTATCATGGCCGGCAGACAATACAACGAAGACCTGCGCAACATTCTGGCCTCTGCCCATGCACTGCTGCTGGTCTCGCGCTTCGAAGGCTTTGGCATCCCAATTATCGAAGCCATGCAAAGCGATGTGCCTGTGATCACCTCAAACGTTACATCTATGCCGGAAGTAGCAGGAGATGCCGCACTGCTCACCGATCCCTCATCGGCAGAGCAAATTGCCGGGGCTATGCAAACCCTGGCACAGGATGAAAAACTGCGCCAGTCGCTTATCCAAAAAGGACGCCAGCAACGGCAAAAGTTCTCGTGGGACAAAACAGCCAGCCGCCTGTGGAAAAGCAT
>PWRF01000238.1 GCA_003556325.1 Bacteroidales bacterium | reverse complement strand
CTCGACGGGGTGAAGGACATCATGCCGGCGGCTTTGATTGTCGGGCTGGCCGGCGGCATCATTGTGATCCTTGAAGACGGGGGCATTATTGACAGTATCCTCTACGGCCTGTCGCGGTCGCTCGGCCAGTTTGGCAGCGTGGCTTCGGTGGGAGTGATGTATGTGATACAGACCATTATCAACGTCGTGATTCCGAGTGGTTCTGCCAAGGCTGCCATTACTATGCCCATCATGGCGCCTTTCAGCGACCTCATTGACGTGTCGCGCCAGGCTACTGTGATGGCCTTCCAGTTCGGCGACGGTTTCACCAACCTGATCACCCCCACTTCGGGCGTGCTCATCGGCGTGCTGGGTATCGCGCGCATCCCCTATCACAAGTGGCTCAAGTGGGCCGGGCCGCTCGTCGCCATCCTCATCGTGCTGGGCTTCCTGCTGCTGATCCCCACGGTGACCATGGATCTTTCGGGTTTTTAGGCGGGTGTGATGACACCTTTCCTGGTCTCCCGGGTAAAAATATCAACCGTTCCACCGGGTGGCATACCAAATATTACCCCGGATGAAAACATCAACCGTTCTCCTGGTTGGTAACACCAACCGTTCCCCCGGATGGACATACCACGCATTACCCCGGGTGGAAACACAAGGCGTTTTTCCGTTCAGAAGTTTTTCGGCACAAAGTCTTCCGGGTTGGTGATATGCGCGCTTTTCCCGGTGGCGCGGATGGTAAAAAGCCCTTTGTTCCGGGCCATGGACTGGCTGCCGGCAGTTGCCTGAAGAAAGGCTACGGCGCCTATGACCTGTTTCTTTGAAAACTCGGGCATCCATTGGCGAAAATGCTTCATCTTATCAAGAAAATCCGTCACGTCTGCCGGGCGCAGGGTGGTTTTAACCTCGACCACTACCGCTACATCTCCGTTGGTGGCGATAATGTCGAACTCGTAAGCCGGAATCGGGCCACCACCCTCCACACGTTGTATGGTCCGGGTTACCTTGATGCCCCGTTCCTGAAGCACCCTTGTCAGATCCCCTTCCACCAGGGATTCAATCAGCCGGCCCCACTGCGTGGTGAACAGATTCCAGGACTCTTTGATCTTTTTGTCCGTTTCCCGGAATTTTTTGTCTGTCTCTTTAAACTGCCTGTCTGTTTCCTGGAATTTTTTATCTGTCTCCTTGAACTGCCTGTCCGTTTCCCGGAACATCCGCCAGACGTCTTCAAAACTAAGGGGTTTACCGTACTGCCCGAGGTTGTCATTCACCTGGTTGTCGTTATTGCCATCTGAGACCATGTTTCCGTTATTTTCTACAAATATACGGTAAGTATAAACAAGGCGTAAGATGTTTTTGTCTAAAAAATGCTGTTTGGGCGATTTATGGCGTTAAGCGGTTTACATAATGTGCTTTCATACAACTGTACCACAATTCGTTGAAAATATGACGTTTAAAAAATTATTATCTCGGCAAAAAATATGTGTGCAATCCATATAGGGACTAATGTGCTAATGTGGTAATGTGGTAATGTGGTAATGTGGTAATGTGGTAATGTGGTAATGTGGTAATGTGGTAATGTGGTAATTTGCTAATGAAAGGTTTCGGATGGAAGGTGGGTTTGGAGCGCCGGACCATTAACCGGTTTTTCCCGGGAGGTTATGCAGGGTAACGGTAAACCGGCTGCCTTTGCCAATCTCGCTGTCGACGCTGATTTCTCCGCCCATGAGGGACACCAGCCGGCGGGCGATGTTAAGTCCCAGGCCGGTGCCGTCGTATTTACGGGTGTTGCCGTAGCTGACCTGTGTAAACTCCTGGAAGATGGACTCCTGGTCTTCTTGCCGGATGCCGATACCGGTGTCTTCCACGGTGATGGTCAGGCGGTGGGGTGTGTACTGTGCTGCTGTATTTTCCTCTGCATTTCCGTCACCCGGGGTGGTGTTGCCCCGGGGTGTATTTGTGCCGGGTGTTTCACTGCCGCCGGGGTTGTGTCCGGGCATTTCGGGGGAGCCGGCCGGGGTTTTTTCAGCTTGCATGGCGTGAACGGGGTTTTCTGGCCTGACAGGTTCGGCTTCGGCGATGATCTTTACGTGGCCTTCGTCGGTGAATTTCACGGCATTGCCCACCAGGTTGAAAAGCACCTGTCGCATGCGGGCCTCGTCAATGATGAAGGTTTTTGGGGTTTCGGGATGCACCACAACCTGCATGTCGATGTTTTTTTCTTCCACGACCGGCAGGAAAGTGTTCTTCACGAACTCCAGCAATGTGCTGAGGTCTGTCTCTACCGGGCGTATTGTCAGCATGCCCGCTTCGGCTTTGGAAAAGTCGAGCAGGTCGTTGATAAGCTGCAGCAGTACCTGGCTGCTTTTCAGGGCTACCTCAAGGTACTGGCGGTTCTCTCCCGGTGGAAGCTCATGGGCTACAATGCTGGTAAAGCCCATAATGGCGTTCAGGGGTGTGCGCAACTCATGGCTCATGTTGGCGAGGAACTCCATCTTCACCCTGTTTGCCTTTTCGGCTTTGTCGCGTGCGCTGATGAGTTCATTTTCGTAGCTCACCCTGTCGAGGCTCCCTGCTATGATGCTTGCGGCGAGGGTGAGCAGGGCTATGGACTGATGGTCCCACTTCCGGGTGCGCCGTACCGAGTCGAACCCGGCAAATCCTGAAAAGCTCCCGCCTGAGAAAAGCGGGACTACGATGGCCGACTGGATGCCCTGCGGTTCCAGTATGGCCTTTTCGTCCCGGTACATATCGTTTTCGGGAAGGTCTTTCACCACGGGGATGTATATATGGCCCTTGTTCATGAGCACCTTACGCCACCTTGGCACCGCCTTGCTGAAAGGGATGTTCTGCAGGTTCTCTTTTTCTGATGGGATGTCTTTGCGGCACCATTCGTGGGTGTTACTCACAGTGTCGCTTCCCTCATCATAAAGGAAAATATAGGTCCTGTCTACTTTAGTCTCTTTCCCCAGCAGGCCAAGCACCTCATCAATTACGGTGTCGATCTGTTCGGGTTCCGACTGGATCAGGCGTTCTGAGACCCGCACCACCATATGGTAAAGCCTGTTAAGGTCTGTGGTTCTATTCTGCAGTGCACGTATCTTGGCGATATTGTCGAAATAGAACTCCTGTGAGATGGCAAAGGCAAAGAAGACAACGGCAAGGGTAAGCAGCAAGGGGGTGTAGTCAAGACCCGTTACATTAAAAACGTACAAAATGCTGGTCGTCATGGGAGGCAGGATGCCCGCGAGAAACATGCTTTGGTTGAACGGAGTCCTTTTGCTGCGAAAGGCCCGTAAGAGGATCACGGCAGCCACGATCACCAGGCCGTAGGAATAGATCGAGTGCACAACAAACCAGGTACCGGGAAAACCCTTGTACACCACGTCGTCCTCTAAAACCTGAACGGGCAATATTTCATTCCAGAACAAGCCATGCAGCGGGTTTGTAGCTAATGCCAGCACTGACAGGGCGGGTATTACCCACAAGACCCACTTCTTTGAGCTGAACCAGGCGTGCCAGGGGCTTCCTGAGTAGTCCAGGGCAAAAAGGAAAAGAAAGACCGGCAGAGCAATGACGCCGGCATACGATAGTTTGGAAGCCAGGATGGCGATGGTGTCCGGAAGCAGCAACCAGAGCCCGCTGAAAAAAGCCCAGACGCCGGTAGCAAGCATCACCGGAAGAAACGACCTGAACTTCCTTTTCACATCCAGCCGGTATATCTGGTAGGTAAGAAATGCCGACATAAGGGCGCTGAGAAACGCCAATGATATATATAGCTCCATATTGTTTCTACAACCTTTGAGTTTTCAAATATAAGAAAAAAAACATACCTTCGCGGTGCACGGTGACATGTTATTTTTAACGCGTGCCGTGCATCGGGTGCCGTGCGCTTTGATTTTGCCCGATACGGACTGAAGGGCCGCCAGCCGCAGCCCTTGAGCCGCGGAGATCAACAGGCCCGGACTCAAAAAGCAAAAAGCCTGTAAACCAGACATATACAAATGCCATGAGTAAAAATTTTGCACTGATCGGGGCGGCGGGTTACATTGCGCCGCGGCATATGCGCGCCATCAAGGATACGGGTAATGAGCTGGTATGTGCGCTGGACCCTTACGACGGGGTTGGCATCCTTGACAGCTTTTTCCCGCACGCCGACTTCTTTACTGAGCCCGAGCGTTTCGACAGGCACCTCGACAAGTTGCGCCGCCAGGGCCAGGGCATGGTGGACTACGTGAGCATCTGTTCGCCGAACTACCTGCACGACGCCCACATCCGCATGGCGGTCCGCAACCAGGCCCATGCCATCTGCGAAAAGCCTGTCGTGCTTAACCCGTGGAACCTCGATTCGCTATGCGAGCTGGAGCAGGAGTCGGGCAGGGAGATCTACACCATCCTGCAGCTGCGCCTGCATCCCAGCATCCGGAAGCTAAAACAACAGATCGAGCAGGGGCCGGCCGGCAAGGTGTACGACATCGACCTGCAATACATCACCAGCCGGGGCCGGTGGTATTTCTTTTCCTGGAAGGGCGACATGCAGAAGTCGGGCGGCGTGGCCACCAACATCGGGATCCACTTTTTCGACATGCTGGGATGGGTATTTGGCGATTTGAAGGCCCTGGAAGTGGAAGAAAGCCGTCCGGAACGGGCAAAAGGCCGTATAGAGTTCGATAAGGCGAGGGTGAACTGGCTTCTGAGCGTCAACGAAAAAGACCTGCCCTCCGCAGCCATCGCACAGGGGAAGCGCACCTACCGCAGCATCCGTATCGAAGAGGAGGAGGTGGAGTTCAGCGACGGGTTTACCGACCTGCACACCCTAAGCTACCAGGAGATCCTCGCCGGCCGGGGATTTCGCGTGGAGACCGCCAGGCCGAGCGTAGAGATAGCACAGCGGATACGAAGCTTCAAGTGATAATTGTGCCAAAAAGACGCCGGAACAAGCAAAACAAGCGCATAGATATTTAAGCACGCCTAAAACCATAAGGGACGGAAAATCAAACACACCAAAACAACAAACAGATAAAGCACCCATTTTGTAAATCCCGGTCATTCGGAAACAGATTTTTGACACACAGGAAGATGATTATTGGGACGTTTCGACATTTCGACATTTTGATAGTTGCAACACAACCCCTGAACTTGTGACAAGAACATAAAAACCTTAATAACAATTAGTTGAAAAAACATAAACACATGAACAAGGTGCTCATCACCGGAACGGCAGGGTTTATAGGGTTTCATGTTGCCAGGCGGCTGGTGGACCAGGGTATCGAAGTCGTTGGCCTCGATAACATAAACGACTATTACGATCCCCTTCTTAAGCTGGGCCGCCTGAAAGAGTCGGGCATCGATATTCCGCATTCGCGGCTGAGCGCTGCGGGTGAATCCCCCGGCGACCTGTCGTCGTGCCACTACAGCAGCTCCAAAACACCCGCATACCGCTTCTATCATGCCGACCTGTGCGACCGTGCTGCCTTGCTTGCCATCTTTGAAAAGGAAGGTTTCGACCATGTGATCCACCTGGCGGCACAGGCCGGTGTACGGTACTCCCTGACCCACCCGCACGCCTATGTTGACGCCAACATCACCGGTTTTCTGAACATCCTCGAGGCTTGCCGGGCGCATCCAGTGAAACACCTGGTATATGCTTCGTCGAGTTCGGTATACGGGAAAAACACCCGGATGCCCTTCTCTATCAACGACAACGTAGACCACCCGGTATCGCTTTACGCGGCCAGCAAGAAGAGCAACGAGCTGATGGCCCACACTTACAGCCACCTGTTCGGCATTCCCGCCACCGGCCTGCGCTTCTTTACCGTTTACGGGCCCTGGGGCCGGCCCGACATGGCCTTGTTCCTGTTTACCAAGGCTATCCTGGAAGGCAGGCCCATCCAGGTCTTCAACAAGGGTGAGATGATGCGGGATTTTACCTATATTGACGACATCGTGGAAGGCGTGGTCCGTGTTGCGGGGCGTCCGGCGAAGGCCAGCCCCGGGTGGGATGGCGCCGCCCCAGAGCCCGGCAGCAGCGACGTGCCGAATTGCCTATATAACATCGGCAACGGCAGCCCGGTGAAGCTGATGGACTTTATCCACGCCCTGGAGGCCGCACTGGGCAGGAAAGCTGAAAAACAGCTGTTGCCGATGCAGCCGGGCGACGTGCCTGCCACCTGGGCCGACACCACAGCCCTGGAGCGGGACACCGGATACAAGCCCGGCACCCCCGTGGAGCACGGGATAAAAAAGTTTGTGGAGTGGTATGAATCCTATTACTAATGCTATTCTTGCGATATTTAACAGATGCGTGGTCGTGGCGCAGGTCGGATTTTTTCCGGCACACCGGCACCCTTGCGGGGGGTGTGGGGCTGGCGCAGATGATCCCTTTTCTGTTGTCGCCTGTCATCTCGCGGCTTTATCTCCCTGAGGACTATGCCGTGCTTGCGGCTTACACTTCCATTACCGTGTTGCTCAGCATCGTGGCTACGGGGATGTACAGCCATGCGCTGATGATCGACCGGTCGGACGAGAAGGCGGTGAACACAGCCATGGCTGCATTCCTGGTGACCCTGGGGACGGCTTTGCTCTCTTTTGTTGCCGTGCTCTTTTTCCGCCGCCCGCTGGCGGGCCTTACGGGCAACATCCAGGTGCTCGGGTGGCTGTTTTTCCTTCCTCTCACGGTACTTTTTGCCGGGGGCACGCAAACCCTGATGGTGTGGAACACCAGGAAGAAGCGATACCGGCGCCTGGCGGTGAACCGTGTGGTGCAGGCCGCCACGCTCACCGCGGTGACTCTTACGCTGGGCTTTATGGGCTACCGGCACAGCGGCCTGCTGGTGGGGCTGCTGGCGGGGCAGGGGGCTGCCTTTGCGGTGCTGCTGGCACAAACATGGTACAGCGAGCGCAAGCTCCTGGCCACGGTGAACAAGCCGGAGGTAGGCGACTCTTTCCGCACGCACAAAGACTTTCCCAAATACAACATGCCGCAAGGCTTCCTCGACGGCTTCCGCGACAGCGGCATCCTTATCATCCTCTCCAACTTTTTCGGTGCCGCCGTGCTGGGCTCCTACTCTTTTGCGATGTCTATCCTGAACAAGCCCGTACAGATCGTCGGGCAGCCTGTAGCCCAGGTGTTTTACCAGCAGGCCGCCGACCTGCACAAAGAAGGCCAGCCCTTTGCCTCCCTTGCCCGCAAAACCCTGCTGTCGCTCGTGCTGCTCTTCATGCCCCTGCTGATCCTTTTCGTGGGATGGGGGGATGCCGTGTTTGCTTTCGTCTTCGGCGAGAACTGGATTACAGCAGGCCGTTACGCCAGCATCCTGATCGTCTGGATGCTCTTCCGGTTCGTCAACTCACCAATATCCAGCATCCCGCTGATCCTGAACCGGCAGCGCACCTTCTTTTACTTTGGCGCCGTAAACAACATCAGCCTGCCGCTGGCGTTGTTCCTGTGCGGCATCACGGGCCACTCTGCCACGGCCGGGCTGCTTGCGCTCACCGCTCTGGGATGCCTCAACATGCTGGCACAGATGATATGGATCCTCAACATCAGCAGGAAACGATGAACAGACGAAAAGTTTATTTTGCAGGAAACGATACGTTCAAACAGCACGTGATCCCGTTTTTCGGGGATGCCGGGCTTGAGGAGACCGCAGACCGGCGCAGGGCCGATATCATCTATGTGACCTACGGCGGCCACTACACTCCGATGAGATACCTCCGGAGCTGGCTGGGCAGCAAAACCATTGTCTTTCACTGGATCGGCTCCGATGTGCTGCGCTGGCAGGAAGGCATCCTGTCGAAAAACATTTTTAAACGCCTCTATTACCGCTTCTGGCGGTTTTTATACCGCCGCAAACACCGTCGCGGCGGGCTGGTCAGCCTGGCGGTAACGTCGCAGCTCAGGGACAAGCTGCGTGCCATGGGAATGCCTGCCAGGGTCTTTCCCATCACCAGCATCCACAAAGAAACCATTGCCATGGCTGACGCGATGGTTTATGACCCGCGGCCCAACGACGTGCTGGGCTATATTCCTCTCGACAGCTTTGCCTTTTACGGGGGG
>PWRF01000016.1 GCA_003556325.1 Bacteroidales bacterium | reverse complement strand
TTGTCTTTTTTACACTTCTACCATATATGCCTTTTGGTGCAATAGCTGGCTGAACGCAAAACTCTCTTCCTTATAAATCTTAACTGGTTTAAACACGATATGGCGGTTGATAGGCTCCCGTGGCTCTGTCTTCCCGTCCTGGTAGAAGACGGTTTGCAGCAGCGAGTGGTTCCAGTCTTCGATCTCTGTGCGCTCCACTTTCCCCAAATGGTGCCGTGAACTGGGCTCGATCCTGCCGGATGCGATCCCCTGAAAGTGTCCGGATTTGTTAACCATCAAACCGAAATACAAGAAGTAAGGGGTGTGATTCACCAGGTAAAAGTCCATGGCGCCCGCCAGCACCTGGTCCTGGTTGCGTGGTACCATGGCCAGAAAGACTGCTTCCGGAATGTCGACTGCCTGGTGGGTCAGCATCTTTAAGCGGCTTTGCTTGCCGGTATCAATCCCTGGCTCATCACGCCGGGATGCCGGAGCCGCTTCCTCATGTCCCGTTTTGAGCAGATCCCCCACGGCATATGGGATCTCAAACCCATCTTCAATGGATACATGAACAATATCCTCATCCACCACACGGGTAACGATGCCACCCCCCTTTTCATTCAAAAACAATACCTTGTCGCCTTCCTTAAACTTCATCTGTTTATGATTTTCAGTTTTGCTTCCTGCGCGTTCAGTATGCTGTGAAAACGCCACCTTTACACTTCAACCCCAGTCACCCCTGGCGCCCGTTTACGGGTGCTCAACAATCATGCCCCTTTGTGTGCCGGCTCTCTGGCATGGAAATATTCCCGCCGCGGGATTTCTCCTATGTTAACGCCAAAAGCCGCGCATTATTTACATCCTGTTAAACTTTGTGCAAAAATAAAATAAATCAGGCATATGTATTTCATTTTGCAGACATTATGCATGGTAGTGTTTACTGTGAATAAAAGTTATTAATTTTGAGCCGTATACGGCACTGTTTCGACTCGCCCTTTCTACTAACCGTCAATGCTACAATGGCATGCAGGGGAAATTTATCAAAAACCTGATCTTGTTGATGGTTTTGAACTTTCTGATCAAGCCTTTCTGGATTTTGGGCATCGATCGGACGGTTCAAAACACGGTTGGTGCAGAGGTATATGGCTTTTATTTTGCAGTGTTCAACTTCTCCTTCCTGTTTAATATCCTGCTGGATGTCGGGATCACCAACTTCAACAATAAGAGCATTGCCCAGAACAGGCAGTTGCTGACCAAGTACCTGTCGAACATATTGGTTTTAAAGCTGCTGCTTTTTGGCCTGTACCTGGCGGTTACGTTTTCTTTTGCCTTCTTTATCAACTACAGTGCCGGGCAGATCAGGCTTTTGTGTTTCCTGGCCGTCAACCAGTTTTTGCTGAGTTTTATTTTGTATCTGCGTTCAAACCTCGGGGGCCTGCATCTTTTTCGCACGGATGCCATGATCTCGGTGCTGGACCGCTTCCTGATGATCATCATCTGCAGCTTGTTATTGTGGGGTAACCTGGTTGACCAGTTTCGCATTCAGTACTTCGTATACGCCCAAACTGCCGGCTATGCGATCACCGTACTTATAACGTTCTTTCTTGTGGTACAGCATGCGAAAAAACGGTGGCTCCGGCTTAACTGGAACTTCCCCTTTCTGCTTGCCATTGCGCGGAAGAGCTTTCCCTTTGCCCTCCTGGTGCTATTAATGACTTTCTACAATCGCATTGACAGCGTCATGCTGGAGCGCCTGCTTGATGAAGGTGCCAGGTACAGCGGGATTTACGCTTCAGCTTTCCGTTTGCTTGACGCTGCCAACATGATCGCATACCTGTTTGCCGTGCTCTTGCTTCCCATCTTTGCCCGCATGATAAAACAGAAGCTTGCCGTCGAACACCTTGTCAAACTCTCTTTTACCCTGATCATCACCCTGGGGGCAATTGTTGCGGCAAGTGCGCTCTTCCATGCTACTGATATCATGAAACTGCTTTATCCGATCCATGAAGGGGAGACCGTTGCTGAGTTTGCATACAGGATTGAAAGATCTTCGCTGGTATTTTCCGTTTTGATGACCAGCTTTATGGCCATTTCCACTACGTATATATTTGGCACGCTGTTAACGGCAAACGGCAGCCTGGGGAAAATGAACCTCATTGCCTTTTCCGGGATGCTGTTGAATATCCTGTTAAATTTCCTGCTTATCCCTGTATTGATGTCGACAGGCTCTGCACTGGCAAGCCTTTTTACGCAAATGCTTGTGGCTGTCACCCAGATCCTGGTGGTAAAACGGATTTTTCACCTGAAAACCAATAAGGGCTTGCTGATCAAATTGGGCGTATTCTTTTTGTCCATGTTGCTTTTTGGATGGATGTCAACGTTATTGCCCGTTAACTGGCACCTGCAACTTCTGGCGTTAATTGGTGCGGGTGTCCTGCTTGCCATGATTATCCGGCTGATCAGCATAAGGCAGATCTACCAGCTTATCACCTACGGAGAGTCATAACGCGCTGCTGCCCCTCTGGCTGTAATGCTTTTTTTGTTAATTTTGCGGCGTTTTCAAATATCTGATTTCCCTGCACGTTTTATTAAGCGAAAACACCAACAAACTATACTATGATGGATAAAAACAAAGATGCATTCGATTCTTCCTCCCTGATTTTCTTCGTGCTTCGCTGGTGGAAGCACCTGTTGATCATTGGCCTGGTTGCGGCCGTGGGTTCGGCCATTTTTTCCGGCCCCCGGTTTATCACACCAAAATTTCAGTCCTCAGTGACCATGTTCCCCACTTCGGCAAGCAGCCTTTCGCGGACTGTGCTGGCGAGGGATAATGTTTCAGGAAGAGACTTCCTTGAATACGGTGAGGTTGAAGATGCAGAAAGACTGCTTCAGGTGCTTGAATCATATAACATCCGTGACCGTATCGTTGAAAGGTTCGACTTATTGGACCATTACGAAATTCCCGAAGATGCCAGGTATAAAATGACGAGGCTTACCGAAGAATACAGGGGCAACATTAACTTCAGGCGCACACAGTACGGGGCGGTAGAAATAAGTGTGCGGGATAAGGATCCGGTAATGGCTGCAGATATTGCCAATGAAATTGCAGCACTCGCCGATACCGTTCAGAATGACATCAGGCGCGAAAGGGCAGAGCTGGCCTATACTGTGGCCAGGCAGCAGCTCGAAGACCTGGAAGAAAGGGTTGAAACAGCCGGACAGCAAATGAGTGAAATCATGTCGGAGGGTGTGTTTTTCATGGAGGGTCAGTCAGAGATGATCTAAAGGCAACTGGCCAGGGATATTTCCGCCGGCAATGTGGAAGGGATACAGAGGCTGGAAGAGAACCTCGAACAGCTTGCTCAAAAGGGCAGTGACTTCGAGTTCTATTCGCGTTACCTGCAAGGCCTTCCCAACCAGGTAATCCAGGCACAAAACCGGTATAACGTTGCAAAAGCCGACATGGAAAGCTTTGTGCCGTTTAAATTTTTGCTCGACACTGCATTTGAGGCGGAACGAAAAGTATACCCCATCCGCTGGCTGATCGTTTTTGTGACTACGTTCGCTGCAGGCTTCATGGGGATCATGATCATAATGGTTTACGAGAACCTGCAGAAAAAAGGCATCATCAATCCGAAATCTAAAAACCCGTCAAAGTCTTAAGATCTGTGCTACAGCAAATCAGACTGACATGGTTGTATGCAGGCAGCTTGCTGTTTGCTGCTGTCAATATTTTTTTGACAATACAGGAGGTGTACTGGCTTAATGCGTTGCCGGTTGCCCTGGCAATAGCCTTGCTGTTTTTCTTCTCCCTCGACAAGCTCATACTTGTACTGGTTTTTCTCACCCCCTTATCCGTCAACCTGGCTTTCGACGAGCTTGGGTTTACTGCAAACCTGCCGACAGAGCCGATAATGCTGGCCGTCATGCTGCTTGCCTTTTTGAGGTTTTTTTATGAAGGAAGGTATGATAATCGCATACTAAAGCATCCCGTGACGGTATTTTTGATCATCAAGCTTGTTTGGATGCTTCTGACCACGGTTACCAGTGAAATACCGGTGGTGAGCATCAAGCACCTTGTGGCCAGATTATGGTTTGTGACCACATTCTTTTTTGTTGGGATCTATATGTTTCGTGATCCCAAAAGAATGCAGCAATTCATGTGGCTTTTCGGTACGGCACTCGTGCTGGTGATAATCATTGCTACGGCGAGGCATGCCACGGTGGGATTTGAAAGACAGATGGGAGCCTGGGCCGTGCAACCTTTTTTTAACGACCATACACAGTATTCTGCCGTTATTGCGCTTGTTTTGCCCTATTTTGCCGTTATGAGTTTTAACCGTGCCGACAGTGTGCTCAGAAGAAGGATGGCGCTTATCTTTTTCCTGGTCATGGGGGTTGGCATTCTGTTCAGCTACAGCCGGGCGGCCTGGTTAAGCCTTATAATCGCCTCGGCCGGCCTTATTATCCTTGCTTTCCGGGTGAAGTTCAGGGTGCTGCTTGCCAGCGGCATATTGCTGGTAAGTGTCCTGTATCTTTTTCAAACAGAAATAGTGATGTACCTCGAGCGCAACCAGCAGGAGTCATCTGCCGACTTTTCCGAGCATATCCGGTCGGCTTCGAACATCACATCGGATGCCTCCAACCTGGAACGTATCAACAGGTGGCGTTCGGCATACCGCATGTACCAGGAACGGCCAGTTCTGGGCTGGGGGCCCGGCACATACCAGTTTGTATATGCGCCCTTTCAGCGATCCGAAGACTATACCATCATCACCACACACTTTGGAGACCTGGGCAACGCCCATAGCGAATACTTAGGCCCTCTCTCGGAGAGCGGCCTGCCGGGCATGGCGGCCTTCACGGCATTGGCCCTGGCCGTGCTGGCCACCGGCGTTAAACTGTTCAAAAAAGCCCCTTCCAGAGACCTGAGGCTCCTGGCCCTGGGACTTACCATGGGCTTCATCACATACTTTTCCCATGGTTTCCTTAACAACTTCCTGGATACCGACAAAGCCTCCGTGCCTTTCTGGGGCATGGCCGCAATACTGGTGGCGCTGGATGTGTTTTTTGACAAAAGAGACAAGAAACATGTAACGAAGGGCGATCAGGCCGTGCTGCCAGAAAAAGAATAAGCTTGGAAAGACAGCTGTAAAGCTATATTTTTGCAGCCCGAACACATTCAGAAACCCCTAACGCAGTTAGTATGGAGACCATCAAAACTTTGCTCAACCATCGTACAATACGCAATTATAAGAGCGATCCGATCGACGACAACATACTCGATGAGATCCTGCAGGCAGGCTTTCGTGCCTCCACAACAGGAAACATGCAGGTCTACTCGGTGATCGTATCCAAAGACGAGCAACGGCGGAAAGAGCTGTGCAAATTGCATTTCGGACAGCAGATGGTGGAGCAGGCACCGGTGCTGCTTACTTTTTGTGCAGATTTTAACCGGTTCAACAAATGGTGCCGGCAGCGCGATGCCGATCCGGGATACGACAATTTCCTGTCCTTCTTTACTGCCGCCATAGACGCCCTCCTGGTATCACAAAACGTTGCGGTGGCTGCCGAAGCACACGGACTCGGGATCTGTTACCTGGGAACCACTACCTACCAGGCCGACAAACTGATCGAATTCTTTGACCTCCCCCAGGGCGTTGTGCCCGTAACAACCCTTGTTGTGGGTTACCCCAATGAAGACCCCGAACAGGTTGACAGGCTGCCCGGCGAAGGCGTGATACACCACGAAACATACAAGGACTACACCCCCGGAGATATTGACCAGATATACCGGCATAAGGAAAGCCTGCCGATGACAGCCCAACTGATTGAAGAAAACCAGCTGGAAACCCTGGCCCAGATCTTTACCTTTAAAAGGTATACCAAAAAAGACAATCTGCACTTTAGCCGTGTTTTCCTGGATGCACTCGAAGACCAGGGCTTTATGAACCACGAAGAATAAGGTTGCAGGCCTGTTTTGGAAAAAAGTAACCCCGGGTTTTAATCTCTTGTTGAAGAGGTAAAACCCGGGGTTTGTATTTAAAAAAACCTCACATACAGCCCCTGTTATGGGAAAACAATGCCCGGAAAGTTGCCAATGGCTACCTTGGGAATGCTGGAATTGTAGTGCCTGTTAATGGTCGCTATAAACTCGTTTGCTACGATAGCATAGCCTCTGGCTGAGAGATGAAGGCCATCGAGAGAAAAAACGCCCCCGCTGACAAATTCTGTGCTGAAGGGAATGGCATCAAAGTAGATCCCGGGCTCTGCGGCACTGAGGAGCCCTTTTATGTCTGCCATGGCCAGGTCGAACTGGGAGGCAGTAGCTTCGATAATGTCGTTGTAATCTCTTACGGATTGCTTAATGTGGCTTACCTCTTCCAGTGAGAGGTAATAAAACAGGGGGAGGGGTTCAAGGCTGCCCAGCCCTTCGTTTTGTATACCTGAAAGTGCCGGAAGAAGCACCAGCTCACCTATGTTTAGCTGGCGAATGCCTGCGGGATGATCGGGGTCTGCGGCCACCAACGGATTGGGCCCGATTTCGAATTCAATATGTTCAGCTTCGGCATATGCCGCATTGAGCATGTCCACCACATCCTGGTCATCCAGATAGAGTGCATTGTAAGGGACAGTGTTAAAAAATGGGGTTTGTGTGATCTCAACGATATTGGCAGTAACTCCACCAGCCCCGTTTTGTGTAAGTTGCTGGATGATGAACTGGTAGGCTGCTTCAAACTCCTGCGGGGGCAGAATTTCGGCATCCACTCCTCCACTCATTGCGTAATTCAGGATGTCGTTGCTTCCTATCCACAAGGAGAAAAAGCTGGGGTTTAATGCCAGCGCATCTCCGAGTATGCTGCTGGTCAGCGTGTCGGACGCAAAACGCTTGTAATAGGGATTTGCCATGGCATATCCTTCTGCAAGAAGGTGTTGTGTGGCGGCACCCGGGACACCGAGGTTATGAAACGGTCCATCCGTGTGGTAGATGTTTTCGTAATTTTCCGGGTTTATGTCAGTTCCCATGGGCACCGGCATCAGGCTGCCATCGACTAGAGCCAGGACCAGCCGCCCGCCAAAACCGATGTCGTCATGCATAAGGGGCTGGTTGAAAGCTTCCAGTCCGGCGTGCCTGAACTGATCTGCCATGATATTGCCCAGCGAATGGAGCTGTCCCTCGCGAAACAATTCACCGTCAGTAAAGCCCGCGGTAAGGGAATTGCCCAAAGCAACGAAAGTGGTAAGGTCGGCTTCGCCTGCATCAGGAGTGTGTTGGTCGATTTCGGCCTCACATGCAGTGAAAATACCGGCAATCACAAAAAGAAATATCGGGAATATGTTGTTTTTTCTCATCGTATACATTTTTTTATGTTGATTAGAATTGATAGGTTATGCCAATACCGGGGATGAAAATTCTTGAAGAATACGTGCCTCCAAAGTTTTCCGGGGTATACTGCATGTCAGCTTCCAGGCCCAGGATATAAAGAACGCTGCCATCGATACTTAGGTTTCTGTTTGGCACAAAAGATACTCCACCGGTAAATGCCAGGTTGTCAAGGCTGGGTGTCTCAGGCGAAAAGTATTCGCTGTTCACAGGGGTGGGATCGTAGTATCCGCCGGCACGTATATATATGTTCGGGTTGACGCGGTATTCGCCTCCGGCCCTGAATATAAGTGTGTTGCTGTAGTCTCTCGTGTTGTAGCTGTCCGGAAGGCTGCCGGTGTTTTCTTCGAAATCGAAAACGAGTTCATCGTAATCGCTCCAGAACACATAATGAAGTGCCATGCCAAGCAGAAGGTCCGGTGTAAGCTGGTAAGACAACCCAAAGTCCAGGTTTGCCGGCAGTGGAAGGCTTACATCTACCTGGTTAATGGCAGGGAACTCTGCTGCCAGCGACGATGGGATGTTTAAAAACAGTGCATCTCCGTTTTCCACATCCATGTCTATCTTCGAGCGATAGCTAAGTCCGGCGCTCCACCCCAATGGATGAGCAAACTGAACACCCGCATTGAACCCAAAATTGCCTGTGCTTCCTTCGATGTGCAGCTGTCCTTCACCGTCGGGGCCTTCTAC
>PWRF01000156.1 GCA_003556325.1 Bacteroidales bacterium | reverse complement strand
ATTCATACCGTAGGCGGTGCTGTTTTGCCGGCTGAACACGTCGGCATGGTGATGAGTGTGATTATATTGGGTTCCGTCGGGTTGGCATTGCTCTTTTCCAATTTGCTGAGGGTCCCGCAGTCCACCAGTCAGGCCACCATTTTTGCCCTGGCAGGGCCGGCCATATACCTCGATGTTTTGCAGACGCGTATGTTGTTCCTGGAAATCATCCCGACCTGGTTCATTACGCCTGTGCTTGCATTTGTCGTCGCATATGTCTTCGGCCGCTGGGTTTATCTCCCTTTGCGGGATCGCCTGCAGCCATTACTCAATTTTTTTAGAAAGTATGGCATGCTGCGGTGGTTTGTCGTTGCCACATCCTGTTACGTGGCATTTGCCATAGGGTCGAATAACATGGCAAATGCTGCTGCACCCGTGCTGATCATGGCATCAAACATGTTACAGGTTGATCCTGGCAGTATCAATTATATGCTGTTGATGCTGATCATGGTTTGTATGCTTGCCCCCCTTTTTGGCATAGGCAGTTCGCTGCTGGGATATCGTGTGTTGCAAACCACGGGTAAAGGCATCTCGCAGTTTGGGCCCCTCGGCGCCAGCTATATAGCGTTTATCACAGCCTCAATTTTGCTTATTTCTTCTGTATGGAGAGGAATCCCGACCTCCCTTGTTCAAATGAATACGGCTGCCATCATTGCCCTGGGTATGGTTAAGACAGGGCACAAGAATGTGCTGCGAACGGCTCCGCTCAGAAAAATATTCAGCATCTGGATCATTTCTCCCCTGATTGCTTTTCTGTTGGGCTTGCTCTTTACCTGGGCAGCAGATGTTTCAGGCATTTTGTACTAAGGGGGTCACAGGGAGCTTACATTTTCTCTTGCCTGATCAAGCAACGACACCAATTGTTCGGTTTGTCTGGCCCTGCTGTATTTTTCTGAATCTGTATTGTTCGCATGGAGTTTGCCTTTCAGGAACCACTCGTACCAGGATAAAAGGATCTCTTTCAGCCTTTCCCGGTCATCAAAACCAACGGTATGGCCGCTTTGCGTTTCCCGGATGATACGGGCTGCATCGCCGTCTTCAGGGCCAATGCAGAGGATAGGCCTTCGCAGGCCCAGGTATTCGAAAAGCTTGCCTGTGGTTATGCCCGCTGCATTTGGTGTGTTGTTCAGGGGAAGCAGCAAAACAGCACTGTCAGCAGCCATTTTGAGTGCCTTCCGGTGGGGGAGTGGGGCAATGAATTCCGAATGGCTCAGCAGGTTGTATTTTTTTAAATACTCCTTTACGGAATAATCGGTTTTCCCAATGAAACGCAATGTAAGATCATGGGGAAAGGAGGCCAGGTTATCCCTGAGATGGCTTAATGCCTGCCAGAGCGACTCGTGGTTCCGGTCAGCATTCATCGAGCCCATATGGGTAAGGGAGAACTTTTTATGCTGGAATGTTGGTAAATCCCGGAAGTCCTCCGGATCAAACCCGTTGCTGATCACCTCCACCGGCTTTTGGGCAATTTCTTCCAGGCCTCTGGCGCAGCCCCGGCTAACGGTGACCACGCTGTCGGCAGTTTCCAGCACCTGCTTTTCCAGCTTCCG
Source organism: Bacteroidales bacterium (assembly GCA_003556325.1). Lineage (GTDB taxonomy): Bacteria > Bacteroidota > Bacteroidia > Bacteroidales > UBA7960 > PUPG01. The sequence continues at coordinate 6,476 of PWRF01000156.1, read as the reverse complement.
GTGCTTTTTGTCCGCCAGTCCGGTCAACATGAGCTTATCATAAAAGTCGATCTGTGTCCAGGGGTCCCGGAAATCAGCCAGCCATGGCAATCCCGTCTGTTTTTTCAGTTCCAGTGCGATCATGTGCATGCTGTGGGGCGGGCCAGTGGATACCATGACATCCACGGGGTTGTCTTTCAACCACTCCCTGAGGAAGTTCACCGAGGGCCTGATCCAGAACTTCCTTGCGTCCGGGATGAAGAAGTTACCACGGATCCAGGCGGCTGCTTTATCGGCAGGGTTTGGCTTGCGCCCTTCGCTTAAAAACCCTGACTGTATTTTCTCTTCCCTTCGTCGCCCTGTAAGTGCTTTATATATCCCGTAAGGCTCCCTGATGGGGCGCCTGATGATCGTCATGCCTTCAGGAACGTCTTCTTCCAGCGTGTGATCCGTACCCTGTGCTTCGGGGTTCTCCGGCGTATATACTACAGGCTCCCAGCCATAATCCCGCAGGTACTTACTGAACTTCAGCCAGCGGAATACACCCGCCCCGGTGCCCGGGGGCCAGTAGTAGGTGATGATTAAAACACGTGATCGTAAGTTGTTCATGAGTTTTTTTAATGTGCTAATGTGCTAATGTGCCAATGTGCTAATTAAGAGCGCGTCCGGTCATATGGATTTTAATTATAATTTACCGCGCGCGTTATAAAGTTTAAGAACCAGGTCAGCCTCTGGCAGAGGGATTTCTCATTTTTTCATCCGAAACCCTTAATTAGCACATTGGCACATTAGCACATTAGCACATTAGAACATTCTCAACTTTTTTTACGTTTAATAATCCTGCGCCATTGAATCACCGCGTAGGCGATGATCCCCGCCACAAGGATCGTGCTGAATGCCAAGGCTATGTACTGCCCGGTATAGTAGGGCCGGGGTTTAAAAGTGAATATGACGGTATGCTCTCCCGGGGGGATCACCATGGCACGTAAAATGTAATTTACCCTGAAATGCGGTGCCTCTTCGCCGTTGATGGTCACTTCCCAGCCATCGGGGTAATAGATTTCGCTGAAGATCGCCAATTGTTCGCTGCTGGTGTTCACGGCATACTCTAACCTGTTGGGCTGATAGTCGATCAGCCCGATGGATGCATCCGGGTCTTCTGCCAGCATGACATCTTCCAGGTAGTGGGCAAAACGCTCATCGATGATGGCTTCATGAACCAAATCCATGTCATGCAGGGCCAGCAGTTCTTCATCGGCATTTTCAACTACCACGAAATCACTTACCGTCCAGGCGTTTCCGGCTGCGTGGGGGTTGCTGATGGGCGGCGTCTGCGGGTGATGTATGACATAGCGCGTGTTCAGCATGTTCAGCACCGTTGTCTCTGCCAATTGCGCTTCAATCTCTGCCTGGCTGGCACCCTGGTTCAGCTGCTCCTGGAGCAGCTGCATTTCCTGACTGATATGAAAGTCGATCAGGTCTTGGTATCGTTGCAATTTGGCACCATGATAGCCTCCTATTGAATGGTGATAATAAGATGTCCGGGTGCTGTTAAAAGTATTTTCTGTCAGGTCCAGTACGCGGAAAACATCATCATCCTGCAGGATATGCTGATCCGCTGCCCGCATGGGGAATGGGCGTTCTACCCTGCGACGGGGCTCGAAGTCATCATCATTGAGATAGCGTCTGTTCACAGGCCACATATCAACAGTTATCAATATGATAACCAGGGCAGGAAGAAGGGCTTTGCCTATGCGTTTATAGGCAAAAAGCAAGGTTATCAGTGCTGCCATTGCAGCGAAGAAGAAGCTGCGCAAGGCATCCGATCTGAAAATGCTGATGCGTGCCTGTTCGAGGTTATGTATATATTCATTGACTTGGGCAGACATTGCCGGATCCTGGGCCGCCATGCCCGCCAGTTGCTCTGCTTCCATATCACTTATGAAACTAAAAAACAACCGGGGTGCCACGTAGAAAAGCAGGGCGATCCCGGCTGTAAGGCCTGAAGCCGCCAGAAATGCCTTGCTTTTAAAGCTCAGGGTGCCCGGGTTCCGGTAAAACCTGTATAAGCCAAGAAATGCAAGTGCCGGTATGCAGAGTTCGGCGATCACCAGGGTCATGGATACTGCCCTGAATTTATTGTAACCAGGCACATAATCGATAAAGAAATCTGTGAGGGGCATGAAGTTTTTCCCCCAGGCGAGCATGATGGATAAGATGGTTGCCGCCACCAGGGCCCACTTTAGGGGTCCTTTCACATAAAACAGCGCCAGGAAAAAGAAGAACAGGACCACTGCGCCGACATACACAGGCCCCGAAGTAAAGGGTTGGTCGCCCCAGTAATGGTTAGCCTGGGCCACGGCCTGGAGCCAACGCGGGTCTACATCTTCCAGTGCGGCCTCACTGGTTCCCAGCTGGCCCGTTGCTCCTCCTTTGGCATTAGGGATCAGCAGGGTGAAGGTTTCACCGATGCCATAACTCCAGGCTGTAATGTAATCGCGGTCAAGACCGGCCGTAACGGGTTCATCGCGGATGGTTAGTTCTGTCCCGCCCCGCATCGTTTCAGACGTGTAGGAGTATGTGCCCCAGAAGTTGCCAATGTTAACCCCGATCGCCAGTACCAGTCCAAGTACCAGTACCCCCAGTTTCCTGGCAAAATCCGGCAGCTGCTTCTCCTGGTAGTGAGTTATTAGCTGGGATATACCATAGAAGACCACTATAAAACCAAGATAGTAGGTCATCTGGTAGTGGTTTGCGTATAATTGCAATGCCATGAAAATGGCAAACAGCAAGCCTCCTGCCAGTAACCTCCCGCGGAAAGTGTAAATGATTGCACCCAGCACCGGAGCCATGTATCCTATGGCAACAGCTTTGGAGTTGTGCCCCGCTTCAATAATGATAAAGTGGTAAGATGAAAATGCGAAGCCCACCGCACCGGCCAGGGCGATCCAGGGATTGATCTTCAGCAACAAAAGGAATATGAAAAACCCGGCAAAGTAAAGAAATATCATGTCGGCCGGCCTGGGGAGCCAGAGCGTCATTACGTCGTGGAAAAAGCCGGCGATGTTATTGGCCCATTGCACGGAGATCTGGAAGGCCGGCATACCGCCAAACATGCTGTTTGTCCACAGGGGCTCCTCACCGGTTTCTTCCCGGTGCTCCTGTATCTCCTGGGCCATGCCCTGCCAGTTTATAATGTCGGTCTGCAGCAGCTGCTGACCTTCAAGCACGGGCCTTACGTATACTATGGTGAGCAGCAAAAACACAAGGATCGCTGCTACATAAGGGCCAACTGATTCCGGACGCATATCCTTAAACAAGTCTTTGATGTTTTCCATAATCGTTTGGATCGGTTATATCTGGTGGAGTGTTGCTTTGCGTTTATACCTCCGGATGAAACGAAGCACCCGGAAGCCATATCACTGAATGGTCATTTATCATCGTCATCATCGATCTCTTCATAATCCACATATTCACCAAGCTGGTCTGTATCGGGAGTTCTTGTTTTCTGGCTCTCCTGGTATTTTCGGTGTTGTGATTTACGCCTTTCCTCTGCTTCAGCAGCCCAGGGATTTTCTCTGTAAAACTTTTTTTTGATCCTTTTCAGGTACAGGCGGACAAGCCACGGAACGACAAAGGTTATTACCAGTCTGAAGATGAGGTATATTAGGATGAATGTGGCAATGACTCGCAGCATGGTAAATGGCCTTTGATCCTGATCAGCAAAAGTAAGAAAAATGTGGCTCTTTCCATTCAGTACGATATTTATGCTGTTTGAGCACGGTATTTGTATGGTTCTGTGAGAAAGGTCTTTTGGGAATGGCCCCAATGATGTACTTTTGCAATGATGCAACCAACTGCGACGTTTTTGCCTGTTACCCGGGAGGAGATCGAAGCCCTGGGATGGGATCAGCCGGATGTCATCCTGGTAACCGGGGATGCCTATGTGGACCATCCATCTTTCGGAACGGCGGTGATGGCCCGCGTGGCGGAGCATCAGGGCATGCGTGTGGCTGTACTGCCCCAGCCCAACTGGCGCGATGACCTTCGCGATTTCAAGAAGCTGGGCCAACCGAAATATTTTTTTGGGGTCACCGCTGGTGCAATGGATTCGATGGTTAACCATTATACGCCGCGCAGGCGGAAACGCAGCGACGACGCTTACACTCCCGGAGGGAGAGCCGGATACCGCCCAGACATGCCTTCGATCGTTTATACGCAAATACTGAAAAAGCTTTACCCGGATGTGCCTGTGCTGCTCGGTGGGGTGGAGGCCAGCATGCGCCGTTTTACCCACTATGACTACTGGCAGGACAAGGTGCGGCCATCTATCCTGCTTGAGAGTGGCGCCGATCTGATGATATACGGCATGGGCGAACAGCCTTTGATACGCATCATTCAGCTCCTGCAAAAAGGCGTTCCGTTCTCTTCTCTGTACAACATCCGGCAGACTGCCTTTGTCAGAGATTCGGATGACAGGCTGCCTCCGCTTAAAGGCCATGAAGACACCCTGATCCCATCCCATGATGACTGCCTTCGGGATAAAAAAACTTTTGCCGACGCTTTCCGGATCATGGAGCAAGCTGCCGATTCATGGCAGCCGGACAGGCTGATACAACCGGCCGGGGAGAAGCTGGTGGTCGTCAATCCCCCTTATCCGCCGGCGGATCAAAAGACGGCAGATATGCCTTACGATCTGCCATACACCCGCCTGCCGCATCCTAAATACAGAAAAAAACCGCCGATCCCTGCATATGAGATGATCCGGTTTTCTGTCAACACCCACCGCGGCTGTTTTGGCGGCTGCAGCTTTTGCGCCATCGCTGCCCACCAGGGCAAGTTTGTGGTGAGCCGCACAGAGGCTTCTGTCATCCGGGAGCTGGAGGAAGTTACCCGGACACCGGGTTTTAAAGGTCACATTACCGACCTGGGAGGCCCCACGGCAAATATGTATAAAATGGGAGGTAAGGATGTGTCGGTTTGTAAAAAATGCCGCCGGCCCTCCTGCCTGTATCCTGAAATATGCAAAAACCTGGATTACGACCATCACCCGCTGATAGACCTTTATGAGAAGGCCCTTCAGGTCCCGGGTGTGAAAAAGCTGACCATCGGCAGTGGCATCAGGCATGACATGCTCGTGGGAAAGCCGGACAAAGTGGCAAAACGTTACGGTTTGGATGTCTATACCCGGCAATTGCTCCGGCATCACGTGTCAGGACGGCTGAAACTGGCTCCGGAACACACCCGTGACCCGGTGCTCCGGACTATGAGAAAACCTTCTTTCAAATATTTTGAGCTGTTCTATTCGCAGTTCAAAAAAGTGTGCCGTGAGGAAGGTTTGCCGTGGCAGATGGTTCCCTACTTTATCTCGGGGCATCCCGGAAGCCGGGAAGAGGATATGCGTGCACTGGCAGCTGTTCTGAAAAAGCTGGATCTGAAAGCTGAACAGGTCCAGGAGTTTACACCGACACCTATGACCCTGGCAACAACTATGTACTATACCGGCATCGACCCCTATACCGGGAAGCAGGTTTTTGCTGCCACGACCGACAGGCAGAAGAAACAGCAGAAGTCTTATTTTTTCAGAAATGCATAAAAAAAGACCGGTCCAAACGAATGGACCGGTCTTTTTTAGTAAACCTAATTACTTAACCAAAACCTACTTATGAGTCTTTTCTGAAGAAACGGACAATTTCTTTCTGCCTTTGGCCCTCCGTGCTGCCAAAATCTGTTTTCCGCTCTTTGTCGCACTGCGTTTTCTGAAACCGTGCTTGTTCTTTCTGCTTCTGACCGAAGGTTGATATGTCCTTTTCATTATTCTGTACTTTTTAAGACGTTAACAATGCCGTATATTTCTGCTGGCTGCCTTTTGAATTTTCAGGCTGCAAAAATAGACAATAATTTTGAAATAACAAGGACATTGTTAAACTTTTCCCGGGTTTTTATTCCAGCGTAACGACTTTGGTACGGGTTAAGCGCCCGTCGATATACACTTCAATGCGATAGGGGCCGGGCTGGAGGCGGTCCTCGTGAAGGATGTTGAATTCAAGCATCACGGGTTCATGGGCATATTCAATCTCCCTCATCTCGGTGTAATACTTATCGTCAATCTGTGCCCCTTCTTCCCTTTCTTCCGTGGCCTGGAATGTGTCACCTGATGGGTACATGAGGTCATCATTGGGGTCATACATCAGCATGTGGATCGCTTTTGTGCCGGCTTCGGTAAATACGCTGCCATCCACTTCAAAGCCGATCAGGGTTTCATCCACGCGGCGTGCACGTGACACATTATACCGGTCGGCGCAGAGCCAGCGATCCCATTTTGTAAGCACATTGATATTGTAAGCGTTCATCAGGGCTGCTTCCTCTCCTCTTGCTTCCAGCTGTTCATAGGCGGCAGCCAGCGCATCCATCTCCTGCTCCAATACATAGATCTCTTCGGTCAGCCTTTCAATTTCATGCTCCAGCTCTTCCTTTTTGCCGGCCAGCTCATCGTT
>PWRF01000089.1 GCA_003556325.1 Bacteroidales bacterium | reverse complement strand
TGGGATAGATCTTTTGCCTCAACCTGCTGTCTGCCGTATGATCTATGCCGGTTGGATCTTCAAAAACGGCAGTTATGACTGTATTACTGTCAATAGTCACCGTGATGGTTTCGTTATATTCAGTGTCTTCGCCGTTAATGCGCCATTTGGCAAACTGCCATCCGGTTTCAGGAAGGGCTTCCAGCTCCAGATCTTCACCACCACCAATCAGATATTGACCCGGATCAGGTTCGGTGGTACCTTCGCCTTCTGTTTTTACCAGGACCAGGTATCCGTTGGGCTCATTAACCAGGATATAATCTTCCTTCACAAGTGTTTGCCCGTCGTATTCCAACTCAACGGTTTTTGCGCCGGGTGTTTGATAGCTTACTTCATGAGGGCCCTCTCCCTCAGCAGTTTCGGGCACGGCTCCTTCTCCGAAATGCCAGGAGATATCTTCTGGTTCCTCATTAAATGTAAGGTGGAACAAGGTGTTTTCCCCCACTTCCAATGATGTTTCATCAGCATAAAAATCAATGTCTATACCCGTTACGGTAAAAGTATAATATCCGTCCGGGGCAACAAGAGGTTTGCTGATGGTTTTGTTGTTAGCATTTGTGGCGCTGATGAAATATGATACTTCAGTGCCTGCAGGTTGTGCAGGGATGTAAGCCAGGTATGTATTGTCTTCGGCTGTCGCTGTCATGCTGACGAAAGAAAAATTATTTTCATCTTCGGCTTTCCAGTAAACCTTTGCCTCATCAATACCTGCGGCATTATTAATAACGGCTTCAACAGGATGGCCTTCGTTTTCAGCTTCGTTTTCGTGAAGGCGGGCGTGCGCGATATGGATAGGGTCATCGGCAGCAATTTCACGTGTCACACAGTGTATGGCACCGCTGGCCGCAATGACGTTGTTCATGTTGATGCCTATGATCTCGTAGCCCGGCATTGCCTCCTCATAGATGTCAAGAGCGTCGGAGTCGAGATAGGAATTGTATACAGGCACCAGCACAACATTGTTCAGGATAATGGAGTTGGTATATGTTCTGTAATGCGCATTGGGTGGATAATTGCCTGAGGGGCTTGGTGCCATGGGTACGCGCACCACATTAAAGGGCCTGTTGTAGGCGGTTTGGTAATTGCTGGTCAGGTAATCCAGGTTTGCTTCGATAAAAGGCCCGTCTGACACGCCTGTGGGGAACTCCCCGACAAGAAGGGTTTCTTCGTCAAGCAGCTTCATGTGCATGTCGAGATGGGATATGTTGTCGTATGGGAGTTCATCCATCTTGATATAGGTATGTATCCCTTTGAAGTCATATTTGATCTGGTCGATCTGGGCTTCGGTAAAGTTTGAGTTTTCAGAAAGTATCAATGCAGAGGAAAATCCCTTGCCAAACCCATCGGCCATGAAGTTGCCGCCGGTGGCTGTGAGCAGGTTGTTCCCCATGGCCATCTGGTATATAGGAAGGTCGAGGTAGCTGGCCATAAATTGCGGGATCTGGTTGTCCTGCGGACGCGGACGGTTGTAATCCCAGTCGATAAATGCCAGCTCATCCGTGCCGTCAAGATATACGCTTTGAGGGCCGTAATCCCTGACCCACACGCTGTTGAAGGGAGCCTGAACGAAAATAATGTTGTCAAGCGGGACATTTCCCTGGATCAGGTAGTTCTCAATGGCAGTCTGGTTGTCATTAATGATATATACATCCACTGCCGTCCGGGCATGCCTGACAATCTCCCTCAGTTCAGGGCTGTACCCTGCCCACGTTACAATTACCGCCTGCAGTTCTTCAAACTCTCCGGGTGTCCTCGGCGGGCTGTCAGGAGGCGTGGTGTTAAGGGGTTCGGGGCGGTGTTGCCGGTATTCATCGTAAATGGCCCTTTCTTCCTCTGTCATCCATTTGGGAAGCGGGTCATCTGCATATATGCGGGTGGAAAAAAGTGTAGTGAAAGCAACAAAAAAGGTGAGTAGATTAAAAAAACGCATAGTGTGTGAAAAAATTGATTTATGATTTTACTTGACAGGTGAAATACTGCTGATTAATAAACACCATTTCCCTGTTATGGTTTGTCATGACGACAAAAATACACATAATTCAGCAATTCCGCTTTCAGGAAAACATTTGCAGGCTATGCAGTTTCTTGTAGATTCCGTCCTTTGCCAGCAGGTCCCGGTGATTTCCTGTCTCTGCAATGCGCCCTTCATGCATTACACATATCAGGTCTGCATGAACTATGGTGGAAAGCCTGTGTGCAATAACGATGGAGGTCCGGTTTTGCATTACATTGAGAAGGGCTTCCTGCACCAGCTTTTCTGATTCGGTGTCGAGCGAAGAGGTTGCTTCGTCGAGGATAAGGATGGGCGGGTTTTTCAGTATCGCGCGAGCTATGCTGATACGCTGCCTCTGGCCTCCGGAGAGCTTGCCTCCCTGGTCACCTACGTTCGTGTGATACCCAAACCGGGTTTCCATGATAAAATCATGCGCATTGGCTACGCGTGCAGCTGTTACAATTTCTTCCTCCGTAACTTTCCCGGCACCAAAAGCTATGTTGTTATAAAACGTGTCGTTAAAAAGTATGGGGTCCTGGTTTACATTGCCCATAAGATCCCGCAAGTCTTTGATCAGGATCTTTCTTACAGGGATACCGTCAAGCCGTATTTCACCTTCCTCAAGGTCGAACAGGCGGGGCAAGAGGTCTACAAGTGTTGATTTACCTGCGCCCGACTGACCTACCAGTGCCACTTTCTGACCTTTTTTTATTTCCAGGTCAATGTTTTTGAGAACATAGTTATCCTCGTAACGGAAACTGACATCATCAAATACAATGTGTTTGTTGAACTCTTTCTTTTCAACGGCATCCGGTGCATCCTTAATGGAGACATCTGCTTTGAGAACCTGGTTGATCCGCTCAGCTGAGGCGAGGCTCTTCTGGATGTTGTACCATGCCTTGGAAAAGTTTTTGGACGGTTGAATAATTTGTGAAAAGATTCCCAGGTATCCGATGAAAGCCTCAGGAGGCAGGGTGGCATCGCCTCTGATTACCATAGTCCCGCCAAAAATGAGAATGAAGATAACGACGGTAGTCCCCAGGAACTCACTTACCGGTGAGGCCAGGTCCTGCCGCCGGTAGAGCTTGTTCATAATCCGCGTATACAGGCTGTTCAGGCTGTGAAAGCGCTTGCGCATTTTGTCTTCGGCATTGAATACCTTTACCACGCGCAATCCCGACAGCGTTTCTTCCATAACCGACAGTATGGTGCCCAGTTTGCTTTGTCCTTTTAATGCTGTGGGTTTCAGCTTACGGGCTATCCTTCCGATCACAAATCCCGCCAAAGGAAGGAGCAGCAGCACAAACAAGGTCAGGGTCGGGCTCATCAAAAAGAGCCATAACATATAGACAATAACGGTGATGGGGTCTCTGAAAGCTATGGAGAGCGACTGAACAAGTCCTATTTCAATCTGGTGGACGTCGTTGGTCATCCTGGAGATCACATCCCCTTTACGCCCCTGGGAGTAATAGGCCAGTGGCAGCACCAGTGTTTTCCCGTATATGTCGTTACGGATGTCCCTCACCACACCGTTTCTTACGGGTGCAAGATGGTACAGGGCAAGATACCGGAACCCGTTTTTCAGAAAGCTGGTTATAATTACGATTGAGCTTATGAAGATAAGCGATGCAAACTCGCCGTACCTTGTGGTAAGCAGGTTCATGTAGTAATAAAAATTGTTGATGAGCACCTCAAAGTCAAGCTGCATGGGCATCAAATCATATACTTCCCGGTGCGACTGAAATAGCAGGCCCACAAAAGGGATCACCATGTTCAGGCTGAACAGGCCAAATATTACAGATAGCAGATTAAACAAGACATTGAGAAGAAGCCTTGTCCAGTAGGGGATAATATATGTAAATATCTGTCGGAAATTACGCATGCTTGTCGTCAGTTGTTTTCATTTTCCGGCTGCCTGCGGACTGGTTGGACTGCAGGTATCAGAAAGAATGGATCCTGCACCTGCTTGCCTGCTGTATCAAAGGTCTTTTGGAACAATGCCAATATAGTTGAAGGGTGTGATTTTTTTCATCCTTTCTTTTTCTTTCGCTGGGATAGTCAGCCCGTCAATAAAATTGTGCAATTCTTCCTGTGAGATCTTTGATCCCTTCCGTGTCAGTTCTTTTAAGGATTCGTAGGGGTTTGGATGGCCCAGACCTCTAAGAATGCTTTGAATTGCTTCGGCAACAACGGATGGATTATCCTCCAGGTCACGGTGAATTTTTTCTTTGTTCAGGCTGATCTTTCTGATTCCCCGGAGGGTGGAACGAAGTGCAATGAGCAAATGGCCTGCAGGCACTCCAATATTTCGCAGCACGGTGGAGTCGGTGAGGTCTCTTTGCAGCCTGCTTACGGGGAGCTTTGCCGAAAGATGCTCTAAGAGAGCAATAGCGACACCGGCATTCCCTTCTGCATTTTCAAAATCAATGGGATTTACTTTGTGTGGCATTGCCGATGATCCCACCTCTCCGGCTTCTATCTTCTGCTTAAAATAATCCATTGAGATATATGTCCAACAGTCCCTGGCGAGATCCACCAGGATGGTGGCGATCCGTTTCAGGCAGTCGAAGAGGGCGGCAAGCCTGTCGTAATGATCGATCTGCGTCGTTGTTTTCGATCGTGTCAATCCCATCGAATCCAGCAACTTGTCGGCAAAGGATGGCCAGTTGATGTCGGGAAAGCTCACATGGTGGGCATTGAAGTTCCCGGTGGCTCCGCCGAATTTTCCGGGATACGGCATGCGTTTCAAATCCGTGTATTGATTATCGAGTCTTTCGAAAAAAACGAAAAACTCTTTCCCGACGGTGGTCGGCGACGCCGGCTGGCCGTGCGTTCTTGCCAGCATAGGTATATCCTTCCATCCGTGCGATAATTTCCTGATCTCCCCAAGCACCTCTTCAAGCGCGGGGAAAAGCACGCGTTCCAGGGCGTGCTTAAAAGACAGGGGGATGGCGGTATTGTTAATGTCTTGCGAGGTAAGCCCAAAATGTACCCATTCCTTAATTGAGTCGAGCCCAATTTCTGCAATCTTTTCTTTGATAAAGTATTCAACCGCTTTAATATCGTGGTTGGTTTCTTTTTCTATTTCTTTCACGCGCAATGCATCACTGTGGGAAAAGTGCGTATATACGGACCGTATCTTTTGCACTGATTCTTCGCTGAGATCACTTATTCCGGGTAGCGGGAGGGCCGATAGTGCAATAAGGTATTCGGTTTCCACATACACCCTGTAGGATATGAGGCCTTCCTCTGAGAAATAGTCGCGGAGGGCAGCGCATTGTTTGTAATAGCGCCCGTCGACCGGACTAATGTTTTGGAGTTCGTGCATGGTGTTGCTATCTAAGTACCTGCTTACCTTTTCCTCCGTTTTTTCTGTGCTTCCTTTTGTTTGGCCAACTCTTCCATTCTCTGCTGCCACTTCGACTTTTTGACGGGTTTCTTTTTGTTGGCCTCTATGCGTGCATGCAAAGCGTCTTCATCGATTACCCGCTTAAAGAGGAACATTTGTCCGAACGTGATCACGTTGGCAAGGAAATAGTAGTAGCTGAGCCCTGATGCAAAACTGTTGAAGATAGCCAGCAGCATGACAGGCATGAAATACATCATCGTTTTCATACCTGGCATCTGGCTTCCCGTGCTCATCATCTGGGAGTTCATGCGGGTATAAATGATCATCGAGCCGGCCATCAGCAATGTAAACAGGCTCACATGATCTCCGTAAAACGGAATGGTAAAGGGAAGGTCAAGGATGGAATCATATGATGACAAGTCGTCAGCCCACAGGAATCCTTCCTGCCTGAGCTCTATGGATGCAGGGAAAAACCTGAACAGGGCGATCAGTATGGGAAGCTGCAACAGCATTGGCACGCAGCCAGCCATGGGGTTAACTCCAGCCTTTTTGTAAAGTGCCATGGTTGCCTGCTGCTTTTTCATGGCATCTTCTTTCTTTGGGTACTTCTTATTGAGCTCCTCTATTTCCGGCTTTAGCAGCCTCATCTTTGCCTGCGAAATATATGTCTTGTAGGCAATTGGCAGCAGCACTACTTTCAGCAGGATGGTCAGGATCAGAATGATGATGCCATAATTGAGGTTGAAGCTGTCGAGGAAGTTGAAGATGGGTATAACGGCAAACCGGTTGATCCATGAGGTAAGGAAGAATCCCCATCCCAGCGGGATCTGTCTTTCAAGCTCAAGGTCATACTGTGTTAATGTGCGGTATCTGTTGGGTCCCAGGTACCATTGAAGGTTGTAAATGTTATCCTGCCTGGCGTCGAATGGCAGGATAACCGAAGCAGTCATTCGTTTGAGAAAATCTTCCTCCTCTTCATCCAGGGTTCTGCTGGCGATCCTGGCTTCTGAAAAGCCATCCTGCGATATTAACACAGAGGAGAAAAACTGTTGTTTGAAGGAGATCCACCGAACCCTGGTGGTCAGCCTGAGTGAGTCGTCCCGTGTTGGCCTGATCCTGGAGACGTCGTCATTGGCATACTTGTAATAGATGGTCGTATTGTTCTGTTCATTCGACCGGTTTCTTTCGCTTCTCGGAAGTTTTGAGCTCCAGTCGAGCTCGAGGCGTGTCATTGATCTGTTTATGGCGGCCCCGGTACCGATGAAACGTATGTCGAAATCCACCATATGCTCCCGCCCACGGAGAGTATAAACAAACTCAACGTAGCTGGGTGATTCATCAGTATGCACGTCGGTATATGCACGCATACTGAAACTTTTTTGTTCATCGCGGGATACCCGGACGGGTTCGGCGTCTGTTAACGCCTGGCCGTTCACATATGGGGTAAAAAACAGGCTTTCTGTTGATACGATCCTGTCGGCAGAAAAAAAGTGAAAGGTGAATCGGTCCTCTTCGACACCAGAAAAAAGCATGAGAGGCTCGTGTTCCCAGTTTTTATATTCTCTTAATTCAGCCGAATGAACAGCTCCGCCGCGCGAATTCATGGTGAGCCGCAACACCTCGCTTTCAAAAGTGTAAAATGTCTCTTCTCCTATAGCTGCATTGGAGAATTCTCCCATGCGTTGCCTCAGTTGTTCTCTCTCAAGAGAGTCAAGAAGGTGAGGATCCTCTTTTTTTTCCGGTACAGGAAGGGTGTCTTCCATGTGCAGGGCTTCTTCCCGGGCTCTTTCCGCCTCCAGCTGTTCCAGGCGCTCGCGTTCGGTTTCTAACCGCCTGCGTTCACGTTCAGCCAATTCTTCTTCGGAAGGAGCCATCCAGATGCTGTAGCCGATTATGACAACTGCTATAAGGATCAGCCCGATAATATTATCTCTGTTCATATTTTTGTAAAGGTTTATTTCTTTGGGTTTTGCTTAAAAAGCGGAATGCCCTGAAATGCAGCTGTATCGGCGTCACCTGGAGCAAGGCTCTCAGGTGTTTAACTCCTGAACGACGAACAGCTTATTTTCCGAGTGCAAAGATAATCTAAATGATCGAACTGTGTTAGGATGACATGCAGGGAATTCATCTTTGTTTTTTTGCCGCACTGACAAAACTTATGAACAAAGGGTGTGGCTCGTCGACAGTGCTTTTGTATTCGGGATGGAACTGAACCCCTACAAACCAGGGATGGTTTGTCAGCTCAATGATCTCTACGAGATCTGATTCGGGATTTTTACCACTGGCAATCATTCCCGCCTGCTCAAACTGAGCCAGAAACTTGTTATTGACTTCATACCGGTGGCGGTGTCTTTCAGAAATATCCGTTTTGCCGTAAATGCCAGCGACTTTTGAGGAATCCTTTACAGAACACGAATAGGCTCCCAGGCGCATTGTACCTCCCTTGATATGAATTTTTTTCTGTTCTTCCATAATATCAATGATGGGATGGGGCGTTTGCGGGTCCATTTCAGTAGAGTGGGCTTTGCTCAGTCCAAGTTCGTTCCGGGCAAACTCTATCATGGCACATTGCATGCCCAGGCATATGCCTAAAAACGGAATGTTGTGTTTTCTTACATACTCGATGGCCAGTATTTTTCCTTCGATCCCTCGGTCGCCAAAGCCGGGGGCAACGATTATTCCTTTCAGCCCGCTTAGTTTTTCGCTGAGATTGCCGGTATCCAGCTGTTCCGAATGGATCAGGTGAAGGTTGATCTTGCAATAGTTAACAGTGCCGGCATGGATCAGCGATTCAATAATTGACTTGTATGCATCCACCAGCTCAAC
>PWRF01000095.1 GCA_003556325.1 Bacteroidales bacterium | reverse complement strand
CTGTGCTGCAGGCGGGCTCCCAGAGCAAAGGGCGGGGGCTCGGCCAAACCTCATGGGAAAGCGAACCAGGGAAAAACCTGCTTTTTTCTGTTTTCCTGAAACCTGTTTTTCTTGCACCGGGCAAACAATTTATGCTCAGTAAAGCGATCACCCTGGGTATACGGGATTCCCTGGCGGCATCAGACAGCAAATCCGTGTATCTGATCAAATGGCCCAACGATATATACGCCGGAAGGTCAAAAGTTGCAGGCACCCTTATAGAAACGCGTATCATGGGAAAAGCCCTGCAGGCATGCGTAGCCGGAACAGGGGTTAATGTCAATCAGAAAATCTTTCCCGGCCATATCCCAAATCCGGTCTCTTTGGCACTTCTGACCGGCCGCCGCTTCGATGTGGCAGAGGTCCTGCAGGAAACACTCACTTGTATAACACGATATTATAATTTGCTTAAACGTGGTGATTTTGAGCACCTTGACACAGCTTATCTTGAGCATTTGCTGGGCTATAACAAAACCATGACCTACAAGACGGGGGATCGGCAGTTTGAGGCAATGATCACAGGTGTGACCCAGAATGGAAAGCTGCGGTTATGTGATAACCGTGGCGAAACGCGCGAATACGTTATGAAAGAGGTGGCTTTGGTCGTCTGAGCAGAGCCTTATCGCCAGCTGCCGGTGCCATGTCAACGCTACGTTAGCCAACCCAGGCCTTGATCTTTTTACTCATCTCTGCGACTTAACCGACACAGTAGCATTGACGCGACACTAGTTAAATTTTTCCTGTAATTTACCTGCGAGCATATCTATGAAGTTTTGCAGAGGCCTGGAGGCCACCGCTTTCTGAAACGGATTGAGGTCCACATTAAAAACTATGGATACCTCACAGGAATTCGCTGATTTCTCATTGAAATAATAGTCCAGGGTAAATTTAGCAGGATTTTTTCCGTCCGAAACGATGCGGATGCTTGTACATGGATATTTCCCGTCGATACGCATATTGAAATCTGCCATGCCCTCGACGGTGAATGAGCAATGCTCTTCATCGGCCTGCCAGTTTTTCACCTGGTCGGGCATAAGGTGTTCAAAATTCCGGAAGTCACCGAGGAAATCAAAAACGGTTTTGCAGTCGGTGTTAACCGGGATATTCTGATTTTCAAATTTTGCCATGGGTTATTTTGTTTTGTGGCGGTCCTCAGACCATTTAACAGGATCTTTACGCCATTGTTGCAATACCTTTATCTCTTCCGGAGAGAATTTTCTCTCTTTTGCGACTGTATCCAGCAGTTTATCATAGTTGCTTAAGGTATGTAAGCGGCAATTGGCATTGCGCAGGTTTGCGGCTGCCTGATCGAGTTCGTATGTGAAAATTGCGGCCATGCCATTGACTTTCAGGCCTGCTTCCCTGAGAGTCCTTACTGCCTCCAGGCTGCTTTTTGCTGTAGAAATAAGGTCTTCTATCACCACCGCTGTTTGTCCATGGGTAAAGTGGCCTTCGATTTTTGCGCCCAGGCCATGTTTTTTGGCACCCGGGCGGGTATATACGAAGGGAAGCCCGAGTCTCTCAGCTGTAAGCACACCTATTGCAATGGCTCCTGTGGCCACGCCTGCTATCACTGAGCTTTCAGGGTAATGTTTATTTACCATGGTTGCCATTCGCCGGGCTATATCCTGCCTTATGCCTGGAAAAGAGAGGATCCGCCGGTTATCGCAGTAAATCGGTGCAAGCAACCCCGAGGCCCACGTAAAAGGTTTTTCCGGATTCAATTTTATTGCGTTTATTTGCAATAAAAACCGGGAAACTTCACAAATTGATTCTGAGCTCTTCATCGGGTCCTGGGATTTTTAGCAAACAGGTATGCAAAGCTAACAAAAAAACAAGCTACCGTTTCCGGTAAAAACAAAACATGCTTTATGGAAAATTCCTATGCTGTATACTTCGACCGGCAAAAGATCCATTTCACGGCTGAGCCGGATGCCGGTGACTCTTCCCGATACAGCACAATCAGCCGCAAGCCCCGGTGGAGTGCGTTTACGTCTTTTGTTGAATCAGGCGCCCCATCTATGGCATATGCCGGACCTGACCCGGCAAAGCTTTTCAGGGAATTTGCCTCTATGTTTCATTTCGTGGAAGCTGCCGGGGGCCTTGTCGCGGACCCCACAGATTATTGGCTGTTTATTTACAAGCGAAACAGGTGGGACCTGCCAAAGGGCATGCTCGATGAAAACGAAACGCCTGAGAATGCGGCCATAAGAGAGATATCCGAGGAATGCGGGATCAGGGAGCTGCATATTATCCGTAAACTGGAGCCGACATATCATGTATACCCGCTTAAGGGAAAAAAAGACTGGGCACTTAAGAAAACACACTGGTTTTTTCTGCGTACGCGCATTTGTTGCCAGGCAGAGCCGCAAACGAGCGAAGGAATCATAAAAGCTGAGTGGAAGAACCCCGAAAGACTGGATGAGGTCATGAACAACACATACGGCAACATCAAAGAAATGCTGCAAAAATGCAGACCCTTTCTTAAATAGCCGCGCTCTACCTGTTAATGATCCTTTCCAGCCTGTTGCTTACCCCGGCCGAGGGTGCCGGGAAGGGATTGTCATAAATGTTGCCATCCGGGTCAATCAGGATGTACCGGGGTATCGAACGAACCTGGTACCGGTCAAGCATACGATAGTCTCCGGCATAGTGGAACACATCAAAGGGCAGGACACTATCCCGGCCTGAAACCTGCGATACACTTTCCTCGCTGTCAACAAGTATTCCTATTGCAGAGAGCCCGTCTTGAAAACGGGTGGCAATATCTGCCATGGGGCCGATTTCTGCCATCGATACAGGACACCATCCGGCCCAGAAAAAAAGATATACATAGCTGCCTTTCTTTTCAGAAAGATCAAAAACAACCCGGCCTTCCCCGTCTTTTAAGACGATTTCAGGAGCCGGATAGCCGGGTTTCAGGTTTTTCCGGCGGGCCAGTATGTTCGATGCGATGCGCCGGTGTTCGTCATACAGCGCGTGGCCGGCTGCGTATCTGAGAATACGGAAGACCTGCTGGTTGGAATATTCTGAGATGGAAAGCATTTCCTGCAGTGATGCAAGCATTACCAACTCCCTGAGCCGTTCATCAGAGAGTATGGTGTCTTTCGACAACGTGTCCATCAGGACATAATAGTCAGCCTCCGTGTTGACAGCATGGTCAAGGTCGCGTCGCGTTATAAAGCGGGAGCCCGTGAAAACATAGCTGCCAAACAATGTGCTGAACAAATCCATATACATGGGGTTATGATACAGGATTTCCCGTTCCGCGATATAATTAAGGAACAGGTGTTGAAAGGACCGTGTGTTCAACGTAGCCTCCAGATAACCATAATAATATTCTTTATACGCAGTCACAAAAAGATGTTGCAGATCCGCCAGGACCGAGTCGGTCTCTTGTATGAAATTATTTAGTGAGTTCCGGTGGTTTGTCCTTGGGCGATGCATGACATGGGTTTCCAGGTAGTCAGCCACCCTGTTGTTGATTCTATTGATCCAGTAATTGATATCCTCTTGTCCTTCAGGGTTACGGACCTCAAGATCAAAGCCCTGATGCATGGGATGAAGACTCCGGGTTTCATCAAAGTCATCAGAACCTGCAGTTTTAAATTCAATCTCATACGATTTTCCGGGGTCAAGATAGAGAGATCTTTGGCCATGCCTGTAGCGGAAAAACATCAACTGCGCCTTACTGATCTCCACATCCATCTGAAAGCGGCCGTTTTCATCTATGTGTGCCGAATTGACCTCCGCAGTTTTGTAGCTAAGCAGGTCGTCATATTTCATCAGCCTGATCTCCTCGCCGGCAGCGTCAGGAAAATAACCCTCAACAGAGGTTTTTACCTCCGGATGGGCTGTATGTATCAAAATCAGTAAAAATGCAAGAAGCATCCCGGGTTTTATCATATAAAAAGATTTTGCGCATCAACTTTCTACAGCGTCACGGCATCGGGGATAAACGGACTGGCATCTCCTCCGTGCCGTATAATATCTCTAACGATATAGGAGTTCAGTGCAGTATACTCCGGGGTAGTAAGCAGGAAAACCGTTTCGATGCCAGGCAGCATTTTTTTATTCATTTGCCCGATGCTCCTTTCAAACTCAAAGTCTGCAGATGTCCGTAACCCCCTGAGAATAAAATTCACCTCAAGCTTCCTGCAGAGATCGACGGTGAGACCTTCGTAGGTGATCACACTGACATTGGGCTTTGACCGAAACACATCTTCTATCCAGGCTTTGCGTTTCTCCAGGGGAAAAAAGCTGGTTTTTCTTTCGTTCACTCCAATTGCTATAACGATCTCATCGAATAGATCCAGGGCTCGCAGCACTATGGATTCATGTCCTTTTGTAATGGGGTCAAAGGAACCGGGAAAAATGGCGGTTTTCTTCATGTGTTTACATTTAGATTTTTTGCCTGTCGTTTTTGCGCCAGGCTCCTGAGTTCGGGCAAAAGATAAAAGTAGAAAAAAAATCAGTAGGTACGCATATTTTCAAAAAAGCTGAAATGCACCTTTGAGTATCTGCGTTTATCGCGGAAAGACTTGTGGCTTTCAAACGATACGGTGTCCGGATGTTCCACTATGAGCAATCCGCCGGGTTTTAGCACGTGGTTTGAAAAGATCTTTTCCGGGAGCCGGCTGATGCCTTCCATATCGTAAGGCGGATCTGCAAATACCACATCGAAAGTACCCGGTGCATTTGGCAGAAAACGCATGACATCAGCTTTATAGACGGTTATATTATCGAGGCTAAGTTTTTCTTTTACCTGGCTGACAAAGCGGGTGCATCGCGGATTGTTCTCCACGGAGACGACTTCAATGGCCCCTCTCGAGGCAAACTCAAAAGATATGTTCCCTGTGCCGGCAAAAAGGTCGAGTACCCTTATGGATTCGAAATCAACGTGGTGGTTGAGGATATTAAACAGGGCTTCTTTGGCCTTATCGGTTGTTGGTCTTACCGGCAGGCCCGGAGGGGTATGGATGATCCGTCTGCTCAGCTTGCCGCCAATTATTCGCATGTGTTAAGGTTCAACAGGTTAAAATAATAGTGATCCGGAATGGATGCAAAGAGGGAACTATACAGAAACACATCGTTTTTTGAGGGGAGTGTAAGCTTTTTGAAGAACGAAGCGAGCAGATCAAAATTTGGATTATCCATGGGCAGTTCGCCAATAACTATTGCCTCCATGTCATCTGCTTGTTTGTCGTATTGTTCGAGCACATAGAAAAGATAGTAGAGCAGATCATCAAAGCAAGTGATGCTGAAAGACCTGTAAAACGACAATTTGTCGTGGTTCAGGAGCAGTATTTCGGCATGTGATTTTTTAATGTGGATGATGACTTCTGCCCTCCACTGATCAATTGTTTGTGCAGACAGCACATTTTTTATCATAGAAGCGCCATAGCTTCTGAACTGGCAGCCTGGAAAGACCTCTTTACAAAACTCTTCCAGGGCTTTTGGCACAGTATAGATCCCGGAGGCGTCCATTATATGCAGCGGTTCTGTTTTAAGGCAGTGGCCGTCGGGCAGATGTGCACACGTTGAAAAAATCTCACCGGCATTGTCTCCGTTCAGAATGCTATCGGGGGTCAACACCAGGGAGTGGCTGTAGACCGAGACAACAGTTTTGGCAAAGGGCTGAGCCAGAAGCGGGTGTTCCCTGAAGAAACCGGCCAGGTGCTCTGTATATCCGGCTATGTTATTTGCTTCTTCTGCTTCAAAGGCTTCCAGCGCAAGGTATTTATAGCGTTGGGTGTCCATCAGGGAAAAAACAAATCCATCGGGTAAAAACTCGATGGATAATGTTTTTTCTGCTTTCGATCCGGGATAGGATTCCGGGTCAGCAATACGGCATTTGTTCCGGAATGGATTTGCCATATGCGCTACTTTTTGATGATATACGAGTGATTTATTCCCAGTTGCCATCGAGGATGGCTTCCTGCATGGAGCCAACCCTGAGGCCTTCTTCCCTGGTATAATATACCCGCCAGTTATCAAGGTCTCCCATGTAGACAATGGGCTTGACGGAAGCCTCAAAAACGGGCAGTTTCACAAGGCCTCTTTCAATTGTACCGGACTCCAGTTCAAAACGCTCACCACGTCCGAAGGGGACATAAGGCAGTGAATCGATGGGGTAACGCGCCCGGCGAAGCAGGCTGTCTTTGGCGGCGATCCAGATGGTGTCACGTTCTACTATTCCCAGCCTCACGGCCTCAGACTCTGTTAAGGTATCCGGCACCGAACCGATAGCACGGACCAGCGGCAGCGAATCGGTATTATAAAACATAACCAGGGAATCAAGATCCCCGGTAAAACGCTGATGCCTTGAGCGATGCGCTCTTTGCACTTCACGGATATCCCTCAGCCGCTGAATAATTTCTGCTTCCCTTTCCTGGGTGACCTGACGGAAACGTACGGGCTCCATCACACTGTCGTATACAAAATAAACCAAAACCAGTATGACGATGGTCAAGGCAATCTGAATAACTGTTTTCATAAAATGCTAATTGAGTGGGTATTTTTTGATTGTGCAAATATTCAAAAAAAAATCCAATTAACCCAAAAAACTTATGCAAAATAATCAGAATTAAACTTTGTACTTATCAGGCTATTGGGGATATCAGAATATAGTGTCGAGATGATGCCGGCGCCTGCTTAGTTTAAGGTCTTGCAGGACGCTGGATTTAACCCTTATCGTAAAGTTATAGCTCTGACGAAAGCCCATGGGTATCCAGTTAAAGGTCATTTCCCAGCAGTGAAGGTCCCGGTATACATCAATAGAGGTATATGTTAGCTGGTTGTTGTCAAAGTCGTACCCGCTGCGGAACCCGATGCGCCATTTGGGTGTCAGGTGGATGTCTCCCCGCACCGACAGGCTTTGGATGTAGTTTCTGTCCATCCTGTCCTGGGCATGACGGTAATTGGCCCTGTAGTCAAAAGAGTAGCTGAAAGTAACATTCCAGGGCACCGAATAATCGACTCCGTTGGCAAACAGGTCATCCTGCATTCTTTCCGGTGATGCAATGTCCTGGTTGTCACCGATACCGGTATCGAACCCGTTAGCCCGGTGGGTTTGTCCTCTGGTGTTGGCGGCACTGCCCTGGTCCTGTCCGCTCCCGTCGCGCCTGCCGGAGCGCAGGGTGTAATTGAAATTCAACCTCCAACTCGTATTATTCAACTGCAGCAGGCGGTTGTCGGTATTCCACAAAAACTCATCAATCAGCCGGCCATCTTCGTCACGGGCGTATGGAGTCCAGGTACTGGAATACGAGATGTCGAAATTGCCCAGCAAGCGGGTCCGCCCGCTTATGCGAATGTCGTTAACATTCAGAGAGTCACGGGCCAGGTCATACCCGGAGGAGATATTCAGGTTGTCAACCAGAACGATCTTACGCTCTTCCGCGTCGGGGTCGCGGCGGTTACGGACCTTCATCTCGAGGTTGTTGCTGATGGACAAGCTGATGTTTCCCGACCTTCCCGGGCGCGGACCGCCGAATATGCCATCCTGAAAAATCGCATATTGCACATTTTCGTCAATAGCCGGATTGTAATATTCCTTGTAATACCCCCAAAAAGGATCGGCAAAGTCCGGCCGGAACGAAAAGCCAATGTTGGGTGTCATCACATGGCGAAAAGCTTTAACAGGGCCTCGCTGAAACTGCATCATACCAAAAAGCCGGGTACTCACTCCCGTGGAGAAATTAAAATCGCGTATGGCAGCAAATTCGTTGATGGTGTCTCTGACCACCTCTCCGAGCTGTCCGTCGGTAGGCCTCTCGTCCTCAGGATAGTGTGCGTCCCACGACTGCCTGATGGTATTAAAATACCACCTCTCGGTATAATTGAGGCTGCTGCTCAGGTTAAAATGATTCAATACCCGTGTTGAGTAGCTGACGGGTATGTCGTGCTGCACTCCGCTTCTGAATTGCGACAGGGCATCTTCAGAGAAAAGGAGGCTGTCGGCAATGCTGATCTGGTTGCGCGCCGACATAGTATACCTGACATTAATATCCTCATACCATTTTGCATCCCTTGACATACCGTTACTTCTGAAGGGGTAAAACCGGTTTACGCTGAAATTCAGGTCGGGCAGGCTCATGTCTACCATCCTGTTGTTGGTGTTCTGGCTGTGGCGGAGGTTTGCAGAAAGGTTGTACCGGTCTCTCCAGCTCCTGG
>PWRF01000203.1 GCA_003556325.1 Bacteroidales bacterium | reverse complement strand
TGCCGGGCATGAGTAAACGACAGTACTTTGACAGTAACCACAACAGGTAACGACGTGTATGATTGTCTTCGCCTGTTCTGCAATATTTGGATTTAACGAACATATAATTAGACAAATGAGTAAAAACAACTATGTAGTTATCATGGCCGGTGGTGTAGGAGAGCGTTTCTGGCCCATGAGCCGTGAATCCAGGCCTAAACAATTCATCGATATTCTGGGCACCGGCAAAACTCTTCTGCAGCAGACCTACGACAGGTTCCTCCCCGTTTGTGCGCGTGAGAACATCTTTATTGTAACAAACAAAAAATACAAAGATCTTGTCAGGGAACAGATCCCCGAACTTCAGGAGGGAAGGCTAATATGTGAGCCTGCACGAAAAAATACAGCACCCTGTATCGCCTATGCTGCCTATAAGATCCATGATTTGAACCCCAGGGCAAATATCGTGATGGCTCCTTCAGACCATATTATTTTGAAGGAGAGCGTGTTCCAGGATATCATTCGCCGGGCATTGGATGTAGCCGCCGGGAACTCCAAACTGCTGACCCTGGGTATTACGCCAAGCCGGCCTGATACAGGCTACGGATATATTCAGTTCCAGGAAGAATCGGTCTTCCCGGCGGATACAAGTCTTAAAAAGGTAAAAACATTCACAGAAAAGCCCAACAGGGAGCTGGCAGAAAGCTTTCTTGAAAGCGGCGAATTTCTCTGGAACAGCGGAATATTTATTTGGTCTGCAGAAGCTATCATCGCCGCCTTTGAGCAGTATCAGCCTGAGATAAGCTATGTTTTCCGCGAAGCGCTTGGAAAATATAACACCCCTGAAGAGCAATCTTATATGGACGTGGCCTATACGGCGTGCAAGAGCATCTCTATTGACTACGCCATTATGGAGAAAGCCGACAACGTATATGTTTTTGTCTCCGATCTGGGATGGTCGGACCTGGGCACATGGGGCTCCCTCTTTGATTCCCGGCAAAAAGATGAAAACAACAACGCAGTGGTAGGGCGCAACGCCATGCTCTACGACAGCAGGAACTGCATCATAAATATTCCGGAAGAAAAACTGGTGGTTATTCAGGGTCTGGATAATTACATCGTTTCTGAAGCTGACAATGCCCTTTTGATTTGTAAGAAGTCAGAAGAACAGCAAATCAGAAAATTCGTCAATGACATAAAACTAAAAAAGGGCGACGAATATATTTAAAACCACAAACCTTTCTTTACTCTATGGGAAAAAAGCTCAAATCATTAAAAGTTGTCAGGCATGAAATAAATCCCCGCCAGCCTGACTGGGAGAACATATCCGGTGAGGGCCGCACAGTATCCGAAACAGAATACGAGATGAAGTGGGGTAAGGTGGTCAGGGAACGGCAATTTGGTGCCGAAGGCCACCTGGAGCAGGAAACGCAATACACATACAACCAGGACGGATTTCTTACCGGAGAAGTGTTAAAGGAGGGAGACGGAATGGTAATGGAGGAGAAAAGCTGGGTGCCTGATGACAAGGGCCGTATTTCGGAGGAGTATATTCATTATGCCGATGGTTCAAGGGATACGGTACGATACCGGTATGACGAAAGCGGCAATCTGATCAGGAAAGAAACAGTGGATGCTGAGGATGAAACAGAGGAAACACAGTTGTATGTGTATGATTCAGAAGGCCGGCTTACCAGGGAGGCATCGTTTGACGGCCCGGCAGACTTACCTGATCTCGATGATGCAGAGCCTGTTATTGATAAACGATATGTATATGACCAAAGTGGTCGTTTGTTGGAAACATTGGAGAGTGACCAGGTCAATGGAGTGGCAAGAAGAAAAGTCAACGGTTACAATGCAGCCGGTCACCAGGTGTCGATGGAGGTGTTTGATGAAGATGACCGTTTGGTGGAGCGTGTGAAGATGGAGACCGACGACTCCGGGAGGCCCGTGGAGATTGAGGAAGAGAGCAAAAGGAAGAAAAACCGGATACAGATGCTCTACGACGATAAGGGCAGAATGGTGTCTCAGGAAGAGTATGATATGCACGGTACGCAGTTGAGCAGAGTTGAGCGGCTCTATGAGAATTCAGGAAACCTGGCAGAATCCAGGGTTCAGATCAACATGCCCGGTATGGGCAGCAGCAAATATTATTTGGTGAAACACCACTATACTTATTTTGATGAGCACACGGGTGAGTGATTGCTCATCTGGCATAAAAAAAAACCAACGGCCCACGCCGTTGGTTTTTTTTGTTATATGTATCCTTCTGTTAATTCATGCCGGCAACCTCTCCACGAAGAGTGGAGTAGTTCACCCTGAGGGCATTAACCAGTCTGAGTTCCTGTTTCACATCGGTAACGATACCCATTTTGGTATCCCGGTCGACTCTCAGCGACGTGGTCATCAGCGGCCTTTCGGCTTCTGCTGTGGCCTGTCTTTCGGATTCAATAAACGATGCGATATCGTCAACCGAGGCGAAGGAATCATAGAGCTGGATCCTGGGCTCAGTACCGAACACGTGCGACTGGATGGGTTCACCGATGTAGATAAAACTGACGAGTGAACGTCTTTCCAACTGCTGAATTTCGGTAGCAGCCGGCAGGGCTGTTCTTACATATAGTGTCGTTTCACGCATCACGGTTGTTACCATGAAGAAGAACAACAACATAAAGATAATATCGGGCAAGGATGCTGTGTTAATTTTTGGCGTTTTTTTTCCGCCTTCTTTTTTAAATCTGGACATATGTTTACCCTCCTATATCTTTTGGTTCAGCTTCAGATATTGCCATAGGCACTTTTTGTCTGATGGCCTGCACTTGTTCTTCTTGTCTCAGGTCACCAAAGGCCCGTCCGAAATACTGCCGTGAAACCTCGTCCCTTATTTCGCGTACGGCTGCAGCGAGCTCATTCTGGACGGATATATACATTTCGTATGAAGTACCTCTGTCGTTCTGAAGCGAGATAATACCCCTTGACACCTCCACATCTCCGAGGAGCTCTATATAGCGCTCTTCGAAATCGGGCATGTTGGGGTTTCTATCTTCATTTAACAAAAATTCTTTTGCTCTTTGTCTGAGCGTTCTGATATCGCCTGGTTCGCCTTCCACAAGGAGCCTGTCCTGTGCGTCGACAAGGACGACAAAGACGTTACGCTCTCTTACAGGCGGTGGTTCCGGGGCGTTTGGATCAATGGGTGGGGGCAACATCCTGTTGATCCCTGTATCCACATCCATTGTTGTGGTCACCAGGAAAAATATCAACAGGAGGAAGGCGATGTCTGCCATGGAGCCTGCATTGATCTCAGGGGTCATTCTAGCCATAGAAAGATCTCCTATTTAGGTGTTTGTTCTTATCTGAAATATTTGGAAACTTCTGTAAAAATAGCCGCCAGAACACCCAGTCCAACCAGGATCATGGTGGCATGGATGCCTCCACCGACCCATTGGGATACTGTGGGTGAGGCGGTTTCATAGGGTTCGCTTGTTGCGATCGCATACGAAAACAGTATGATGACCGCCAATACCCCTATCCCGATCAGCGTTGGTACGGCTTTTCGAATGTTTCCGAACATGTGGACAAGCGAAAAAACGATCGCTGCAAGTGCTGCTATGACCAGTAAGCCATATGTCACATACATGGCAATATTAATTACCGCTTCGTTCATATTGTGAGGGGTTTTTTGTTATTTTTTGTACTTGATTAAGATGTCCATGAAGGAGATGGTTGCATCTTCCATGGTGTTAACGATACCGTCTATCTTCGAAACGATATAGTTGTAGAAAATCTGGAGGATAACAGCCACGATCAGACCAAACACTGTCGTCAGAAGTGCCACCTTGATACCGTCGGCTACAATGGTAGGTGAAATATCACCGGCTGCAGCGATCGCATCAAATGCTGTGATCATACCGATTACCGTACCCATAAACCCAAGCATAGGTGCAATGGCGATAAACAGTGAGATCCATGTAAGGTTCATCTCCAGGCGGCCCATCATTACACTGCCGTAAGAGACAATTGATTTTTCGACCACTTCCATCCCCTCATTATACCTGTCAAGTCCCTGATAAAAAATGCTGGCTACAGGTCCGCGGGTGTTTCTGCAGATTTCTTTAGCTGCATCCACTCCATCAGTCTTCAGTGCATCTTCTACCTTGTTGAGCAGTTTGGTAGTGTTTGTATGTGCGAGGTTAAGGTAGATGATACGCTCCACACAAAGGCCAAGGCCAATGATCAAACACAACAGGACGATGCTCATAAACATGGGACCACCTTCCATGAACTGTTCCTTAAGGATGTAGTGATAGGAACGGTCTTCCTCAACGACATCGGGTGCCAGTTCCTCCTCCATCGCTGCTGCAGGGTCGATTTCGGGCTCCTGGTCAACGTCAGTAACCTCTTCTGTTTCAACTTCCGGTGCAGGCTCTTCTGCCAGTACCGCAGTATTTAAACCGAAAGTGAGCATCCCTGCCACTGTCAATAAGACGAATAATTTTTTCATAACTGATTCTGTTGGTTTTTTGTTTTAACGTTAAAGATTTAATTACAAAAAGTTGTTTACGGTTTTAGAACTTCATCTGTAATCAGCGGAGAGAAAGGGATTCGAACCCTTGATCCGCTTTTGACGGATACACGCTTTCCAGGCGTGCGCCTTAGACCACTCGGCCACCTCTCCCTTGAATATCTGCGCGCGTAGCCCTGTTTTACAGGCTGCTAAAATACAAAAAAAAAACAACCACACGATTTTTTGTATGAAATTCTTTTTTTAAAAAATGTCAAATCAAGTGCCTGTTATTCAGCCATAACACCTGATATCAGCGGGTTTAAAGTGCATATAGGGCGGCAGGAAACCACCTGCCGCCCGTAATTAATTTGTCGAAAAAAACCTCTACCTGCTCATAGCCGCCAAAGCCTTTTCAACCGCTTCAAACATGGGCTGGTTACTGATTTGCCGCCCGACAGCTTCTTCCATCCAGTGTTTTGGGGTTAGTTGGCCAATCGAGAAGATCCTAAGCTCTTCCTCGGCAAAATCCTTGTCCCTGATATAATCTTCCAGCTGGAACATGATAAGTCTGCCATAGGGATAGTTTGACAGATACAGTGGTGATTGTATCATATGTGAATAAATGGCCAGTATGGGAACATCTTCTTTTCCGAAGATGTTGGCAAAATACTCGTTCCAAACCTCTTTGGCAATGCGAATAGTGGCTTCTTTGAGGTCACCGGGAGTTGCTTCGGGGTTGTCATACAACCATTTCCAGACGTTCATGTCGACCAGCGAAACGCCCATCATCTCGTAATTATCCCAAAACACATCGAGTACCTCGAGGTGTTCCTGCATGGGATCTTCCTCGCTGATGCCCAGGAATTCAAGGTCGCGGCGCTGATACATGAAGGCCAGCGCTTCCGTGAAAGCTGTGTTTGGGATTCCATTGATGAAATAGTTGTCGACAAAGCGTGTGCTTATGGTCTGCTCTACGTTATGGCCGAATTCGTGGATCGCAATGTTATACCCTTTGTAGTCCATTCCGTCGGCGCCTATACGGGTTCTCAGGTGGGAGGGTTTTCCCCGCATGGAGGATCGCCAGGCGTGGCCGGAGCCTCTTGCCGCATCCACTTCTATGCGCTCTGCAATAAAATTGGCCATCTGGGGGGTGTGCCCCAGGTGCCTTAGCATCCTTGGCAGGTCGCGGTTCAGGGCTTCCGCATCGGGGTAACGCCTGCGGGTGATCTCATCCAGCTCTTCTTCAGATATTCCGGCCCGGCCTTTAAAGCCATCATACCAAAGATCATAGGGCCGCAGGTCACGTCCAAGCCTTTCCCTGATCAGATCTGCTGTTTCCTGCAACAGCGGCGAGGCTGCATACTCGCGGAACAACTCTTCCACTTCCTCCTGGGGTATTTCCATTCCTCCCTCAAAACTACGCTGTATATATGTGTCGAGATGCGGATAATAGGGGTCCATTTGCCTGAGGCCGGAAAAAATGCTTAGCAGGTGCTCGTAGCGGCGTTCTCCCTCCGGCTCGGCGTCGACAGGCTCCCCGTTCTGCCATACCTCGTTGGTGTAGGGGTTCCACGTGTAGTCATCGTTATTGATGACCTGTTTGGGAATATCCTGGTGTATGATGTTCAGCATAACCTGGTAGAGCATCTCTTTTTTCTCGTTTCCTTCAGGCTGACCGTAATTGGAGCGGATCTCATCGCGTATGTTCCAGTGTGCCAGGAGCTTCATGCCTTCGGGAAACAAAGCCTCTCCCTCGTGGTTGCGAAGTTTCCCGGCATAGATGTTGTATTCCGAGATGTACAGGCCGACTTCGCTGCTGATGCGTCCGTACTCCTGGTTCAGGCGCGAAGGAACACGCGCGGTAAAATAGTCTCCGAGACGTGCATAGCCCCACTCCCTCGGGCTCCATTCTCCGCCAAGCTCGTTCTTCTCTTCCAGGGAATAGTATGGAAAGTTCAAAGCTACGGTAAATGCTATTTTGTTGTCGTAAAGGTCTTCCTGGATATGGGCTCCGGGCCTGAAGGCACCAAACATCTGGTCGATGCGATGCACCGGTCCGCGGTCTTCGTGGATTTGACGGTTAAGCTCCAGGGAGATGCGGTTCATGTACCCGAAAAGATGCTCAAAGTAGTGGGCCAGCCTGTCAAATACCATGTCGAGTTCTTCCTTGTCGCCGATGAATGATTGTGTGCAGAAGGTTTTGAAATCTTCTGCTGAGCCGTCGCCGGTTCTCCAGAGCGAGGCGGCCTGGGTAACACCGCGGCGGATCCGGTCAGCATGTTCCTCGCCATGCATGTCGGTAAGGTTGTCGATCACTTCTTCCATGGTGACTGAATCAATAGGTGTAAGATCGGTGGAGTCGGGGGCAGGCTCACAGGCTGCCATGACCCACAGTGCTAAAAATACGGTGATAAGCCGTTTCATGGTGGTATGGGTTTGGTAAATAATCTGTTCGACAGGGGCAAAGATAAAAAAAGGCGGGCATAATTTGACCTTGCCGGATTATTTACCGGATAATCTCTTTTTGATGTCGCGGGTCGTGACATAAATGCCGGGAAGGATGACCAGTGTGAGGATGGTGCCAAAAAGCAGACCTCCGATCACCGTGAGCGCCAGTGGCTGCAGCAGTTCGCCGCCGGCTCCCAGCGCGAGGCCCAGGGGCAGCATCCCAAAAATCGTGGTCAGTGTGGTCATTAAGATGGGACGTAACCTGATTGCCCCTGCCTCACTGATGGCTTTCCGGAAGTCGGCACCTTGATCTGCTTGCCTGTCTGCGAAAGCGACAAGCAGGATGGCGTTATTTACCAGTATCCCTACAAGGAAGATGATCCCCAAAAGGACCGGTGCACTGAGTGCGGTTCCGGTAGCTGCGAGCATAAGGGCAATACCGGTGATGGCAAACGGGATGCTGGCAAGGATCGCAAGGGGGCTGCTGAATTTCTCATACTGTATGGCCATGACGGCAAAGACAAAGAATACGGCCAGGACGATAGCCAGGCGCATGGAGCGGTTGGTCTCGGTTATGGCATCTGCGGCACCCCCATATACGATGCTGTATCCTTCAGGCATGTCAAAGTCTGCGAGCGCTTCCTCTACCCGTGCCTGTACCTGCCCCACGGTGGCTTCCTCGGGGTTAACCGTGCCGTTAACCCTGACAATGCGGATCTGGTTCAGGCGTTCGATGTGCGCCGGACCCATCTCTTCACGGAATTCAGCGATACTGCCCAGGTTGATGTACCTTCCTTCGGCATCGAAGAGCGGCATGTTTGCCATGCTGGTGGCAGACCCTGTTAAGCTGCGGGGCATCCGGACCCTGATATTATATTCAAATCCGCCGGTCACATACTTTGTAGGAACGATGCCATCCACGGCCGACCGGATAGCCTGGCCTGCCTCAGCAGAGGATATTCCCATGTCGGCTGCTTTTTCTTCGTCCAGGCGAATGATCACCTGTGGAATACGTTCATCCCGCCCTATCTGGATGCTGCCCATTCCTTCGATATTTTGAAGCCT
The DNA here is from genome assembly GCA_003556325.1 of Bacteroidales bacterium. Taxonomy (GTDB): domain Bacteria; phylum Bacteroidota; class Bacteroidia; order Bacteroidales; family UBA7960; genus PUPG01. The sequence goes on along the minus strand of PWRF01000203.1, from coordinate 245 downwards.
GCCCAGAATTTGCCTGGCGGCAGACTCCAGCACATCAAGGTCTTCGCCCACTACGCCTACGGATATGTCGTCATCAACCACGGAGGTGCGCAACCCCTCGATGCGGGGTCCGCGAATTCTTTCCTGTGTGAATACAAGCCCGGTTTCCCGAACTTTTTCAGCGAAGGCATTTACCCAGCGTTCAGCGGAATAATTCCGTCGCTGGCTATGGGGCACAAGCTGCACCACCATGTCGATCATGCCGC
>PWRF01000062.1 GCA_003556325.1 Bacteroidales bacterium | reverse complement strand
GACGACATGATGGAGACCATGCCGGATACTGCCAGAAATATTTTCCTGGCAAAACGGGATAACCGGGATGTACTTGTTGTGGCGGTCGGGTCAAACAGGGGATTGTGCGGCGCATATAACTCAATGGTGATCAAATATGCCCTTGACCAGGCAGATAAACTGAAAGAAAAAGGGTATCGGGTAAAAATAATGGCAATAGGGAAAAAGGTGAGCAACTTTTTTGCCAAAAGAGAATACGAAGTTGTGGCCTCTGATTACGAGTGTATTGATAAGATCAGCCCTGAAAAGATCTTTGACTTTTCGGAAACAATGCGCAACATATATCTGAAGCACCATCTGTCCGGTGTGGTGATGGTTTATCACCAATTCAAAAACGCTGCTGTCCAGGATCTGCATGCCGAGCGTGTGCTTCCGCTGGTCAAGGAACAGCTTTCTGATGCATCCCCTGATCCGGATAAAATGCCGGGCCCCGAAGAAAAGCTGATTTTAGAGCCTTCGCCGGCGGAAGTGCTGGAATATATGGCTGCCAGGTATGTTCAGTTTCACTTTTTTCGGATATTGCTCGATGCGGCAGCCTCTGAACACGGAAGCCGCATGACAGCCATGCATAAGGCTACCGACAATGCAGATGAGCTTATGGATAGTCTGTCCCTCGCCTATAACAAAGCCCGGCAGGCCAATATTACCAAGGAACTCATGGATATCATGGGGGGCGCCGGCGGAAGATCACATTAATCCCTTCCGGTTATTGCTCATGGCTTCATCTGTGCAGCACCAGTGCAGCACCTGAAACCTCAAACGGCAAACCTGCCGGTCTCCAGTGCACAGCGCCAAATGCCCTTCGCCCGATAATCATTTCACAATGTGTCAAAACACTTGTTCACGAAGAACCGGGATCATCTGTATGAGCGAATCACCTTTTGTTTTTTCTCCGGATGATCTCTGCAAAAATGCTCACAGCGATCTCTGCCGGAGTTTCGCTGTTTATGGGAACACCCATGGGTGCGTCTACTCTCTCGAGTGCCGAAAGATCAGCACCTTTTTCACGCAGATTAGAGAACAGGGTCCTTACCTTGTTCCTGCTTCCTATCATACCAAGGTACCTGAGCGGAAGAGGAAGCATCTGTTCGAGTACCCGTTCGTCAGAAGCATGTGCAACGGTCATAATGCATACGAAAGAGGATTCCGGCGACCTGATAAGGGTGGCAGCATTTTCGTATTGTATTACGCCTTTGGCATTCGCCCATGTATTTTCTTCCAGGGTGCTCAGCCCTTCGCGGTTGTCATAGACCTCTACCCGGAACCCAAGCATGCGCCCTAATTGTGATACGGGTATGCTGACATGCCCCCCTCCAAAAATATACAACACGGGACTGGGAGTGAGCACCTCTTCATAGATCACATCCCCTTCAGGCCTGCCGGCTGCACTAGGTTCTGAGCTGTCGTTGCCAGAAAAATGAAGACCCCCGGCGGTAACATAAAGATGCCCGCCCTTGCCACTTTCCAGCGATTGCCTGATGCTTCGGACTGTGCTGCTCTCATCCGGGGAAATTGTAACCAGGACATGCCGTTGCTCCCCCGCACATATCAGTCCGGATGCCTCTTCACCCGCATCGGCTGAATGGACCATCCGTTTGGTAAATGCTCCCGGTGAAGGATCCTGTAACTGTTCAACAGATAATTTCTCCATGGTAAACTCCATAGGCCCTCCGCCTATGGAACCCGTCTTTTCACCTGTGCTGTCGACAGCCATTTTAAACCCCCTTTTGCCCGGACTGCTCCCTTTTACTTCTGTTACAACAAGCAAAATCACAGGATTGCCCTGTTCCAGTCTTTGTTCAATAAAAATCCAGATATTTTCCATTGTACTCTTTGAATTTATGATCTGCTCCAACCTTGCAATAATAAAGGCTACACCATATCTCATGGGTTACTGCGCCGCGTGGCACGTTCCTTGTTCGTGCTGTAAAAGTATGTATTTTCGTAAGGATATATCTATTGTTTTTAAGGATTTCTTTTCATCAGGCAGATGCGCAGGATGCTCCGCGGCTTGATATCAATTTTTTATGTCATGCCTGCATGAGGGGGGGCTGAGATGGTATTCCGGCGAGCTGTTTGCGCAAAAACAGCTATCTTTACGCAAACCAAAAAAATAAGGGCACATGGATCTCACCAACACCATTATTCAGTTATCAAAACAATACCGGGATTATACTGCTGCCAACCTATCTGAACTGGTTCGCTGCAAGTCGCTGAGCCTTCAGGAGGAACAGGTTCAGCATCAGCTTATCCGGCAGATGCAAAAGGCCGGCTTTGATGAAGTACGTATGGACCGGCTTGGAAATGTGATTGGAAGGATAGGCAACGGCAGCCGGATACTGGCATACGATGCGCATATGGACACAGTCGACCTGGGTAATCCCGAAGATTGGGATTTTGATCCGCTTAGCGGAGACATTAAGGATGGTTTTGTTCTTGGCCGCGGCAGTGTTGATCAAAAAGGAGGGGCGGCGGCATTTGTGACAGCCGGGCGTATCCTCAGGGAACTGGCTTTTGACCGCGATCTGACCCTTTATTTCATCGGAAGTGTTATTGAAGAAGATTGCGACGGGTTGTGCTGGAAATACCTTGTGGAAGAAGAAGGGATCCGCCCCGATGCCGTTGTGGTAACCGAGCCTACAAACCTCAATATCTACCGCGGTCAGCGCGGCCGTATGGAGATGCAGGTCAGCTTTTACGGTCTCTCATGTCACGGATCAGCTCCTGAAAGAGGTCAAAATGCCATTTATATGGCGTCGCGAGCCGCCCTGGAGATTGAAAAGCTTAACGAAAGACTGCATGAAGACAGCTTCCTGGGCAAGGGATCGGTAACAATTTCTGAAATTATATCGAAAAGCCCTTCTCTTTGCGCTGTGGCTGATTATGCGAGAATTCATCTTGACAGGCGTCTGACATGGGGCGAGACCAAAGAAAGTGCCTTAGCCGAAGTGGGAGAACTTATTAAGGATATGAAAGCCAGTGTGGATGTGCTGGAATACAGGGAGAAGTCATTTACCGGGTTAACATACGGTATGGAAAAATACTATCCAACCTGGAATATTCCCGAGGATCACGAAGCGATTCAACTGTCGGCGGATGTTTTCAGGAGGCTTTTCGATAAAAACCCGGTCATAGATAAATGGACCTTTTCTACAAACGGCGTCACTATAAACGGTATTTACGGCATTCCGGTGATTGGCTTTGGCCCCGGCAACGAAGTTCTGGCGCATGCCCCCAACGAAAAAACCCCCGTTGACCACCTGGAGAAAGCATCGGCTTTTTATGCGGCCCTTGCCTATGCATTTTAAGCACAAACAGTACCTTTAAAAATTTAATACTCGCAAAAATGGGAAAAGACGTATTGAAAGATATTGAAAAGCTTTTGGACAAAAAAAACGGGATGCATGGAAAAGATTTTCTTCTTACCTGGGAAAAGACGGAAGAGGATCTCCGGATCCTTCTGCATGTAGCTTCTTTGCTAAAGGATATGCGTGACCAGAACATTTCTCCCAGGGTTTTTGATTCCGGGCTGGCTGTTTCCAATTTCCGCGATAAATCCACACGGACACGTTTTTCCTTTGCTTCGGCAAGCAACCTGCTGGGCCTTGCTGTTCAGGACCTTGACGAGGAGAAATCCCAGATATCCCACGGTGAGACCGTGCGCGAGACCGCTGCTATGATATCTTTTTTAAGCGACTTTATTGGTATTCGTGACGACATGTACCTGGGAGAAGGCAATAAATATATGCGGGAGGTAGCAGCTTCACTGGATGAGAGCTTTGCCGAGGGCATTCTGCCTGTAAGGCCCGGGGTGATCAACCTGCAGTGCGACATGGATCATCCCACACAGTCGTTGGCGGACCTGCTGCATCTGCAAAATATCTATGGTTCCCTGGAGGCACTTCGAGGCAAGAAAATTGTTATGAGCTGGGCCTATTCGCCAAGTTACGGAAAACCCCTTTCTGTCCCGCAGGGCATCATCGCATTGATGTCGCGTTTTGGTATGGATGTGCACCTGGCACATCCGGAGGGGTACGACCTGATCCCTGAGATTGTTACAAAGGCTGAGGATTTTTCCAGGCAAAGCGGGGGCTCCTTCCGGATAAGCCACTCGATGGAAGAGGCCATGAAGGATGCCGACATCGTATACCCAAAAAGCTGGGCTCCTTACCAGATCATGGAGCAACGCACCGAACTGCTAAAAACCGCCGACAAGAAAGGCCTGGACGAACTGGAACAAGAGTGCCTTGAGACGAACGCCGGCTATCTGGACTGGGAATACGGCCACGCCCACAAAATGAGTACACGGAACCAGGATGCCCTTTACATGCATTGCCTGCCGGCAGATATCTCCGGGGTTTCCTGCCCGAAGGGCGAGGTAAATGCAGAGGTATTTGAGACCTCACGCCTTCAAACTTACAGGGAGGCAGGTTATAAACCTTATATCATAGCAGCCATGATGTTTTGTTACCGGTTTGCGGACCCCGCGGCTGTGTTGAAAAAACTGGCTGAAAGAAAGCGTAGCAGGACAGAGTATGAATAAGCTTTTTACCAAAAGAAAAAGAAAACTTGCGGCCATGCTGTTGCTGGCATTCGCTGCAGGGACCGTCATGGCAGGTTTTGGTAACGGCATCAGCACAGATATGCTGCGTAAGGCCGGGGAGCTGCTGGGGTTCACGTTCTCAGAGTCCCAGTATGAGATAATGATGCCCCCGGTAAGGGTACATATGCAGAGTGCTGAGGCGTTGCGTGCTTTTGAGCTGGACAACAATGTGCCGCCTGCCCTGACTTACAGTCCCCTCGTTGGCACGTATTATATTCCCGAAGAAGAGGGCCCCGTCGAATGGGATATCCCTCAGGATGTCATCTTTCCGGAAAACATCAAAGAGCTCGCTTTTTACAGTATTCCGGAGCTGGCATCATTGCTCCGGGGAGGGCAGATCACCTCGGTGGAGCTCACCGGATTTTTTCTTGATCGCCTGGATGCCTATGGAGACACCCTGGAGTGTGTGATCACTCTTACCCGCGAGCGGGCAATGGAAAGAGCCCGCAAGGCTGATGCCGAGCTCGCTGAGGGCAGGTATCGGGGCATATTGCATGGTATCCCCTATGGAGTTAAAGACCTGATCGCGGTGGAGGGATATCTTACCACGTGGGGGGCCATGCCTTACCGAGATCAGCATATCGACCATACCGCCGGCGTGGTGCGTAAGCTGGACGAGGCCGGTGCCGTGCTTGTTGCGAAACTCAGCCTCGGTGCTCTCGCCATGGGGGATGTATGGTACGGGGGAATGACCAGGAACCCATGGAACCTGGAGCAGGGGTCAAGCGGTTCGTCGGCGGGCTCGGCTGCAGCAGTGGCTGCAGGCCTGGTGCCCTTTGCCCTGGGATCAGAAACACTGGGAAGCATTGTATCCCCTGCCAGCCGTTGCGGCGTCAGCGGCCTCAGGCCCTCATGGGGGCGCGTGAGCCGGGACGGTGTAATGGCCCTTAGCTGGACCATGGATAAAATCGGCCCCATGGCCAGGAGCGCCGAAGACCTTGCCATAGTCTTCGACGCTATAAGAGGCACCGACGGCACAGACCCTGATTTGAAAAAAGCTGGTTTTTCTTACTGCCCGGATATTGATTTGTCAAATCTGACCGTTGGCTACATAGCTGACCTTTTTGAGAAAGAGTATACGGGTAAGGACCTGGACAGCAATGTGCTTGCCGATCTGCAGGCAATGGGGGTGAACCTCATCCCTGTGGAGTGGCAGTTTCATTTGCCGGTGAATGCCCTGCGTGTGATACTTTATGCAGAAGCAGCCGCAGCATTTGATGATCTGACGGTAAGCGGAAGAGACTCCCTGCTGGTAAACCAGTCTATACACGCATGGCCAAACTTTTTCAGGGCAGCAAGGTTCATACCCGCAGTTGAATATATTAACGCCAACAGGGTACGCCAATTACTGGTTAAAGAGGTGAATGACCTGATGCAGTATTACGATGTGATAGTGACACCTTCCTTTGGTGGCAACCAGCTGCTGGTTACCAACCTCACCGGGCATCCGTGTGTGGTAGTGCCAAACGGTTTTACGGCATCCGGCGCACCTGCAAGCATATCTTTTATTGGGCCTCTGTATGGCGAGGCTAAGATGCTGGCTCTTGCTTCACAGTGGCAGAATCTGAGTAAGCACCACCTAAACCGGCCCCCGTTTTTTGACCCAAGTGAGGGCTCTGAACATTAAAAACGATGACGCATGGAAACCAGGTATCCCCTTTACATTAAATTGCCAATGGTCTTGCTTACCATCATACTGACGGTGGTGATCATGGTGACTGCGAAAAGCGTCCTTGTGCCGCTGCTGATCGCCGGACTTTTAGCTGTGCTTATCAGTCCGCTCTCCTCCTATCTGGAGCAAAATGGCTTCCCCAAACTGCTTGCAGTCGCCATCAGCCTGATCGCGTTGCTTGCTTTTTTGTTTGGACTGGTATACTTTTTCTATAACCAGCTGATTGGTTTTGCTGACGAGATAGTCCTCCTGGAAAGGAAAGTGGCCGAATGGATTGATGCCTTTAATGAATTCAGCGAAAGATACATTGATGGAGCTGTGCCCATTTCTTTTGAAAACGTTCAGGGTGCTATATTCCGCTATATCCGGGATAATATTGCCACACTAACACAAGGCGTTATTGCAACCGCTACCACCGTAACCATCATATTTATTATCCCGATCTACATTTTTCTGTTCCTTTATTTCAGGCATTTTCTCATAGCTTTTATCATGCGTGCTTTCCCCGACAGGGCCCAGGATAAGGTGCGGTTCGTCGTGCACAAAGTAAAGCTGGTGGTGCAGAACTATATCGTGGGGATGTTTATCGTTATCGTGATCCTGGCATTTTTGAACTCCATAGCTCTCTATAGTTTGGGCATCAGGCATGCCATGCTGTTTGCCGTATTTGCTGCCATGCTTAATGTGATCCCCTTTCTCGGCCCTTTTATCGGGGCTACCCTGCCCATTGTTTATGCGCTACTCACCAAAGACTCTCTATGGTACCCCTTCGGGGTGTTTATGGCATTTTATGTTATCCAGCTCGCGGAAAGCAACATCTTCACCCCGAAGATCGTGGGAGGCAAAGTTTCTATGAACCCGCTCATGACCATATTTGCCCTGTTTGTGGGTAACTTTATATGGGGCCTTACCGGTATGATTTTGTTTATTCCGGGTATGGCAATCCTTAAAGTCATTTTTGATGAAACGGAGGGTCTGGAACCGTATGGTTTTTTGTTGGGAGATACGCGCTCATCAAACATTTCTCCGGCCACCCAGCGCTACCGGTCAAAAAAGTTAAAAGCCCTGAGGGAGAAGATCAAGGCGAGGAAAAAGAAAAATACCAATGATTAGACCCTTCCGCCCCTTTGACGGGCCAGAGGCGCTTCACCTCTTAAGATCGCCTCAGGGTATTGAATGTCTGCCAGGTACAAACCGCATGCAGGAGCGGAATAACCTGCTTCTCCGCGATCCCTGGATTCAATTATCGAAGCAAAATCCTCTGTGCTGATCTTTCCGGTACCTACCTCAGTCAGTGTGCCTGTAATGGCCCGTACCATGTTCCTGAGAAACCGGTCGGCAGTGATCTCAAAACGCAACATATGCCCCTGGCTGTGCCACTTTGCCACCATCACATGGCAGATATGCGTTTTTACCTGGGTGTTCGACCTGGCAAAGCTGCTGAAATCACGGTAACGCAGCAGTATATCTGACGCTTTTTGCATGCCTGAGACATCAAGGTCCCTTTCATAGATCCATGCCCTGTCGATGGAAAAAGGATCTTTTTGTGTGCTTATATAATAGTGATAGGTGCGCTGGCTGGCATGAAAACGTGCGTGTGCTTTATGATGCACGGGAAAGATGTCGTATATGGCTATGGAGGCAGGCAGTATCCTGTTGCATTTATATAGTATTTGCTGCAGGTCTGCTGTCGAAAAATATTCGCCGGTGTCGAAATGTGCATAGAACATTTTTGCGTGTACTCCTGTATCGGTTCGTCCGGCTCCTGTGACCCGGATCGCCTCATCCTTCAGCAGTATGCGAAGGGCACGCTCGGTTTCAGCCTGTATGCTGGGCGAGTTAAGCTGAACCTGCCAGCCGTTAAAATCTGTGCCCATAAATGCCATGCGGATGAAGTAGCGGTAATGCGTTTTTTCCATTTGTATAGATCTTCTTAAAAAAAACTAATCGTCCTGCCTGTATATCCTGGCCTGTGTTGGTAATGATGCAGCCTTTTAAGTGTTTGAATTAATGTCAAAAAGTCGAAAAGT
>PWRF01000287.1 GCA_003556325.1 Bacteroidales bacterium | reverse complement strand
GTGCCATCAGAATCAGAAGTAAGCGCATCACTGAAAATATACCTGCAAAACACAACAGACGAAGAAAGCAGGTATGATACTGCGTGGACAACAGCTACCACCAGCCAGGATCATTTCACCTTGTCTGGTATTCCCGAAGGTGATTATGAGTGGCAGGTAAGAGCCATTTGTTCAGGCAATTCTTCTTATTCATCCCTGAAGGAGTTTTCAACGGTTGATCTTAGTGAATGCGGCCAGCCGTATAATCTTGAAACAACAGATATTGCGGCCACCACAGCAAGATTTGCATGGGAGGGCCGGGATTCGGACGGGTTTCAGAATTATCTGGCAGAATACAGCATTTATCCGTTTGAAACATGGACAGAAGCTGCCACCACCAATACGTTTTTTGTCGCAACGGATCTGATCCCGGATACAACGTATCGCTGGCGGGTGCAAAGTATCTGCACCGCGGAAGAAGCAGACGAACAGTCTCTGCCTTCAGAGCAAAGCTTTGCAACGGTAAGCGTACCTGTCTGCTATGACCCGTCCGTTTTGGCGGCAGGCGCTCTTGCAGACACAATTGCCTGGTTTTCATGGAAGGCTGCAGAAGGGGCACAGTATTACAGGTTGTATTACAGGCGCCTGGGAACAGCAGGTTGGTTTAACGCAATTTCAATGGGTGACAGCATCACCATCTCGGGGCCAGCCTCGGGATTGGCCGGCGGAACAACGTATGAATGGAAATTGCAAACAATATGTGAAAACGGCAGAGGGGCTGAAATTTCCGGGCCAAACCTGACAACATTGGGTGATCCGGTATGCTACACCCCCGAAGGCCTCAAAACCACCGGTATTGATGTGGCGGCAGCAACGCTAACATGGCTGGAAACCCCGGGAGCAGGAAGCTATGAGGTACGCTACCGGCTCAGGGAGTCCATTTCGTGGGATAAAGCAATTGAGCCAATGACCCTTGTTAGTGACGGAAACCTCACACTGCCTGCCACAGCCGGAGGATACGATATTCCTTTTAATCCGGGAGAAACATTTATCTATGACGGAAACGGGCTTTATGTGGCATTGGAGTTCTCAAACCCTTCAGGTGAAATTCCTGACTTCAATACGGTGCTGGGCACTAAACAGAACACTTTAATCAAAGGTGCCGACGGGTTGGATTCCCTTAGGATCATGATGGCGTTCAATGGAAGGACCCACAGCGCGAGCACGTCATTCCCGGAAACACTCAGGGCCACTGATACCCGGCCGGAAACAAGATTTGGCTCACCTGCTTTTAAAGATATGGTCGAGGTTTCAGCATTATATACCCTTGGGAAGATCGCACTTCCTTACGGAAGCCCTGTACCTGTATCGGCAGTTGTCAGAAACTTCACGGCAGATCCCCTGACATTGCCTGTTACGCTCCAGGTTTTCAGCCTGGAAACAGGAAACCTCAGGCACGAGGAAACAGTTGAAAAAGAAGTGCCGGGCTATTGCAGTGAGCTGGTCACCTTTTCGGACCGGACTCCTTATGAAACCGGAATAGACTCAATCGTTGTTTCCGTTCCTGTGCAAGACGGGGAAAATGTGACTTGCAACAACTCAAAACATGTCAATCAGCTGGTTAACCGGGTTGTTCATTCCTATGATGATGACAGCCCTGCAATTACCGGTGCCGGGTTTGGTGATGAAGAAGGCCTGATCCTCAGCCGGTTCAGCATGAACGGCTGTGGAACAATCAACTCAGTAAGTGTCTACCTGCACTGGTCAGCGGAGGATTATCCACTCTATGCCGTACTGATGGATGCAGAGGGCAATATCCTGGATACCTCTCCAGCTTTTACTCCTGATGATTCTGAGATAAACAATTACCATTCTTTCTTTTTCCAGGATCCTCAGCGGATCACTGGTGGTGATTATTATGTTGGAATTGCGCAGCAGGAAGTCCCCGGCGTCAGTTACTACCCGGTTGGGGTGCAGTGGGAAGGAAGCACAACAAGAGACGGAGCCTACTACCGGGCTGACCTGGACGGCAGCAACCTGATCGGTTATACCTATCCGGGAAGGCCCATGATGCAGGTAGAGATACTTCCTTCGATGCCTGTTCCGGTGATAATGGGTAGTGACATCTTGTGTGCAGGAAGCACAAACACCCTCCATGCGGCCAGTAAAACAGTAAGGTATGCCAACAAGGTCATATCTGCCAGTTCTGAGCAATCGGCCTCAAAGTATGGGGCCATCCAGGTGCTTGGAAGCCCGGACGTGTACCCGGAATATAAAGAAAGCCCCAACGCATGGATGAGTAAAACACCTGCCGGGCAAAGAGAGTTCCTTGAATTGCACTTTCCGAATGCCGCACCCATAAACTATATAGACATCTACCAGGTTTTAAATCCGGGTGCAGTTGATACCGTCCGGGTTAAAGATGACCAGGGCAACTATCATATCGTGTACGCTGAAAAAGCCCAGGCAGAACCAGAAGTGGCGAGCATAAAGGAGATAAGGTTTCCGGCAACAAATTTTCCGGTTTCGCAAATCCGCATAGAGCTGGCCTCAGACTCTGTTTTCGGCTTTAACATGATTGATGCTGTCGCAATCGGAAAGATCAATGATCCGGATGATGTCTTTAACAATTACCTGTGGCAGCCCGGCGGGCAAACCTCACCATCTATTGAGGTGAGCACACCGGGCAGGTATTTTCTCTCTGTTGCCACTGCGGACGATTGTGTGCTCACAGATAGCATTTCTGTCATCACGCCGGAACTGACCATACCGACAATCAGCCTTTCGGGGGATCCTGCGTTCTGCCAGGGAGGTTCAGTGGTTCTGACTTCCAGCCAGAAGGATAATAATACCTGGAGTACCGGTGAAACCACCGAAAGCATCACTGTGAACGCCGGCGGCAGCTACTATGTTACTTATTTTGACGGTTGTCAGACAGCCCCCTCATCACCGGTTGCAATCACCGTATATCCATTGCCCGATGTTAACATATCCGGTGGTCCGATGTGTCCGGCAAGCACCACGATACTGGATGCTGGTGCCGGTTTTGAAAGCTACCTGTGGTCAACGGGCGAAACCACGCAGACGATCAGTGTCGGTGTCCCTGGTAATTATTCAGCGACCGTGATTGACAACAATGGCTGTTCGGGTTCAGGCAATGTTCGGGCGTTCTTCGTTCCTGACCCTACGCCGTCCATTTCGGGCAACCCGTATTTCTGTCCGGGTGACTCCACCCTGCTGGATGCAGGTCCGGGTTATGCCAGTTATCTTTGGTCAACAGGTGCAACCACCAGGGATGTTTTTGTCACAACGGAGGGGCCTGTTTCCGTGACCGTTACAGATAACTTTGGCTGCCAGGGCACTTCGGGTATAACCACTGCCGAGTATGTGCCGCCACAGCCTGTGATCTCCGGAACCTTGTCATTTTGTGCCGGAGCTTCAACAGTGCTTGATGTGGGCACCGGGTACGCAGCCTATCAATGGTCGACAGGCGCAACCACCCGTGCCATTTTTGTGAGTGAGGCGGGTACTTATAGCGTCACTGTTACTGATGGCAACGGATGTAAAGGAACAGCGAGCGCGGAGGTAACGATAGAGGGAACTTTGCCGGAAGTTCCCGGGCCGATCACAGGTCCGGCTTCAGGCCTGTGCAATGTCAGCGAGGTGGCCTATTCCATAGAGCCTGTGCCAAACACAACGCATTATGTATGGACAGTGCCGGAAGGAATGACCATCACAGCAGGACAGGGAACGACAAGCATCCTGGTGGAGGTTTCCGTTTTCAGTTCAGGTATTATTTCCGTTGCAGCTTCAAATCAATGCGGCCAGAGTCCTGCATGGAACGGAAGAACACTTTTTGTAACAGGTGCACCCGAAGTGCCAGTGGATATTGCAGGACCAACTGATGGGGTTTGTGGCCTCCCGGCCGTGAGCTATTCTGTTCCTGGGGTCTATGGGGCAACATCGTACTCCTGGATCGTACCTGAAGGGGCTGTTATTACCGGTGGAACCGGAACAAGTTCGATCAATGTGAGCTTTGACTCCTGGTTTGTTTCAGGAAATGTTTGCGTAAGCGCTGAAAACTACTGCGGTGCCAGCGATTTTATATGCATCACTGTCAAGGGCTCACCGGCAACGCCCGGCCAAATATCCGGCCCGGATGAAGTATGCCGGAGGCGCCGAAATGTCAACTATTCGATCGCCCCGGTTGATAATGCAAACTCTTATACATGGGCGGTGCCCCACCAGGCGCAAATTGTTTCCGGGCAAGGCACAACTAGCGTGTTTGTTGACTTTGGAAACTGGCCGGGGAACATCTCTGTTTTTGCAAGAAATGACTGTGGCAATAGCGACGTTCGGCACCTGGCTGTTGATGTGATCAATTGCAACCCGGGAGGAATTTCCAGATTTGACGATCAACGCGGCAATGACGGCCATACTGACCCTGGCCGGCATCCCGGCTATGGGTTTGCGTTCTTCCCCGAGGTAATTGCCAGCTCCGGAGGCAGCTCAGATGAACAGCCGGGATTTTTAAACTGGACCCTTGGCGAGGCTGTAATTGAAACGATTATGGATGTGACCTCAATCCTGACGCAGGGGTTCCAGCAAAGCCACCACCAGCTTTTAATAAAGGACAGCGATCTTCAGGCCAGCACTTTCCTGGTTGACGTGTATCCTGTGCCAACACGCAACATTGTCTCAGCAAGAGTCATGTCAACATCAGAAACCGCACACCTGGTAATTGAATTGATCGATCATGTGGGAAATAAAGTATTCAGGCAGGAGACCCGCGAGGTTAATTCAAACCACCAGATAGATCTCAGCCGGTTTCCGCCAGGTGTTTTTTACCTGAGAGTCACTGATGTGCAAAATCATCAGCACAGAATTTTCAAGGTCATCAAGATATAGGGACAGGCCGCCGGGCTTTGCAGTCTACATGTCTTGAGCCCGGCTTTTTTCAACCCTGGTGCGGAAGAAAAGATAGGTGAGGGAAATGATGGCCAGGATGGCCAGGAAGAGGGGAGTTGTCATGAAGCCCTGCAACACGAGGAAGATGACAGCCATGTTGATGATGGCTTGCGACAAGGCATATAGAAGGGATACTTTCAGGTGGGGCCACTGGTGTTCGTTGGCGAGGATTTGATAAAGGTGCTGGCGGTGGGGCCGGAAGATGTTTTCGCCCCGCAGCAGGCGCCGGGCGATGGTATAGCCGGTGTCGGTGCCGTAGACAGAGAACAGCAGGATCCAGTAGAAGCTGTTTGACATCACCATCAGTTCGATCAGCAGCCAGGACATCAGGAAGGCGATGGTCATGCTGCCGACATCGCCGGCAAAGGTTTGTGCTTTCTTTCTCACGTTAAAGAAAGCAAACACGGCGATACTCACGAAGATCACCCCCACCAGGCGCTCTGGTATGAAGGCACTCCAGCCCTCCGGGAGTTCGCCGGGGATGAACGGGAGTAAAAGTTTTCGTGCGTTGTTCAGCAGGCTGAACGTGCCCAGGGCCACCAGGCTGTATAAAGCGGTGATCCCGTTGATGCCGTCCATAAAGTTGATGGCGTTGATGCACCCGACGGTAAGGATAAAGGCCGCCACGATCCAATACCAGTGATAGCTGAAGATGCCCAGTTCAAAAAACAGCAGGCACACGGCAATGAAATGAACCAGGATTCGGATGCCGGCCCGCACGGGCCTGATGTCGTCGGCAAAGCTGACGGCGCCCAGGAGGGTCAGCCCTATGATCGCCAGCGGCATCTGCCTGCCGAACAGGAAAAACCAGGCCAGGGCCGCCACGGGAACCAGGATGCCGCCTCCGCGGTAGGTGGGCTTGCTGTGCGAGCTGCGCTCTTCGGGCCAGTCGATGATCTTAAAATGGCCTGCAAGGCGAAAATACAGCAGCATCAGCAGGAAAAGACAAACGGCAATGACCAGGTATATCATTGGAGTTGTGGTTTTGTTGTCGTTATCTGTTTAACCCTGACCCGGGAGTGTGTTGCGGCGGATTTTATGTGTTGTGAGTTTTGGGCTGCTCGCCGCTGGTGGCGGATGTGCACGGTTGAAGATTTACAAGGCAATTGATTGCTGAAACGCGTGCTGATTTATTGCAGACATGCACGGCAAATGATTTGGAAGCTTCCGGTGGCCGGTCATAAAGACGCACAGCCGTGTTTCTCTTTTGATGGTTTGGTTATACCCCGTGGTATTACGTTGAATCGTCGATTAATACGTTTATGTCGCGCGGCCAACGATTGCGCCGCCTGTTTCATACACATTACCCCCCAAACGATTTCAATGTGTGGGTAATTCCCTCTGTTGCAGATACGGGCATTTTATCAATGCCCAGGGCGTTTTTGATTTTTGTGTTGGACACGACATACGATTCGGTCAGTTTTTTCAGGCGCTCGCTGTTGAGGGGCAGGCGCAGCAGGTCGCCGGCCCGCGCCAGGCTGCGGATGATGCCGGGAGGGAGGTTCCAGGTGCGCGGCTTCCGGTTCAGGGATTGGGCCATCAGGCCTATCAGCTCATTGGTGGATACAGGTTCGTCGTCGGCCACCTGGTAGACGCCCGGGGTAATGTCCTTTTCGATCAACTGCCTGATCACATACTCCAGGTTGTTGATCGACAGGAAGGATCGCTGGTTGTGAAAGGCTCCCAGCGGCCAGGGAATACCCTTCCGGACAACGTTGTACAACAGATTGAGGTTTCCCTTGTTTCCCGGGCCGTGGATCATGCAGGGCCGCAGGATGTACACCCGTTTGTTGCCGGGCTTTTTGTTTTTTCCCAGATCCTCATCAAAAAAAGTCCCCATTGTGAATCCTGCCTCGCCATTTTCAGAATCCTGTTCTTTCCGGGATGATCCGGATGCGTAATTGCTTAATGCCTCCTGAATATACCGTTCTGCAGCAAGTTTAGACTCTCCATAGGGCGTTTTCGGGTCGGGGGGGTGTTCTTCTGTAAGGAGATCGTCTTCGACGGAGTCGGCAACGGCCTTTACGGTGCTGAAAAAGATGAAGGAGGTGGCCCCGGATTGCAGGAAATGGTCAAAAATCCGTTTGGTCAGCTCCAGGTTCACCTCGAAATACTCTTCCGGGGCGCTCACCATGGCCGTGTCGTGCGCTTTGCCTGCCAGGTGGATGATGGTGTCCACCCGGGGGAGATCGTCCGGCAGATCCCACGAAAATGTGTTTTCCGGTGGCAGGGAAGGGGGTGGTGTTTTTTCGCCGGGGGTGATGTCTAACCCAAAGAGCTCATAGTTGTTTTCAAAAGCCCGGATGAGGTTTGTGCCGACGAAGCCGGTGTGGCCAGTGAGGAGCAGGGAGTTCAACACAATGCGTTTTTGTAATAACTTGTCTGTCGTTAGTGTGAAAAGGGTTGTGTTGGCAAAATATCAGGGTATTACAGATTATGTTTCTATTGTCACAGCGGATTAATCGGGCTGCCTTAGAACAGGTAATTTTACCAGGGCATCAACATATATGGCTCCAAGCTGCGCGGGTATCCTATGCAGCCCTGCTGCCATTGCAATGGCCATGCGATGGTTTCCGTTTCCACCGAAATATGGCTCACCACCGGGTCCAATATGAATTAATATGCCACCCTCTTCCCTGAAAGCCCGTTGGGAAAGCTCCTGCTGCGACCGAAGCTTTTTTTCTTTTCTTACCCGGCAAAACAACTCGTCAAGCCTGCTATACCTCCCGAGTACATCCTTTTCATTCCTGCAGCCATCGAATGACCCATACCTGTTTATCTTTGACATTAGTTCATCATAAATGCCGGTGTCTTTCCAGGAAACACCTTCAAGCCAGTGCATCAGACACTTTTTAATTGTCGGCTCATCCTCCAAAGGAATATGTTTTGCAAAAATCTTTTTTTTCTTTACAATTTTGCCTGATGTGGCTGTTTGCGAGCCTATACGAATGCTTTTTTTGCAACTGCGCAGGTCTATCCAAATACGCTCAGCGTATAAAGGCGCCAAATCCCTGTACAAGAGGCGGTTAAACCAGTCTCTCGACAAGCCAACCATGCGTTTTATAGCAAAAGGCTTAAGCTTATTTAAGACAAACAGATTAGCTGAGTCCTGATTCATGGATTGAGTTGTGCGGCAAAAGAGAACTGGTGCTTTACCGCTTTTTCCAGTACTTTGATTTGCCGTATTTTTTTATGCCATGCCAAACATATACCAGGCTGTAATATACGCTTCGCAAAAAGCCTAATCTTTCCATCTTGTAGTATACAGACCACAAGTATTTGATTGTTCTTAGCTTGTTGCTAGATATGGAGTTTTCGCGCAACCTGTAATAACCAAGGGGTTCTTCACAGCTGTAGGCATAACCCACTTTTTTCAACAATTGAAGCCATAATGCATAATCTTCTTTGTTCCAAAGAGGAGCCATGTATGTTTTACCGGTGATCCTGGTGTCATACACGGCAGTCAGGCATCCGATGTCGCAAGTATTCAGAAGGTCATGGTAGCTTACCTTTTTACGTGGAAT
>PWRF01000341.1 GCA_003556325.1 Bacteroidales bacterium | reverse complement strand
TCCGATGCATTTTCACAAAATTCTCTCCACTTCGGCAAGATCTCCCCGGCTTTTTCTGCGGGATACATCGGGGCGGCAAAATAGACTATCGGACCTAACGGGTGCAGTTGAAAGCGAAAGGACGTAACGACACCGAAGTTTCCACCACCGCCGCGCACTGCCCAGAAGAGATCCTGGTTTTCGTCTTTACTTGCCGTTACAAATTCTCCGTTTCCGGTAACGATATCTACCGATAGGAGATTGTCAATTGCCAATCCGTGTTTTCGTCTTACCCAACCATATCCACCGCCGAGAGTTAAACCTGCGATGCCAGTCTCCGAAACGAGTCCCGATGGCAGGACAAGCCCGAATAATTGTGTTTCACGATCGACATCTGAAAGCAATGCTCCTCCGCCTACATCGGCGATTCTTTTTTTAGGTTCTACTCTGACATTTCGAAGCCGTGAGAGATCGATAACGATCCCTTTGTCACAGATTGCGGTACCGGCAACATTGTGTCCGCCGCCTTTTACCGAGATAAGCAGTTTGTGTTTTCGGGCGAAGTTTACGGTGTCGAGTATATCTGCCGGTCCGCTGCACTGCACGAAGAAAGCAGGATGGTTGTCGTGCATCCCGTTCCAGATTGTGCGGGCGTTATCATATTCCCCGTCCCCGGGAAAGAGTAAGGGGCCGTGTAAGTTTTGCTGTAGCTCCTGAATTAATTCAGAATCTACCTGCTTTTCTTTGCCGCTAATAGTCCTTATTGAAACGTGTTCCATAGATATATAGGTTTTTATCGTTAATCTCAGAAAAACAACGCAACACTAATGATTTACTTACTGAGCTGTTTCACCAATGCAGTCCACAAATTCATGGTTGTAAGGCTCAACAAATCTTTCAGTCTGCCCGCTTTGCTTCAACTGACCTGAGGCGCCTAAGTCACAGACATCCTTTTTGCCAAATTTTCCTTTTTCGCAGACCTGTATTGCTACAAACATATCAGGGTGTTTGGGTGGGCAAAGGGTTTCAGATTGCCTGCCGGTTCACCTGTTTCGCGGATCATCCTCGGGGTTAATATAGTTTATCTCCCAAGGTCCGATTGAAGTAAGTTGAATAATAGTTTCGCCTTCTGCCATAGCAAAGTGGCGCATACCCGGAGGCATGGAAGTATAGCTGCCCGGATCAAGTACTTTCACCTTGTCCCTGTCCATATTTTCTCCTGAGCCAAGTAAAAACCTGCCGGAGAGTACCGTTACCCGTTCTACATTAGGATGCCAGTGAGGAGAAATATAGCCACCATCAGGAATTTTTATACGAAGTGTAAAAACCCCCGGTTCTGATGGGTTTCCTTCCAGAACAGCTACTTTTAGTTCCGGTTCAAGTACTGGTGATTGCTGCCAGTTTATTTCATGGTTCGCAGGAAGGATAATATGGTGCTCCGGACCTTTATCCATTTCCCTCATACCCTTTTGAGCATGAAGCAGGCCTGGTGCTATTCCCAGGATAATTACCATTGTAAAAAACATCTTTGATTTCATCATGATACTTTAAATTTTTGTATTTAACTTAATTTGAATTGGATATTGCAGTTTGCAATACCTTTCAAAAATCTCATTCTACTATTGTATAGCAAAAAAATGAAGCAAAGCCTATCATGAAAACCTCAATTTTCAGGTAAAAAATTTCTAAACCATAAAAAAGGAGTATCGTTGGATTTTTTGTATATTAAGGATTGGAAACCAAGAGATTTATGGAAGCACATAAAATAACCCAATTGCTCAATGCCCATGCCTCAGGTAACAAAGAAGCATTTGCAGAGCTTGTTCCCCTGATATATGACGAATTATATCGAATGGCACAAAACCGTCTTTACAGGGAGCGACCGGGACATACCCTGAATGCCACTGCGCTTGTGCATGAAGCTTACCTTAAACTGGCCCGGTTCGACCAGTTAAATTATCAGAACAGCAGCCATTTTTTTGCCATTGCTTCCCAGGCTATGCGCAATATCCTTGTTGATTACGCAATAAAACAAAAAGCCCAAAAGCGCGGTGGTAAGAATAGCCCGGTTACATTGGGTGAAGCCGATGCCAATATGGAAATTAATGTACTGGATGTGCTTTCAGTTCATCAGGCTCTGGAACGTCTTTCTGTTTTGGATGAGCGGCAGGCACGCATTGTGGAATGCAGGTTTTTTGGCGGTTTAACCATAGAAGAAACGGCACAGGCATTGAATGTTTCTGAGCCCACAGTTAATCGGGACTGGAAAATAGCACGTGCCTGGCTCAACAAGGAACTGGCAGAAGAAAAAAAACAATAGCGATAATATGAAAAACCCTCATAATCCCGACCGGTGGAAGAAAATAAAGGAAATCTTTTCAAATGCCCTTGAACTAAAAGATGAGGAGCAAAGGGAATATTTGAGAAGAGCCTGCCATGGTGATGCCGTGTTGTTAGAAGAAGTGGAATCACTTTTAGATGCTTATCATACTTCCGGAATACTTGATCAATCAATAGATGAATTGAAAGAATCCGCTTTGTCACAATTGAAAAACCAAAAGACACTTGGAAAACAATTTGGAGCCTACCGGATCATTGAGGAACTGGGACATGGAGGTATGGGTGCAGTATTTCTTGCCGAACGAGCCGACAGCGTTTTTCAACAACAGGTGGCATTTAAAATGTTACGTACAGGATTTTTAATTGATGATCAAATTCTGCGTTTTAAGTCAGAACGAAGAATTCTTGCTTCTCTCAATCATAACAATATCGCACGCTTGTACGATGGAGGAATATCTGACGACGGACAACCGTGGTTTGTGATGGAATATGTTAAAGGACAACCCATCGATGAATATTGCAATTCACATAACCTTTCCCTGGGAAAACGATTGGAACTGTTTCTTGAAGTATGCGATGCAGTGCAATATGCACACAGCAATCTGATCGCTCATCGTGATCTTAAGCCCGGCAATATATTTGTAACCGAAGAGGGCAAAGTAAAACTCCTGGATTTTGGTATTGCCAAAATGCTTGAACCAGAAGACAGAAAAAAAGATGAATTGCCTCCCACTCTAACCGGTATGTTGCCTTTTACTCCCGCCTATGCCAGCCCCGAGCAAGTCAGAAAGCAAACCATAACAACTTCGTCAGACATTTATCAGTTGGGGGTTATTCTATATGAACTGCTCACCGGGTTACGTCCTTACGACTTGAAAGGGAAAACTCCCGGTGATGTGGAACGCACCATTTGTGAAACCGAACCAAAAAGGCCCAGTATAGCCGTAGCAAAGAATACTAAAGAACAAAAACCTCCGGTGACTGGCTCTGGTAAAGAGGAGGGTATCGTGCATTTTCACAAGAAACTCAGGGGTGATCTGGATACCATTGTAATGAAGTGTCTTAATAAAGAACCCCAGCGTCGATATCAATCCACCGGTGAATTAGCAGATGACATTAGAGCTTACCTGGCAGGCAAACCTGTTTCGGCACATCCTGACTCCTGGATATATCGTTCCGGCAAATTTATACGCCGCTATAAATGGGGCGTTGCGGCAGCAGTGATTTTTGCTGTCGTGCTCACTATTTATGCAGTAACAATTACCTGGTATTCGCACAAATCACGCATTGCCCTTGGAGAAGCTGAAAGAGAAAGAGCCAAATCCGGCCAGATGGTAGATTTTCTTCTTTCAATGTTTGAAGCGAGTGACCCTGCTGAAGCCCGCGGTGCAACAATTACTGCGAGAGAATTGCTGGAGCGGGGAGTAAATCAGGCTGAAGCTTTATCTGATCAGCCTGAAGTTCAGGGGCAGATGTATACTGTAACAGGACTCGTTTTTAAAAGCTTGGGGGAGTTCGAAGAAGCTTTACCTCTGATAGAGCGGGCATTGGATATAACAAACACCCTCTACGATGAATCGCATCCTGAAGTAGCGAAATTACATTATAACCTGGCAGAAATATTACACAGCATTGGTAATTTTCGCAGGGCATATGATCACTATACAATAGCTGCAGATCTGTTTCAGAATTTACCCGGTCATGTTTCTCTCGAATATGCTGCAAGTTTGCATAATATTGGCGTAGCCCGTCATGATGAAACTTCAAAGGAAGACATTTTAAAAGCCCTTGAAGTGCGCAAGAAATTACTGGATCACAACCACCTTCTTGTTGCAGACAGCTACTTGGCAATGGGGAACTTTCATCTTTACAGAGGAGAACATGATATGGCACAGAACTATTTCCAGAAAACCTTGTATGTTGTCAAATCACACGAAAATGTTGTTACGCCTCAAATGGCCTCAATAATTCAAAATCTGGGAGATGGAAAAAGGATCATGGGTGAATTTAGAAAGGCGGAAACTCATTTACTCAATGCCATTGAAATTTATCAGTCTTTATATGATGGGTCCCACGTAAATATTGCGATAGCTAAAAAATCTCTTGCCGATGTGTATCGTGATAGTAATAACTATTCAGCTGCAGAAAAATATTATGATTTGGAAATGAAAGTTTTGGTGGAGTCTGTAGGTGAGAACCATCCGTTTCGACGACCCATTCTGCAAAGCAAGGCAAATTTGTATACCCGGATGGGAGATCATGCATCAGCTGAGCCTCTGCTGCGTGAGACACTGGCATTGCTTGAGTCGGTTCTTAATCCGAATCATCCTAGAATTGCAAGTGCACGACATGCGTTGGGCACCTGCCTCATTGAGCTTCATCAGTATAGTGAAGCTGAAAATCTGCTGATTCAAAGCCTGGAAACCTATAGTGAAAATCCTGACGAATCCCAACAAAGCGCCATGAAACAAAATTTGGAGGAATTGGTAAAACTATTTGAGATCAGGGGAAAAGACCGTGAGGCAGAAATGTACTCTAAACAACTTACTGACCTTATTGATAATGAATAAGCAGGGGTGTGCTTTCAAAAGGAAATCAGGTACCATTATGGACTGAATTTATTTATCTGTTTTTCCACTTCTCTAACATATTCGTCAGCGTAATCCGGATTAAATCCCGTTTTCATCCAGGATACATTATTTTCCTTGTCTATCAATATCGCAGTTGGAATAGGAAACCGTAATTTCTGAATAAGCGCATACCGTTCTTCAACAGTATTTAAGGAATTGTAAATGATAGGATAATCTATTCCCTTTTCTTCTGTGTAGATAGTTAGTCTTTCTTTACTATCATATGGGTATAAGCCTATAATATTAAGGTCTTTACGCTGGGAGAATTGTTCGTAAATCCTTTTCGTCGTTGGAATTTGCAGCTGACAGGCACCACAATGTATACCTGAAACAAAAATCAAGTGTGCTTTTCCTTTTTGTTCTCCAAAATGAAAAAAGACACCGCCAACTGTTTCTAACTTCCAATCAGGAAAATAATCTCCAATTTTAATTGGGGATATTTCTTTGGAATCATCTTCGGAAAAATCTATAGTCAATGGAAAATGGGTTGTATCAGAAAAAACAAAATCTCTGTAGTAATACTCCTGAATAAAAGGCTGTTCTTTATCAAAAACAATCCTAAGCAAAGCAGGTGTTTTTTCGTTTTTATCAACGAATAAGTTATAATCAATACTATCGGCGCAGAGAAAGTTTATCTGGATACAGTCTTTTCCATTTAGGATGGTTTCTTCTACCGATGTTTTTTTGTATTGATAATTTTGCAATAAGGTCAAAAGCATGGGAATATGCCCAATTACCTTATTTTCAAGCACTGAGTCATCAATTTCGTTGAATTCGGTAATTGTCCTGTCATTTCTCACCTCACTTTCAAGCGTCCACGCAAGCTCCATTCCATTGTAATGATCTCTAATTACGATTGGAATGAAAAACCTTGGGTGTATAAGGCTACTTTCAATTAAGAAATTGTAGCCCAATAATGTATCAGTTTCAGATTTTTCAAATAAAGCGTAAGTAGCTGTGAAAATGGTGTCGCCAACAGACTGTCCCTCTATTGTTAAATTATCAACATGGTAACTTACGCTTTTTGTTGATTTTAAATTAGTTTCAGATTTTTTTATCAATTTATCCGTTTGTCCTGAACAGCTAATTA
Source organism: Bacteroidales bacterium (assembly GCA_003556325.1). GTDB lineage: Bacteria > Bacteroidota > Bacteroidia > Bacteroidales > UBA7960 > PUPG01. Next base: position 2,523 of record PWRF01000341.1, on the reverse strand, counting down.
GTATCAAACAGAGAGTTGCAATAAAAAGAATTCTCATGTAGTTTCTTTTTAAATATTACTTTTCATTCGGCTGGGGGTGTTTTAAAATATAAACTCAAACACATTTTGTCCTTCAGAGAGTGTAAAGGTATCAAATTCAATTTTTTGCCGATCTGTATCATAGGTGAATGATAAAGCCTCTCCGTTAATGGATGCCGCTTGGGGTTCAGCTGAGATATTTCTGGCATGCACAGTAATTCCGGAAAAACCGGCATCTTCGAACTGGCTCCCTCTTTCAGTTTCTAAAACAAAGCTTACCTGGTTGTTTTGGTTTCCGCTCACTGAGGTATCAATGGAGATATTCAGCTTCTCATACATTTCTTTTTCTAAAGATTCTGATGTAAGTCCGTCATCATGATATACCATGGTTGTATGGTGCGGTACTCCTTCATCAAAAAAGTATTTCAATGTGAGATGCTCCACGCTGTAATCTGTCAACGACTGTACCAGGTCTGCCAGCGGCACGAGTGCTCCGCCGCGCACAAAGGTTGGGATGCGGTTTTCATGCGTGCTTACCCAATGTTGTTTGCCTCCTTTGTATTTTTCACCGGTGTAAAAGTCGTACCAGTTTGCAGTGGCGGGCATGTGGGCCTCAACCTGGCGTTCACCCTGCCTGAGGACGGGAGCCACAAGGATATCGTCACCAAAAAGGTAGGTTCCGCTGACACGATGAATTTCAAAGTATTCGGGTTCTTCAAAAAAGAGTGGCCTCATGAACGGCATCCCGGTTTGTGAATTCTGAAAAGCCGCGTTATAAATGTACGGCATCAACCGGTAACGAAGTTCAATGGCTTTTCTGGACAGATTCATTGCTTCCTCACTTCTGAAAACGGGTTCCGACGGCACGTCATCCTGGGCATGAGGACGATACACCGGCTGAAAAACACCGTATTGCATCCAGCGAACATAAAGCTCATCATCAACCAGATCGCCTGCAAAACCGCCAAGGTCGGAGTGCATATAGGCCAGACCCTGAAGCCCCATCTGAAGGGAAATTTCAGGTTGTGGCACCAGTCCACCCCATGTCCTGTTTACATCGCCGGTCCAGGGAATGATGCCGTAGCGCTGTGAGCCTGAGTAACCGGCACGCATCAGGTTAAAAACCCTTCTTTCGGGAAAGTCATTTTCAAACCCTTCAAAAACCAGTTTTGCCCAGTTATGACCATATATATTATGCACTTCGCGGGCTTTGAGATTTCCATAGTGACGTACCCAATCAGGATGCACTTCGGGTTCACCCAAATCACCCCACCAACCATGGATTCCATAGGTTTCCATCAGGTGCCTGTAAATACCCCAGAACCAATCCCTGGCCTCGGGTTTCAATATGTTGATCAAGCCGGTTTCCCCAAAGAAAAACTCATACACGGCAACCTGCCCAAGCGTGTCAAGTGCAAGAACCCCTTCTTCCACAGCTTCATCCCATCTGCCGGATGTGGTAAGGATGAAGGGCTCGGTAATAAGCACGGTTTTCACCCCTTTGTCTACCAGTTCTTCGACCATGCTATCAGGATCCGGGAAAGTTTCCTCATCGAACCGCAGATTTCCCATTGTTCCCATTACTTCTTGCCCGAACCAAAAAAGGTCAATGATTATAGCATCCACAGGAACTTCTTTCTCGCGCCACTTCGCAATGGTAGCAAGCACTTCTTCCTGTGAGCGATAGCCAAAACGACTGGAAAAACTGCCCAGGGCCCAACGAGGCGGAAGTGGTTGCCGCCCTGTAAGCTGGGTATAGTTGTCAATAATACCCTCCCAGGTATCTGAAGCAATGATCTGATAGGCCTGCCTTCCGGAAAAAGCCTCGAAACCTAAGGTTCCATCGTTTTCACTGTCGAGATCGAGCCACCCGGTGGTAGGGTTGTCAAAATGAATGGCATAACGGCGGGACGACAGCACCATGGGAAGCGTATAATTGATTAAATCAGAGCGTGTTTCGTAACCATAATGCGCCCGGTTGTAAAGTTCCAGCCTGTGTCCGCGACGGTCCATTCCAAGGGCACGAGAACCACCTCCCATGAGCATTTCTGTATTGGTTATGCGAAAATCAACCCGGTACCCATCGTCCTCCGGGTTTTGCACAAATCCGTTGTGCTCCTGCAGGAGCCTGCGTCCGTTGTGGTAAAAGGAGAACCTCGAATCTATTTTATCATACACCGCATTGACACCTCTGGTGTTTAACCGGATATAGTCATCCCCTTCCCTGCTTACCTGCACCTCGGTGGGTATGGGCTCCATAACAACAGCGTGGGAAGACTTCAATACTTTATCTCTTACTTTCCGCTCTGATTCGCTGAGTTGCAAGCCATCTCCAGATGAATTGTTCTGACCTTTTGGGAAAAACTCCACTTCGAGAATATCTTCAGAAAAGAAACGAAGTACATAGGTTCCTTTTTCAGTATTAAAATGGAAAAATCCATTTTCTTCAAAAAAGTCTGGCGATCTGTCTGCAGGTTGGGTAATGTTTGCCAGCGCCGGTTGCGC
>PWRF01000162.1 GCA_003556325.1 Bacteroidales bacterium | reverse complement strand
CACATTGTCGCATTAGCAGATTAGCACATTGTCACATTAGCGCATTGTCGCATTAGCACATTAGCACATTATCACATTATCACATTGTCGCATTAACACACATTAGCACATTGGCACATTGTCGCATTAGCAGATTAGCACATTGTCACATTAGCACATTATCACATTGGCACATTATCACATTAGCACATTGTCACATTAACACATTGTCACATTAGCACATTGGCACATTAGCACATTGTCACATTAGCACATTAGCACATTGGCACATTATCACATTAGCAAACTAACACATTAACCAGTTTGTAAAGCAAAAGTCATGACACAAGCAAGTAGCGATATCCGTCCTGCAGCGGTAAAAGGGATGTTTTACCCGGGTAGTGTTCAGGAGATCCGGATGATCATTAAGAAGGAACTGGACAAGGAAGTCAGCTTGATTGACTCCACGAAGGTTCACGGAAAAATTGCCGGAGGCGTAGTGCCTCATGCCGGGATGGTCTATTGTGCGCGGCAGGCCGTGCATTTTTTTGAACATTGCAGAAGGGAGGGCCTTTCTCCCGACACGGTGGTTGTCATTCATCCAAACCACGGGGGTAGGGGCCCTGCGGTTTCTGTAGACGGCTATCAGGCCTGGGAGGCGCCTGAAGGACTGGTGCCCGTTGATGAGGAGATGGCTGAGGCCCTTGGCTTGCCGGTGTCTTCAGATGCCCAGGCTGATGAACATTCCGCTGAAGTGATGCTGCCTTACCTGCAGTATTTTTTTGATCACCCATTTCGGATACTGTCTGTAAACATGCGCGACCAGGATTTAGAGCAGGCTTCCGCTATTGCTGCCAGGATCTATAAGGCTGAACAGTCACTGAATAGAAAAATCCTGGTGATCGCCTCCTCGGATTTTTCTCACTTTTTAACCCCGGAGCGCTCCAGGGAACTTGACGACAAGGTGTTGCAGGCCATACTGGAAAAAGATGCCGGAGGTGTGGAGGAAAACGTGCACCGTCACCAGGTGTCAGTATGCGGTTTTGGCCCTGTTATGGCCCTGATGTCCTATTCAGAGCTGAAAGACCCCGGGTATACCGTGCATTTGCTGCGGCGTGGACACTCCGGCGAAGTCAGACCCTCGCAGGAAGTGGTAAACTATCTGAGTTTGCTGGTTACCTTAAACACATGAGCGAATGTGGTGTCACCGCCTTGGGAGAAGGTTTGTGCCCTGAATTTCACAGGGTAAGAAACACCCAATTAAATGACAGTTTAGCAGATCTCACATGCAATGCATTGCAGAGCACATGAGGCACCACAAGGTCACCCCCCTGAAAAGGCAGCTTAAAACTCCCCTGAGATGGACGACCTCAGAAACGTGGTTGAGGGCTATGAATATAGCACTCGCCGGATGTATGACCTGTTAATTTAACGGATTGGCCGTCATCCTGGCAGTGAATTCAACAACCAGCGTAAAATCCAGTGGCCCTTCGTTAAAGCTTGCATCGGCATGCAACATAAAACGATGAGGAGGATTTGCAGCCAGATCACCCAGAAGTGATACACCGGCATTGTTAAGGTCAAGCGTGGTTGGATTGTCCAGCAAATCCTGCAAAACATGTGTTCCCAGGCTGGCAATCTCAACCGGGCTGCCGTTGCCAGGATCTGAAACCAACAGAGACCCTTCCTCCATTCTTTGCTCTGGGTCACCTTCATGAGCTGTAAGCCAAAACCTTACTTCCCGGATGGTTACCTCTTTGATTTTGTTGCCATACTCATCAATGACACTGACATCGGCTGCAAGATCAAAGAGCTCTTCATGAGAAAACTCATGATGCTCTGTGTCAACCACAAATACCTGGTCGAACGTGAAAGTCTCGGTTACATCAAGCAAGCTCTCGGCTTCGTCGCATGCTGTGAAGAGCAGGAATCCAATGGGCAATACAAATAGCAATAGTTTTTTCATGTGTTAATTTTTGGTAACTAATTGTTATTGAAGTGTTTGTGTTTTTGGCAAGAGTTTAGGGTTGTGTTTCAACTGTCAAAATGTCAAAATGTCAAACTGTCGAAATGTCGAAACGTCCCAATAATCATCCTCCTGTGTGTCGAAAATCCTGTTGCCGAATGGTCGGGATTTACAACATGCGCGTGTTTCTACTGGTTTCCATCTCCCATCTCCCAGCTCCCGGCTCCCAACTCCCAGCTCCCAACTCCCAACTCCCAACTCCCAACTCCCAACTCCCAACTCCCAACTCGCAACTCCCAACTCGTAACTCCCAACTCCCAACTCCCAACTCCCAACTCCCAACTCCCAACCGGTTCATTCTATAAAAGTAAAAAAAATATTGATTAAACGGACACAGGTGTTTAAAACAAATGCCTTTTCAGATTATCTCATAAAGTGCTTGTATCTTAAAGCCTTATCCTGAAACGTGTAATCTGAAACACAAAACAAACCGCATTTTCGTCAGAATTTTGTATCTTGTGGTTTGAGGGCACCGGCAAAATTCATATTGCTGTTGAACCAAGTGTGCCATTCTATTGTATCATTTAAATAATTTCGTTATGATAAAAGGAAAAGTTTTTTTAGGGCTGTTAGCAGGTTTTTCGGTGGGTACGATCCTGGGTGCATTGTTTGCCGGGAGCAATAAACCTAAAGATGCAAAAAAAGAGAAGGAAAAACAACAGGACGATGAGGAAGAATTGGTTGTCAAATATTAATTTTGCCAGCTATTTTAATTTTTTTTACAGAGATGATGCGTAATGTACTTGTTTTATTGATGGCACTGGCCATCACGGTGTCCTGTCAGACTACTGACAGAGAGAAGGATAAGCCTGTTGTGTCGGTAAGTATTGTGCCGTTACAATATTTTGTTGACAGACTTACCGGGGAAGCTGTTGAAGTAAATGTGATGGTGCCGCCTGGTGCGAGCCACGCTACCTATTCACCTTCTACCAGCCAGTTGCAGAAACTTTCTGACTCGCAGCTTTATTTCCGGATTGGGCATCTTGGCTATGAAAAAGCCTTTATGCACCGCCTGCAAGCCATAAATCCGGACATGCATGTGGTTAACCTGTCGGATGATGTCAGGCTGATCCGTGGTGAAGAGATTGATCACGGCGATCATGTGCATGAAGGAGGTATCGATCCGCATATCTGGATGTCGCCCCGGGTCATGCTTGACAGGTTGCCGGCAATCAAAGAGGCTTTGATTGCCACCTATCCCGAAATGGAGGAGCAGATCGCTTCCAATGCAGATGCTTTGCGTGCCGACATGGAAGTTCTTGACGAAAGGCTCCGTGAACTTGCAGGCCAGATGAGGCAGAAAACGTTTCTGATCTTTCATCCGGCCCTCACCTATATGGCGCGCGATTACGGATTGCACCAGATCCCCATCGAGCGCCACGGCAAAGAGCCTTCTCCGTCACTGCTTCGGCATGTAATTGCAGAGGCCAGGGAACATGGTGCATCTGTGATATTCATCCAGCAGGAGTTTGACATGCGCAGCGCAGAACTAGTGAGCGGCGAGGCGGATGTGAAAATGGTGCGGATCAACCCGCTTGCTTATGACTGGTTTGACAGTATCGACCATATTATGGATGTTTTCAAAGAGCACATGAAATGACCAGGATAAGGTTTTGACAAACAGGGGGATGATTATTTTGCGCCGGACACTGGGCGCTGAGTATGACGTTTGCAGCACTTGCAGGGTTCACAGTTTAAAGTTTGCGGTAAAATTTCCACATTTAGACGCAAGGGGTTTTCACAGATGCACACAGGCGCCTCAGGCAATCTCAACCCTCAACCCCTTTTGACGTTTCGACATTTTGACGATATAATATATGACAGAGCCTTTGGTTCATCTGGAATCGGTTACCACGGGTTATCATACAACACCCGTGTTGCGTAATGTAGACCTGGAGGTTTACCCCGGGGATTTTATGGGCATTATTGGCCCTAATGGCGGCGGTAAGACAACCCTGATCAAACTCATTCTCGGTTTGCAGCCTCTTTTTAAGGGGAAGCTTCACTTTCCTGCCGGACGGCCCCGGATGGGCTATTTACCACAAGCCTCGCAGGTTGACAGGTCTTTTCCCATTACCGTGAAGGAACTGGTAAGTTCGGGCATGAAAACACGTAAGGCCTGGGTGCCTTTTCTCTCAGCTTCCCAGAGGAAAAGGCTGGAAGGCATGCTTGAAGAAGCCGGACTCTCAGGTTATGCCGGTAAACCCATTGGGGAGCTGAGCGGCGGACAGCTGCAAAAAGCCCTTCTCTGCCGGGCCCTGATCGATAACCCCGAGCTGCTGATCCTGGATGAACCCAACACCCATGTCGACAAGCAATTTGAGCAGGAACTCTATCAATGGTTACAGCAGCTGAATAAAAGCATCGCCATTCTCCTTGTGTCGCACGATATCGGCACCATCGCACCCATTATTAAATCCATTGCCTGTGTAAACGAAACCCTGCATTATCATCCCTCTAACCAGCTTTCTGAAGAGGTGCTGAAAGTCTATAACTGCCCCGTGGATGTGATTGCCCACGGCCCGGTGCCGCATCGGGTGCTAAAGTCGCATGACCATGAGTGATTTTTTTTCGATATTTCAGTACCAGTTCTTTCAGCATGCACTGGCTGCTGCAGCCCTCACCTCTGTGATAGCAGCCATGGTCGGCACATACATCGTGTCACGGAAGATCGTGTTCATCGGAGGCGGCATCACCCATGCCTCGTTTGGCGGAATCGGACTGGCCTACTATATGGGGCTGAACCCCTTTGCCGGGGCTGCTGTCTTTGGCGTACTGACCGCCCTGGGTATCGAGTGGATCAGCGACAAGGGCAGGGTGCGGGAAGACAGCGCCATTGCCATACTGTGGTCTTTGGGCATGGCCCTGGGCATCATCTTCGTTTTTATGACGCCGGGCTATACCCCCAACCTGATGAGCTTTCTTTTCGGAAACATTCTTACTGTAGGAATGACCGATATCCGGGTGTTGCTGGTGTATGCCATCCTGCTGATCCTGCTTTTCGTAATATTCTACCGTCCCATCCTGTATACGGCTTTTGACCCTGAGTTTGCCAAAACAAAAGGTATTCCGGTGGCGCGCTACCGCTATATGATGTCTGTGGTGATGGCCCTTGCCATCGTACTGAGCATCCGAACGGTGGGTATCATATTGGTGTTGAGCATGTTTACCATCCCCCAGATCACAGCCATGCTGTTCACCCGGAACTTTGCCCTCGTAATGCCGCTGGCAGCGCTTTGGGGAATCGTGGGATCCGTTGCCGGCATCCTGATGGCCTATGTGCTGGATATCCCCACAAGTGCCTCCATTATCTTTTTCCTCACCATGCAGTTTCTGATCCTGAAAAGCATCATCATCATCAGAAACAGTATGCTAAGAAAAAACAGATAAGCTGTCTTTCAGGGAAAGGATCTCTTTGGCTGACAGGATAGAGTCAGGACATAATTAACCGGTTGATAAACTGCAAACAGGCGTTTGTCACCCGAATCTATTGAACCATTTTTTTCTGCAGGTGTTTCACTAAAAAAACATAGCCATGCGAAGCCTCCTTACATCACTTTTCAGCCTTTTCCTTGCAATATCCGCCTTTGCCCAGCCTCCCACCCATTTGCCTGACCGGGTAACTGAACCGGTAAACTTTTTTGAATCCTGGGAAAACATCGTGTTTTATATCATTATTCCATTGCTGATCATTGTATTGTATATCATCTGGCGGAAGCAAAAGAAAATAGAAGAGGAGGACGAACAATAATCAATAACGAATGAACCCACATATTGTAACTATACAGGATATCACACAAATCACACATGATACCGTAAAGGTCACCACTGACAAGCCATCCGGATTTTCATTCCGGCCTGGGCAGGCTACGGGATTGGCCATCAATGCAGAAGGTTACAGGATGCAAAAGCAGCCCTTTACCATTACTTCAACTCCTGATGACCCTTACCTGGAGTTTATCATCAAGGTCTATCCGGAACATGACGGCATGACCAGGAAACTGCAGACGCTGCAGCCCGGTGACGAACTTATCGTTGAAGGTGTTTTTGGGACCATTTCCTACAAGGGAGAGGGTGTTTTCATTGCCGGTGGCTCAGGTGTCACACCCTTTGTCTCGATCCTGCGTGATTTGAGGAAGCGCAAGCTTATTGCAGACAATCGCCTGATCTTTGCCAACAAGACCCGCCGTGATATCCTCCTGAACGATGAGCTTGGCGACATGCTCGGAGATGCCCTCATAAATGTGCTTTCGGCAGAACATGTTGACGGATTGGCACACGGACGGATCGACGAGTCTTTCTTAAAGGCATATGTCAACGGATCCAGGAAGTATTATTATCTGTGTGGCCCCCCGGCCATGCTGGAAAGTGTCGAAAACGGCCTTCGCAGCCTCGGAGTGGAAGAAGCACAAATCGTCAGGGAATCGTGGTAACACCCGAATGAATATTTGTTCTTATGCGTTTTGCCTTGCTCGCTGCATTGCTGAAAACCCGGGTTGGGCAATGTGGTGACGGGTAAAGGGGTTATGTGATTTGATGTAAAGTGCGGGACACTGGGGGGTTCGCCTTCCCAACATCTTTATATTCCGGCAAATACAGAAAATAACCCCTTATGTTTCCGGCATTATTAAAACAAGCGATCCCTGTAATTTTGTGTACATTTGTAACGAACACCATGTATGCAGACCAAAGGCTTTTGCCTGACTTGCCATTAAAATTCATCTGCTTTTCATGAATCATCAGGAACATATATACGGATGAGCCAACGAAAAAGAATCCTTGTTACCGGTGGGGCAGGCTTCATCGGTTCGCACCTCTGCGAAAGACTTTTGCAGCAGGGGCATGACGTACTTTGCCTTGACAATTTTTTTACCGGCAGCAAAGACAACATCATTCACCTGATGGACGATCACCGTTTTGAGATGATCAGGCACGACATCACCCGGGACATTTTCCTGGAAGTGGATGAGATCTATAACCTGGCCTGTCCGGCCTCTCCTGTTCATTACCAGTACAATCCCATAAAAACAGTAAAAACCAATGTGATGGGGGCCATCAATATGCTGGGAATGGCTAAACGTGTAAAAGCTAAGGTGTTGCAGGCATCCACCAGCGAGGTGTACGGAGACCCGCAGCAACATCCGCAGCCTGAAGATTACTGGGGTAACGTGAATCCCGTTGGGAGCCGCTCATGCTACGATGAGGGGAAAAGGTGTGCGGAAACCCTGTTTATGGATTATCACAACCAAAACGGGGTGGTGATTAAGATTCTTCGCATCTTTAACACCTATGGCCCCAGGATGCAGCCTGACGACGGCCGGGTAGTATCCAACTTCATCATCCAGGCCCTGCAGAATAAAGATATTACCATTTACGGAGATGGCAGCCAAACTCGAAGCTTTCAATATGTGGATGACCTGTTGCAGGGCATGATACGCTTCATGGGCACCCCCGACAGCATTACCGGGCCGCTCAATATGGGAAACGAACATGAGTTTAGTATCCGCGAGCTGGCCGAAATGGTGATCGATATGACCAGTTCCCGCTCAAAAATCGCCTATTTACCTTTGCCGGAAAACGATCCGGTGCAGCGCAGGCCCGATACGGCATACGCCCGGGAGCTGCTGGACTGGGAGGCTAAAGTTCCGCTTCGCGAAGGCCTGGTGCCTACCATTGCCTATTTTGAAAACCTGTTGCAGCAGGGATGATCCTGAACACATGCAGGATGTATGGGAGTTGCCCGCCATCTTTCCCGGATAAGGTTGTGAACTGAGATTTTAAAGCCCACCGTTCTTTAGGACTTCAATAATTGCGATTTTTTACAAACATGGTGTTTCGGAGTTCCAACCGAAATTATTGCCATATGCATCAGAAGATGTGATACCTTGTGCCACAACGCGTAATCGTATTTCCAGGCTAAAATTATCAGATTAAAACGCTTTTGGCACAAAACCCTCCGGGTTGATGACGGTTGCACTTTTCCCCGTGGCACGGATCGCCAGAAGGCCTTTGTTCTGAGCCATTTCCGCACTCCCTGCATCGGCCTGGATATAGGCTACGGCGCCGAAGATCTCCTTCCCGGCATATTCCTTTAACCATAAGCGAACATTTTTCAGTTTTTTAAGGAAGTGTTTTACATCGTCGGGGTGGAGGGTGGTCTTCACCTCGACCACAACCACATACTGGCCGTTCACGGCGATGATGTCAAACTCGTAGTTTCTTCCCTTGTAGCTTCCTTTCACACGTTGGTGAGTGTTTTCCACGAAAATGCCCCTGTCACGCAGGATTTGCAACAGGTCGCCTTCAACCAGCGACTCCACCAAACGCCCCCATTGGCTGGTAAAGAGATCAAAAGCCTGTTTTATTTTTTTATCCGTTTCCCTGAACTGCTTGTGCGTCTCCTGGAACATCTGCCATACATCCTCAAAACTTAAGGGTTTGCTGTATTGATTAAGGCTGTCATTTACGTTGTTGTTATTATCTTCTGACATTGTTATAATTTTCTATAAAAATAACAAATATTCAATTTAAGGAAAAACAATTTTCCCGAAAATATACTTATCGGTCGAATTTGTTTGCTAAGTGGTAATGCAGGTGCTTTATGAGGAGGAGCAGCCACGTTGTCTGAAAGCTTGCATGTATTT
>PWRF01000173.1 GCA_003556325.1 Bacteroidales bacterium | reverse complement strand
GCAGGAGTGCAGAAGAAACAGCCCCGGCAGCAACATGAGCGCCATGGCATAAAACAGGGATTTTAAAAGCTTTGTAGTTTTCATTTGTTTTTGTCTGATCAGTGTTTACAGGCAAGTGTTTTCCGCAACGCGCCTGCTTCATAAAAGTTTTTACTTATCCATAAAAGCCATAAAACAACTGTTTATGAACTTTGTATCGCAGGGAGATCCTTGTTGTTTTTAACACAGTAAAAAACATCAGGAAACAATGATCCTGCGCGTTTGTTTTGGCAGGCAACCCGGGTTCGTACAACTTAATCTGAACTTTTTGATTTAACTTACCAGCACACGAAAAGTAAACGTACCGGGCAGCCGTTTTGTTTTAAGATGCAAAAATATAGATTTTTATTTCCTTTCCACCACCTACCCGCATATACAGGCTAACTGCAGGCTCGTATGTCAGTTTGATTTTTGATTGGAATACATATAGTCATATATATTATATTGAAATGTGTTTGATTGATTCTTTCAAAATATGTTAATAGTAGCTAAAAAAACTGTTTAATACTGTTAAACTTTATAGAAATTGGCTTGCTGCCCTTGCGTGGTTGGATATTTTTTCATTACTTAGTAGTAGATCATTCAATTTTATAAACCAAACACACGCATTATGTTGTTCAAAGAAACTCATCAAAAGTACAGATCAGGCGTAATCTTTTTACTGGCTGCTTTATTTGTGGCAGGCAGTGTGTCGCTCGCTGCCGGATTGCCCGGAGAGGTTCCGGATGAACCTGAGCCTATGGAAACCTACGAGGTGTTGGTGATGGTGCAACCGGATGAAGGAGGTGATGTTGAAGGCGCAGGTGATTACTATCCGGGCGACGAGGTTGTGCTTACTGCTGAGGCTGAAGAAGGGTATGAGTTCCTGCAGTGGACCGATAACATACAGGGTTTTGTGGTTAGCAGCGATACCGAATATGTTTTTGAAATGCCGGAAGAAGATGTTCAGCTTACCGCATTGTTTGTAGAACTTCTTGAATAAAGGCAGCTCAGGATGTTTTGAGAAAGACACGGTATGAAAATGCTTTCACGGGTAACACGGTGCCTGCCTCAAACATCTGGCTATCGCCGTTTTCCCAATGTTTATATGTCCCGTGGTGAAGGCTTTCTTCAAAAGTCACCCGGAGGTCCTGATCAGAAAAATTGAAGACCGCAAATACCGTATGATTTTCTTTTTTTCTTACAAAACTCAGCACGGCCTCCGGGGCGCTGTTTTTTACCTGGATCATCCTGCCTCCCCACTTTCCGTTCCAAAGGGGAGGGGTAGATTTTTTCAGTGCTGATAGCTTTTTGTATAAGTCACCCATGGGGTGTGACTCCCTGTGCAGGTGGTCTTTTTCAAACAGCGGCAGCCTTTTTTGGTCTCCCCACTCTTGTCCGTTGTATATCAACGGAATGCCATTTCCTACAAAAGAAAGGACCACTACCGCTTCTAGTGCATCGCCAAACAGTTCGCGGGAGGTGCCTTCCCAGGCATTTTTGTCGTGGTTGGTTACGAATGTCATCCGCATGCTTTCATTGGGATAGGATCGGTATTGCCATGAATAGTAGACAAAGAGCGGCCCCAGATCTTTGCTTTTCTTGTTGGCAATTTCATATACTGCATCCCACCAGCTCCATGCATAGCTGGCATCAAAAGCCCGTGCGTGAAGATCGCGCGATTCCCACTCTGCCAGCATAAATACAGGTTTGATCTGTTCCAGCTCCATCCTGGCCTGCTCCCAGAAATCCAGGGGTACAAAACCGGCCATATCAGCGCGAAAGCCGTCCAGGTCAAATTCCCGGATCCAGTATTTCATGGCTTCCGTCATATATTGCCGCAGGCCGGCATGGCTATAGTCAAGTTCTATGATGTCGGACCAGTCCCACCACTCACAGGGCCTGAAATCTCCTTTCCAGTCACGGGCATACCATTCCGGATGTTCTGCCACAAGCACGTTATCCCAGGCTGTGTGATTGGCAACCCAGTCGAGAATTACATACAATCCGAGTTTATGGGCTTCGTCTACTAAATGTTTGAGGTCTTCAGCTGTTCCGAGGCCGGGGTTTATACTTAAATAATCCTGCACGGCATATGGGCTGCCCAGTGTGCCTTTCCGGTTTTTTCTTCCAATTTTGTGTACGGGCATCAGCCATATAACGGTGGCTCCCAGCTCTTTAATTGACGGCAGATACCGGGAAGCTGCCTGAAAGGTTCCTTCTGGTGTAAACTGTCGTGTATTCAGCTCATAAATCACTGCATCCCTTAACCATGGTGGATTTACGAGATGAACAGCGGGCTTGGGTTTATAGGTGTTCTGACTCAGGTTGTCCATAATTGTATTATTTATTTTTGGATGATGATGCGCTTTTAATGACTCCTCTTTTTCGTTTGCTTTCCTTGAAAATGGATACATGCCATTTGGAAGTTTACCGGCCCAAGCGTGCATGTCCCCACAAAGTTACCAGCTAATACCAAGATAAAAAAATCCCGAAACAGTTTGAATCGTGTTCAAATGTCCGATAATCTAAGCATTTTTATTATTTTTAGGGCTTTAAACATATTAAGCATTTAACCAAAACATAGCTATGTCTTCACAAGGAGTTGATTATTACAAAAAAGCAGCCGCCCGCGCGATGGAGTGGCACGCCGGTAACATCAAAAAAATGAAGCAATGCCGTTTTGACACCATTGCGGTGCACGGTATCTATTCCATGCAGGAGGCCCTGGACTTTAACCAGGGATCCATCATCGAACCGGTCTACATGTCTTCTTCCCAGACATTTCGCGATTCTGATGAGATGGAGGCTGCCCTGGGTTATGAGATACCTACCTGGTGTTATGCACGCATTGCCAACCCAAGTATATATTACATGGAAGGAGTATTGGCCTTGCTGGAATCGTATGGTGCCGGTGTGGATGCTTCCTGCGTGGCAACTGCTTCCGGGATGGCTGCCATTCAGAGTGCTGTAGACCAGTTTCTTGTGGAAGATCCAAAACGGCCCAATGCCCCGATGAATTTTGTGGCTACCACACAGGTTTACGGAGGTACTTTCCAGCAGTTCGCCATACGTAAGGAACAGGAGCGCAACATCGAATGGCGGCGCGTTGTCAACAGCACGGATATGAATGAATGGGAGTCGCAAATTGATGAAAATACACGTTTCCTTTATGGAGAAATGCCCAGCAACCCGTCACAGGCATTTTTTGATGTGAAAAAGATAGTGGATCTTGCACATAAATACGGCATTCCTGCAATTTTTGATTCCACGGTGGCTACTCCGGCTCTCCTGCGTCCGCTGGAGTATGGAGCTGATATTGTGGTGCAATCGGTCACCAAGTCGCTATTTACCAGTGGTTTCGGTATCGCAGGTGCTGTTATCGCAAAAAAGAACCTGACGACAAATATTGATAACCCGGAAATGAAGGCCGACTTCTGTGCCTACCTGAAACAGCTTCCAAACCGCGATAACGGACCGAACCTGTCGCCCATGAATGCCATCCTTGCCCTCAACGACATCCGTACCATACGTCACCGGATGGATATTGCGAGCAGGAGTACTATGACCATTGCCAATTTCCTGAAACAACACAAGCACATCGAAGGTGTCGACTACCTTGGACTTCAGGAACACCATCTGCATGAGCTTGCCAGTGATTATATGTACCTGGTGGATGCCGAGCACGACGAGCAATACGGGTCACCCCAGAACCGGTATGGGCACCTCATGTCGTTCAGGATTAAAGGCGATGCGCAAAATACCCGGAATGTTTTTGACGCACTGCAACGTATATGGCGGGCAACAGACCTGGGCCGTATCAAGTCCGTGGCTACCATTCCGGCGATCTCAACGCATTCGCAACAGGGCGAAGAGGGGCGCAAACTGGCAAATATCCCGCCAAACCTGATAAGACTTTGCGTCGGGCTCGAGCATCCCGATGATATCATTGCAGACCTGGATCAGGCGCTTGGTGTGCTGGACGGTAACAAGGTCAGCATGACATTCCCTGAATTTTCAGCTGGCGGCGCGTCATCGGCCACTTTAAAAAGGTAAAGCCAGGGATTATACTGAATCCTGTAAACTACAGCTTTTTGTCCTTACGTCATTTGCAACTAAACCAATACGATCTAAATGGATAAAATAGTTTATTATTCAACCAACATGCAATCGCCGGAAGTCTCTTTCAGGGATGCGCTTTTGAAAGGGCAGGCACCGGATAAGGGTTTATATATGCCTGCCGTTATTCCATCCCTCGACAAGTCGCTGATGGGCGATTTTGCAGGTCAGGAGTATCCTGACATTGCATATGCTGTATTGTATGCTTTTCTGAAGGACGAAGTGCCTCCTGAAAAGCTTCGTGAGCTGGTTGACGATGCATACGATTACGACGTGCCCCTGGAGCACGTTACGGACAGGAAATATGTGATGCGCCTTGACCAGGGACCCACGGCCTCTTTTAAAGACTTTGCAGCCCGCATGATGGGGCGGCTGATGAATTATTTTCTTGAGCAGGAAAGCCGTGAATTATATATTCTGACTGCAACTTCAGGCGATACCGGCAGCGCCATTGCAAATGCCTTTTATGGATTGGACAATATCAAAGTGTTAATCCTGTTTCCGGAAAAGGAAGTGACACCCCGGCAGCGAAAACAGATGACCACCCTTGGAAAAAATGTGGAGGTCATAGCTATCGACGGCAAATTCGATGACTGCCAGGCAATGGTGAAAAAAGCTTTTGGAGACCCTGATCTGCAAGACCTTAACCTGTCTTCTGCCAACTCCATTAATATCGGCCGGCTGCTGCCCCAGGCGGTGTACTATTTTTATGCATGGGCGCAGCTGGCGGCAAATAAAGATCAAAAAGCGACGTTTGTTATACCCTCAGGAAACTTCGGCGACATGATGGGAGGGATGATCGCCTGGAATATGGGACTGCCGGTCGACAGGATGGTGATCGCCGTGAACGAAAATGATGAGTTTCCCGTATTTCTCCAATCCGGTCGCTACGAGAAAATCGTGCCCTCGAAAAACTGCCTTAGCAGCGCCATGAACGTGGGGCATCCCAGCAACCTGGCCAGGCTCGTGGACCTCTATGGCGGCAGGATGGATGAAAAAGGAAACATCAGCCAGATGCCAGATATGGAGGCTATGCGAAGGGATATGACATCGGTATCGGTCAGCGACGCCGAGACCAAAGCTACGATTGCAAAGGCCTGGGAGAACTTCAGGTTGCTGCTTGAACCCCATGGAGCAGTGGGCTGGGCAGGACTGGAAAAATTCGTTCTTGCCACCCCGGGGAATCATAAGGAAAAGCTTTTTGTGGTGCTGGAAACCGCTCATCCGGCCAAATTTCCTGAACAAATCCAGGAAATCCTGAACTTCGACCCGGAACTGCCCCCCGCCTTGCAGGGCCTCGAGGATCAGAAAGAGCATTACCACACCATGGAGCACGATTATGAGTCGTTTAAGACGCACCTGTTGGGAGGAGAGAAGTAAGTGTCTCGTTTCGACATTTCGACATTTTGACAGTTGCAACACAACCCCTAAACTTTTGACAAGAACATAAAGACCTCAATAACAATTAGTTAAAAAAACAAACAGATGAAATACATCATCATACTGGCCGACGGCTGTTCGGATTATCCCATTGAGAAGCTGGGAAACAAAACGCCCCTGATGGCTGCAAACACACCCCACATAGATACGTTATGCGCGAAAAGCAGGTGTGGCTTGCTGAAAACCGTACCGGATGACATGCCACCCGGTAGTGAAATTGCCAACATGGCTGTTTTGGGCTACGATGTAAAGGAGGTATACCAGGGCAGGGGAGTGCTGGAAGCGGCCAGCATGGGTGTTGAACTAAAGCCTGATGATCTTGCCATGCGATGCAACCTGGTTTGTATTGATGAAGAAGACAAGATAAAGAACCACAGTGCCGGACATATTTCAACGGAAGAAGCGCATGAGCTTATTGACTTCCTGAACAGGAAACTGGAGGGCAACCGCAGCCGGTTCCATCCGGGAGTCAGCTATCGCCATCTCTTTGTGGTGAACGGAGGGTCTGATCAGATTGTCTGCACGCCCCCGCACGATGTGCCGGGCACACCTTTTAAGCATGTGATGGTAAAAAGCAGGAACCTGGAAGGAGACGCTACCGCAGAGTTGCTTAACGACACGATCTTGCAATCGCAGGCATTGCTGGGCGATCATCCGGTCAATCGAAAACGGGTATCAGAAGGAAAGGATCCTGCCAACTCCGTTTGGTTCTGGTCGCCGGGTTACAGGCCGAAGATGAAAACGTTTAAAGAGTTGTATGGGAAACAAGGCGCTGTGATTTCTGCGGTAGACCTGATATACGGGATCGGTGCCTATGCCGGATTTAACGCGATAAAGGTGCCTGGTTCAACGGGCTTATATGACACCAACTACGAAGGCAAAGCACAGGCTGCCGTGGAAGCTCTGAAGGACAACGACCTGGTATACCTGCATATCGAAGCAAGTGATGAGGCCGGGCACGAAGGAGATGCAGATCTGAAAGTGCGTACCCTTGAATACCTGGATCAGCGGGTGGTGAAGTATATAGCAGAAGAAACAGCAAAAATGGATGAACCGGTTGCCATTGCCATCCTTCCCGATCATCCGACACCCTGCGAACTGCGGACCCATACCCACGATCCGGTTCCATTTATGATATACCGTCCCGGTGTTAAGGGCGATGCAGTATCCGAATACAACGAAGATGCTGTCGCAAATGGCAGCTATGGTCTGCTGGTTGGCGATGAATTTATCAGACACTTACTTGGATAAGACTAATAGTACCCGCGTAATTTTTTAGATATAGCTTTGATAAAGGAATATTTTCACACAAATAAACCATATTTGTTGTTTTTTTTATACCTTTAGTGGTCATTGCTTTATTCTTTTTATATAAACGTAAAAATGAACAGTATGAAAAAGCTATTAAAATTTAGCGGGCTGTTTTTACTCCTCGGATTATTTTTTGGTTCATGCCAGACCGCTGATCCGTTGTACAGAGATATTGATAAGATGGCGGAATATGCCTGTGAGATCAATGAGTTGTCGCACCAGGCAATGATGGGCGAGAACCTGGAGGAGATTGAGCCCAGGATCATGGAACTCAGTGAAAAACTGGAAGCTTTGGGCGAGGAAATGGAGGAAAAATATGCGGATGTTCCTGATGAAGACCTGGAAGCTATGCTGATGGAAGCTCTAAAGAGACATGGCTGTTATGATGATATGCATTTTTATTACTGATGCGTTTGCGCATAGCGCTTGATGCAACAGCAAATCAATAGCAACAAAGGCGATCCTGGTCACGCATCTATTTTAGCGCTCCAAGCCCTGGACTCCCGGTCGCATCATGTTGTAGCTTTTCTGATAAGGAAAAACTCGTGGAGGTTTTCCAGGTCAAGTACACCCTGGAACCTGTCGTTTTCAAATACCGGCATCAGGTATTTCCTTTTCCGTTGCATGTCTTGGTAAACGTCAAAAAGGGGAGTATCTGCTGTTACTTTTTCTGTGTCCTGTTTTAAAACATCTTTAACAGGAGTATCTTTTCCGTGCATGCTCAACCCATTTATCAAATCGTTCTTTGTAAGAACACCTGCAAACTCACCCTCTGATGTGATCACAAAACCATTATCAGAGATATGAACCAGTTTTTCTGCTGCTTATCCCAGTGTGTTATTCTCATCCAGTTCAGCAAACTCGGTTTTTACAATATCTTTTACCGTTGTGTCCCGCAGGATTTCCTGGTACTTGATCATCTCGTATTCCCCTTTGGCTCCAAGCAGGATAAAAATGCCAATAATCACCAGGAAGGGGTTAACGAAAAGCCCGGCAACAATAAACAGGATAGCAAAGATCTGGCCTATGTCTTTAGCTATCTGTGTGGCTTTCAGTCGGCTTAATTTCATTGAAAGCGCCGACCTGAAAAGCCTTCCGCCGTCCATGGGAAATGCAGGGATCAGGTTAAAGGCCACAATGAAGAGGTTGGCCGCCATGAGCATCAGTGCAAAGTTTTGCGTGGTGATTGCCTGAAACTCCATATCTTCAATGCTGATTCGCTGGATGGTGGATATATAGAGCCACAGCAGAAACGCGATGACCACATTAACCAGAGGGCCGGCAGCCGAAACAAGGAACTCATCCCTGGGTTTATCGGGCATCTTTGACATGTGAGCCATGCCTCCGATAGGTAGCAGGGTGATGCTGTGCACTTCGCCACCCAGTCTGATCGCCGCAAGGGAATGGCCCAGTTCGTGCAATACAACGCACACAAACAACGCAAGCACAAACAGAATGTGCATCAGTATTTGCGGGGTTTCCAAACCGCGCCCTACGCTTATGAGCACAATCCAGGCGATCAAAAGAGAAAACGTCCAGTGAACGGAAACCTTTATCCCGAAAGGCCTTCCCAAAAGAAGTGAGTATCGGCTTTTCATTTGCTTTTCGATTTCATGAAACAAACAACTTCGAACAGGTGCTGTCCCGGCATTCTTTCGGTTTCCCGAATGGTATGTTATGATTACAGATTATGCAACAACAGGATTACCCGTTCGGCCCACTCAAAAATAAACAAAAAAGGAACCATCTCAAAAAATAGTTCCTTTTTTGTTAAAAAAAACGGTTTCTGCGGCAATATAAGTATTGC
>PWRF01000068.1 GCA_003556325.1 Bacteroidales bacterium | reverse complement strand
TAGATTCGAACTAGTGACCCCCTGCTTGTAAGGCAGGTGCTCTGAACCAACTGAGCTAAGCGCCCGGGATCATTCCCTTTTTGGTGGGTGCAAATATACTGCCTTTTTTTAATCCCGCAAGGATTTTTTGAAAACAAAACAAAAAAATTTCCCGCTGTTTGCACTTGAGAGACCCCAGTGTCTGCGGTTGCAGGATATTAAGCCTGCTGAACAATCCCCGTGTTATGTTGTTTCAAACAAGAGAATGAACCACTGTTAAACAGTATCAATCAATAATAAAACCCTATGAAAACTGCAGAAACTATTATTACCTATGTATTTGGCCTGATATACCTGGTCTTCGCTCTGAATTTCTTTTTTGGCTTTATCCCTATGCCGGACCTGGAAGGCCGCGCACTTGAATTTATGATGGCCGTCGGTGGGAGCGGATTTATGGTCAGCGTGAAGATCCTGGAAATCGTCGTGGCCCTTATGCTGTTGCTGAACATCAAACGGCCCCTCGCATGGTTGCTGATCCTCCCGGTATCGGTAAACATCATGATGTACGACGTATTCCTGATGGGAACAGTAACACCTCCCGCAGCCCTCGTATTCATCCTGAACTGGTTTATGGTTTACCGGATGCGTGAAAACTACAGCTGCCTGTTCAAATAAGGAGAGAAAAATCACTGGCTGACTTGGTTTACGGCTTTCGACACCTTGCATCTGAGCTGAATTACAAGCATGAATAATGCAAGCTAAATCAGGCTTAAAATATGCAGGGGCAGCAACATAAGCTGTCACTGCCATAAAAATCGCCCCTGGATAAAGATGATCACTTATCCAGGGGCGATGTGTTACTGTGTTTCGGGGTAAATGAGTTATGTTGTTATTGTTATATGGAATACAAAGTGCACACTGGAACGCAAAAATTCGAGTCCCTTTAACTCTTTAACCCAGCAACCCCATAACCCGGTAACCTTATAACCTGAAGTTTTCTGGTAAATACTTTTCAGAAACGTGCTTTACTTCAGGTACCTCTCCAGCCAGCCGTGGAACTCCCCAAACCAGTGGATGGAGTTTTGCGGCGAAAGGATCCAGTGGTTTTCATCCGGATAATAGACCAGGCGGGCTTCCAGACCCATATTCCTGTAAATGTTGTACACCATGAAGCCATGGGCCACGGGCACGCGGTAGTCCAGCTCGCCGTGGATCACCAGCATGGGCGTGCTGAAGTTGTGGGCAAACTGCGACGGGTTGATGGCATTCATCTGCTCCTTATTTTCCCAGGGGGATCCGCCATACTGGTATTTTCGGTTCGCTGAGAAGTCGGAGGCAAACTGCAGGTGCAGGTCGTATACGCCGGCATGGTTGATCAGGCAGGCAAAGCGATCGGTATGGCCTGCGATCCAGCTCACCATGTAGCCGCCATAGCTGCCGCCAGTGGCGGCCATGCGGTCCTCATCCACCAATCCGCGCTCTACCAGGTAGTCGGCAGCCTTCATGATGTCGCGGAAGGGTAGCTCGGAGTGGTTTCCGTGGATGCTCTTGACAAAATCCTGCCCGAAGCTGCTCGACCCGTGGAAGTTAGGCATGGCAGCAATGTACCCCGGTGCGGCAAACACCTGGCTGTTCCAGCGGAAGTGGAAACTGTCGCCAAAAATGCCGTGCGGGCCTCCGTGGATCATCATCACCAAAGGATACTCCTTGTCGGGATCGTAATCGGGCGGATAATTGATGAACATCTGGATATCCTCGCCGTTGGCGCCTTCGTAAGTGACATTCTCAATCTCTCCCCACTTGATATTTTCCACGATGTGGTCATTGAAGCCGGTCATTTTGTCGACATCCCCACGGCGAAGGTCAACCCTGTAAATCTCCGGCGGGGCGCTGAGGTTGTGATGGTTGAACACCAGGTGCTGTCCGCCGGCCAGCGCGGCCCCGTTGTTGGTGCCACCCCTGAAGACCTCGGTATGCGGGCCCCCATCGGCAGAAATGCTGAAGATGTACTTTTTTGCACGGTCCTCAGCGATGAAATAGATGGTGTTTCCGGTTTCTGACCAAAACCACTGTTCGGTGCTCAGGTCAATATCATCTGTAAGCTCGGTAACCGATCCGTCTTCGGTGTCGTAGAGCACCATCACGACCCTGTCGGCATAGAAATGGTAGATCGACTGGCGGCCATAGAGGATATGCTGGCCATCCGGGCTGAATACGGGGTTGAGGTCGTTGGCAGGGTTATCCGGTGTGATGTTGGTGAGCTGGCCGCTGCCATCGGTGGGGACAAGGAAGATCGCGTGATTGGTGCGCTCGAAGGGGGGCTGAGTGGAGTTCTTGCTTACCGCTATGGTTTCTCCATCGGGTGAGATGTCATAGGAAACACCACCCATCAGCCCGAAGAAGTTGCCGTTTTCCGGCATCAGGTCGGTCACCTCCCTGCTGTCAAGGTCCACGGTAAACAGCCGGGAAACATAGCCGTCGGTCAGCCAGTGGTCCCAGTACCGGTACATGTTATTTTCCGTTACCTTGGCCGTGACCTTGCTCTCTTCCATCTCCCGTTGCAGTTCGCGCTGCTTGTCCCAGTCACCGTCGTATTCGGGCAGGACATCGGCTGCGAAAGCGATGCGCCGGCCGTCGGGGAACCACTTCAGCCCATAAACCCCCACGGGCAGATCGGTAACTTTTCTTGCTTCGCCACCTGCTTCCAGGTCTATGATGTAGATCTGGCCAGGACCATCGTGCCTGCGCGAGACGAAGGCAAGGCGGCTGCCGTCAGGACTCCACGCCGGACCGCTGTCCCTGTCGCTGAAGGTGATCTGGCGGGTCTCGCCGGTCTGGTTGTTCAGCAGGTGCAGGTTCGTGGCGGACGTGTTGCTTTCCACATCATATTCCGTTACCGGAAAGACAGACCACTGCCCATTGGGCGATGAGACCGGGCTCCCGGGGCGGGCCATCTCCCACATGGTCTCCGGGTCGAGGGGTTGCTGCTCCTGGGCTGCAATCGTGCCAAGCCCGACAATTAGTAAAAAGCTTAGAAATGCATGTTGTATCTTCATGTTTTTGTAATTTGGTTGTTAGCAAATTACAAAGAAACAAAAAATTTCTACTTTTGCATCTGATTAAAACCGAATGCATATGATCCTTGTCACAGGTGGTACAGGTTTGGTGGGTTCTCATTTGCTTTATGAGCTGGCAAAGCGCGGACGCCGTGTGCGTGCCCTGAAGCGTGATGGCAGCAACACGGATTTGGTCAAGCGGCTCTTTCACTGGTACGACCCGGACAAGGGAGAAGATCTTTTTGAAGACATCCGGTGGGCCGAAGGTGACCTGAATGACTTGGTAAGCCTTCAAGAGGCCATGCAGGAGGTAAAACAGATCTATCACTGCGCAGCCATGGTCTCCTTTCTCCCTGAGGATCGCCACCTGATGAAAAAGATCAACGTGGAAGGGACAGCCAACCTGGTGAACGTAGCTATGATGAACGACATCGAAAAGTTTTGCCACTGCAGTTCGGTTGCGGCCCTCGGAAGCCCGCAGAAAGGAAGGGCCGTGGATGAAAACCTTACCTGGAAGGCCTCAAAAAAGAATTCCTGGTATGCAATCACCAAGTATGGGTCGGAAAGGGAAGTATGGCGAGCTTCCGAAGAAGGGTTGCCCGTGGTGATCGTCAACCCTACCGTGGTGATCGGCCCGGGTGACCCGGCACGCTCCAGTGCACAGCTGTACCAGTCGGTAAAAAACGGCATGAAGTTTTACACTTCCGGCGTAACCGGCTTCGTGGATGCCCGCGATGTTGCCTATGTGATGGCGGAGTTGCAGGAAAGCGACATCCTTAACGAACGCTTTGTCATTACGAGTGAAAACTTATCCTATCGTGAGCTTTTTGCCCTTTTTGCTCACTATTCCGGTGCCAGGCCGCCAAAATACCGTGCGGGGCGCTTCCTGAGCGAGGTGGCATGGAGAATGGAGCTTACCCGGAGCTTCATAACGGGGCAGAAACCGCTGCTGTCAAAGGAAACAGCCCGCAATGCTAACATCAGGCGTTATTTTTCCAACGAGAAAATCAAAAATACCCTCGATGTTGAATTCAGACCCGTAGAAGAGGCAGCAGAAAATACCTCCCGTTTCTTCAGGAAATACCCCGTTTATCTCTCTCCCGACTTCCGGATGCCGTCGTAAGGACGAAAAGACAAAAAGACAAAAGGACAAAAAGACGGGGTAACCCAGCCTTCAGGTGCCGACGCCAAACCCTTTCCTGCGGCGGTGGCCGATGAGTTTTTGTGAAAGCATGTACAGCAGGAACAACACACTCAGGAATGTGGCAAACTGTCCCAGGTAGTTGCCTGACCGCACAAAGAAAGTGGTCGTTTGGTTTTTATTCAGGTTGGCGGCAATGGCGTCGGCTTCCCACCATGCTGTTTGTTTGATGGTTTCTCCCCGTTGGTTTATGAAGGCGGAGATCCCTGTGCTCGCGGAACGGGCTATGCTGCGCCTCGATTCAATGGCCCTGAGCCTGGCGTATTGCTTGTGCTGGCGGTACCCGGGGGTGTCGCGCCACCATCCGTCGTTGGTGATGATGAACACCAGTGAGGCTCCCTGCCTGATGAATCCTGCCATATATTCGCCATATACCGACTCATAACAGATGCCGGGTGCGATCCTGATATGTTCGGGTGAGACAAATACCTGTTGCTCGTCACGGGTTCCAAGGCTGCCGGCAATACCTCCAAAGCGATCAACCAGGCGGCCCAGGGGCCTAAGCACCGAAAAATAGGGCATCCTCTCGATACCGGGTACAAGCTTGTATTTGTAATGGTATTGCAGTTCCTGCCCGTGTGCGATAAGCACTGCGGCGTTATAGGCATCGTAAAACCTGCCGCTTTGGTCATAAGGCCTGGCGCTGTGCGGTATCTTGTCACCCGGCTCATAAAGCTCGAATACAAAGCTTCCGAGTATCCATGTGACACCAGGGTGCTCTTCCTGGTGCTCCCTGATCCGGCGAATGGTCATGTGCCGTTCCGCTTCGTGCTTCCAAATACCGCGGGGGTTAGCCCCCTCGGGGGTCACGACGAAGCGGGTTCCCTCGACGATCCTCCCCTCGGCAAGTGCGATCATTTGCTCCACCCGGTCGAGCTGCTCCCGGCTGTCTGCTGCCGGCTCATACGGGTCGTGCGAAGGCTGAATGACAACCACATGGCTCGGACTCGCATCTTCCTCGTAGCTTATCCATATGTAAAAAGAGATCAGCGCAGGGACCGCAAACAACACGATGCCCATAACGGCATTCGATCTCGCCTTGCGCATATTGGAATACCCCGAGAGCACATGCTTCAGGGCAAGGAACAACACCACGTTTAAAGCAAGGATCCAAAGAGCCCCGCCTGCCGTGCCGGTGAATTCGTACCATTGGACCCACGACGGGTAGGAGGCAAAAACATTCCCAAGGTCGAGCCAGTTCCAGCTGAGCTCCCATTTGCTGTGCAAAAACTCAAAGGTAAGCCAGAACACGACCAGGGATACAATGCCCTGCCGCGCAGGCAGTATCCTGCGGCTTGCATGCATCAGCCACCACGGAATTGTCATGAACAGGGAGTTGAGCACCACTGCTGCAACCATGCCCGGCACAGAAGCAAAAAGGATCCACCAGGTTGTAAACAGGTTGAAAATGAAAAATGCCAGCCAGGTGTAAAGGAAAAAAGCCCGTATGCGGAGCTTGTACCTGAAGCTATAAAAGTGCTCTTCCAAAAAAAGCAAAGGGATAAAAGCAAAAAAAATGAGGAAGGGAAAACCCCTTGCAGGCCAGCTCAAAACAAGCAAAACACCTGTAAGGATGCTTAGTGTGACTTTGCGGTCAGGAAATCCGGTAATGATCATTTTTTTATGATATGATTTTGCATTTTGTTTCGTTACTTCTGCAGGGATCCTCCGATTGGAATGCGGTGAAAAAAATCTGTACCAAAGGTAACATAAATCGTTTTAAACAGCGTTTAAAACGAAATAAAATTGTATCTTTGTTAAAAAAATAACATCATGGCAAAAAGCAGAAATACAGAACAAAAGATTTTCGACGCAGCCACCGAGTTGTTCCTTGAAAAAGGCGTCGACAGAACGAGTGTAAGGGAGATTGCATCGAAGGCAGGCATTAACCTGGCCCTGATGAATTATTACTTCCGCAGCAAGGAAAACCTCTTTGATGCCATTTTCTCACAGCTGGTGAAACAAAACTCTGCGGAGCTGATACGTATCCTTGACAGTGACCTGGAGCTTACTGAAAAAATCCATCAGTATGTGAATGTATATATCGATATGCTGTCAGAGAACCCCTTGCTGGTTTCTTTTGTGATGGCCATCATCCACCGCAGCCGTGAACGAATTACGGAAATGAAGGCGATAAGCAACCTGTATGCAACGGATCAGTTCACCAGGCAGCTTATCGAAGAAGCCAAGAAAGGCAATATCAGGCCTACCGACCCCACCCACTTTTTTGTGGATATGCTGTCTCTCATTGCTTTCCCGTTTGCCATCAAGATGCTGGTGATGGACAAAAACAACATCTCCGAAAAGGAGTTTCAGCTATTTATTCAAGAAAGGAAGAAACATGTTCCGGAGCTGCTTATCGACAGTCTTCGTCCCCGGTAGCACAGCGGATGTTGTCCTTTAGTTTTTCATAGGATATCCTGTTCAGGGCAGAGGCTGATCTTTTGAAATGCCTGTTATACTCCTCATGGGTCATCCGGGCCCAATCTTTGTCACTCCAATGAACAATTGGGTGAAGGGGCCTTAGTTCCTCGTGGTTATGTGGTGTCGCGTGCCGGTTGTGCGGACATACTTCCTGGCAAATGTCGCATCCAAAGATCCATCCCCCGCAAAGCTTACGATATTTTTCAGGGATGTTGTCTTTCAGTTCGATGGTAAGATAGGAAATGCATTTGCCGGCATCCAGTATCCCCGGTCCGGTGATGGCTTTGGTGGGGCAGGCGTCGATACACCGGGTGCACTTCCCACACAGGTCTTTTTGAAATGCGCTGCCGGCTGCAAGGGGTACATCGGTTATCAGCTCTCCCAAAAAATAAAAGCTCCCCTTTCGGGGGATGATGAAACAGGTGTTTTTGCCGATTCCTCCGAGGCCTGCCTCCTGTGCCCATGAGCGCTCAAGCACCGGTGCCGAATCAGTGAACACCCGGTATTGATGCGGGCCCGCCATACGCTCCAGGCAGGAGGCCAGTTCATGCAGTTTGTTTTTTATGACGTGGTGATAGTCTTTTCCAAAGGCATAGCGCGACACGCGGCACCGGGTGCCGGGAGGCTGCCCTTCGGCCGGAAAATAGTTCAGGGCAACGGAAACCACAGAAGTAGCCCCAGGCACCAGCAAGCCAGGATCCACCCTTTTCTCAAAATGATTGGACATGTAATGCATCCTGCCCTGATAACCGGCGTTCAGCCAGCTGCGCAAAAAAACCTCCTGGTGGCTTAACCGCCGGGTTCTGGCCACACCACATGCAGAAAACCCAAGCTCCAGGGCTTTCATCTTCAGTGCTTCTGTTAGCTCTGCCGTATTCATCACCTGTTCCAAAAAAAGCCTGCAACCCTAACCAGGATCATCACAAAAACGCCCGGGTAACTTCAAACATCAAATCACCAACCGCACCGCTCTCGATCAGCTTCAAACATCAAAAATCAAAACTTCAAACTTTAAACTACCTTATACATCATCAAACAAGGTATTCTGCCCCGACGCCTTCACCCTTCCCAGGTGCTGGTAGGCCAGCTCAGTAGCCTCGCGCCCCCTTGGCGTTCGCATGATGTATCCTTCCTGGATCAGGTAGGGTTCGTATACCTCTTCGATGGTGCCGGCGTCTTCGCCCACCGATGTGGCCACATTGCTGAGGCCGACCGGCCCCCCTTTGAACTTGTCGATGATCGTCGAGAGGATCTTGTTGTCCATCTCGTCAAGCCCGTATTTGTCGACATTCAGTGCCGACAAGCCATACAGGCTGATCTCCAGGTCGATGTCTCCGTTCCCTTTGATCTGGGCAAAGTCGCGCACCCTTCTGAGCAGTGCGTTTGCGATACGGGGTGTGCCGCGGCTTCTCCGTGAGATCTCGCGCGAGGCTTCATCGCTGATCTTAACGTTCAGAATGCCTGCCGAACGCTTTACGATCTGTTGCAACAGGTCCGCATCGTAATAGTTCAGTCGGGCATTTATGCCGAAACGTGCGCGCAGGGGAGAGGTCAGAAGCCCCGAACGGGTGGTGGCGCCAATAAGGGTGAATGGATGCAGGGTCAGCTGAACGCTTCGTGCGTTGGGTCCCGTTTCGATCATTATATCGATGCGGAAGTCTTCCATGGCTGAGTAGAGATACTCCTCCACGACCGGGCTCAGCCGGTGTATCTCGTCGATGAACAATACATCACGTGCCTCCAGGTTGGTCAACAGCCCGGCCAGGTCGGCGGGCTTGTCCAGCACCGGCCCGGATGTGACTTTGATGCCCACACCCATTTCGTTGGCAATGATGTGTGCCAGGGTTGTTTTGCCCAACCCCGGCGGGCCATGCAAAAGGACATGGTCGAGCGCTTCACCGCGCTGTGAGGCAGCACCTACAAAGACTTTCAGATTCTCTACAACTTTAAACTGGCCGGTAAAACTGGAGAAACTCCCCGGCCGCAAAGTTTGCTCGATGATGCGCTCCTCTTTGCTTAATTTTTCCCCTGAAGGGTCCAGATTCTCATTCATAATTGCATCCCACCTGATTGATTCACAGATATCATTTATATACAAGACAGCTCAAGTGCCGGAACAGCACGGGTTCGGTCCGGGCTGTTGCCGGATACCTGCAAAGTTAGGAAATTCCATGTAAGCACGATTTGTTACTGATAAACAATCCGTTGAATTGCATTGTCAGCCATAGGCATCGGTCCCGACAGCTGCTTTGCGGCCAGCAAGCGGACCGCCCGGGAAAGGCAGTATCGCTTTGCCTGCTGCAGCGTTGATCAATAATTGCTATTAATACGTATCTTTGATAAACTGACTGGCAAAAAATGCATTCTCCCGGGGCCGGACGGCCACCTGGTTTGAAAACCTTTCATGCATGATACATGATATTCAGGACATTTTTTCATTGAGACCCGGAAACGAAGAGGGCTTCCGGCAGGCTGCCCTTGCTGTTTTCCGGCATCAGCACAGCCATAACCGGGTATACCGCGAATTTTGTGATGCGCTCGATGTGAAGCCCGGAAAGGTCTCTGCTATTCACGAAATCCCGTTTCTGCCCATTGAGCTCTTTAAGAAGAGGCGTGTGACGGCCTTTGAGGGCGATGCCATGAAGGTCTTTGTCAGTTCGGGCACAACCGGGCAAGCGCCCTCCAGGCATTATGTCGCTGACACCGGCCTCTATGAGCAGAGCTACCGCAATGCCTTCAGGCTTTTTTACGGGAACCCCTCCGATTATTGTATCCTCGCCCTACTGCCAGGATACCTTGAAAGAAGCGATGCATCCCTGGTTCATATGGTCCAGGGATTGATTGACGCCAGCGGCCATCCCGACAGCGGCTTTTACCTTTATGATTATGGCCGCCTGGCATCTGCGCTGGAAATACTGACCCGTAAAAGGCAAAAAATCATGCTGATCGGTGTGAGCTTTGCGTTGCTGGATTTTGCCGGGTCACATCCCATGGCTCTTCCCACGGCCGTGGTTATGGAAACAGGGGGGATGAAAGGCAGGCGCCGGGAAATGGTCCGCGAAGAGCTGCATCAGCTCCTTTGCCGTGCCTTTCACCAGGAGTCCATTCATTCCGAATATGGAATGACCGAGCTGTTGTCGCAGGCCTATTCACAGGGCGAAGGCCGCTTTTCATGCCCTCCCTGGATGCGCGTGCTTATCCGCGATATAAGTGATCCGTTTCGCTTCCTTGGAAATGACAGGGGAGGCGGAATAAACATCATTGACCTGGCCAATTATTACTCCTGCAGCTTCATTGCCACCCAGGACCTTGGAAGGCTCCCGGAGAAAGGCAGCTTTGAAGTGGCCGGACGTTTTGACCACAGCGACGTGCGTGGCTGCAACCTCATGGCTGAATAAGCAGACGCTGCGAACAGATCACGTAAACGTATTAACCGATCACAGGATTTGCGGCACGGGCTTTCTGTCTCCCGGTAAGGCTCCTCAGAGGATCAAAAACAGGAAGGTTGCAGCGGCCAGCAGCATGAAGGCGCCTCCAAAATAGGCTGTTCGCTGTGCAAACGCTACCCCCAGCTGCTTGCCTCCTGCCATCCCGCCAAGGCTAAAGATAAAAACAGTGATGGCAATCAGAACACTTGCCAGTGAAAGCCTTATATCCGTCATGGCAACAGCCACTCCTGTGAGAAATGCGTCCATTGCTGTGGCCAGCGACAAGACTATGATAACGCCAACATTATTTATATCGAACACCTTCTGTTTGGGATGCCTTTTACGAGCCTCCAGGATCATCTTTACACCGATGATACCCAGGATGATAAATGCCACCCATGATTCAACGCCTTCGAAGTGATGCTGAATGGCACCGCCAAGCAGGCTTCCGAGGTAGAGCATCAGGAGATGTGCAAACGTAAACGCAACAGCTACCTTAAGGGGGATGCCCGGTTTCACCTCGCCGCTGACACTGCTGTTGCTGATGGAGATGGTAAAACAATCCATGGCCAGCCCCAGCGCTATGATAAATGTGATGATCAGTTCCATAATATGCCTGGTTTGTTGTCTATTTTCTTTCCAGCTCTACGGTAAAATGCCTCATGATAGGGGCTTCTTTGGTGATCCGGAAGCCTTTTGTGATCTTGTCCCTTCTTTCAAAAATGTTTCCCAGGCAGGCTGCCACAAAAGCCATGTGGTTGTTGGTATAGACCCTCCTTGGCACGGCAAGCCTGACCAACTCCAGGTTGGGGTATCTGTTCTCGCGGGTTTTTGGGTCGCGGTCGGCCAGCAGTGTGCCAATTTCCACACCGCGCACGCCGCCTTCAAGATAGAGTTCAATGGCAAGGGTTTGGGCCTGGTACTCTTCTCTCGGGATATGAGGCAGCACCTTCCCGGCATCCACAAATACCGCATGCCCGCCCGTGGGCTCCTGGCAAGGTATGCCGTATTCCTTCAGCAACTTACCCAGGTAGGCCACCTGTCCGATACGCGACTCCAGGTAATCGTACCTGCAACCCTCTGTCAGCCCCTGTGCCATAGCAGCCAGATCGCGCCCGGCAAGGCCGCCATAGGTAAGATAGCCTTCGTAAAGAATGCAATACATGCTGATCTTGTCAAAAAGCTCTTTGTCGCGGCAGGCAACAAAGCCCCCGATGTTTACGATAGCGTCTTTCTTGCTGCTCATAGTGGCAGCATCCACATGGTCGTACATCTCCCGCACAATGTCAGTAATGCTGTGGTTTGCATATTCTTTTTCGCGTTGCTTGATGAAATATGCGTTTTCCGCAAAACGGGCTGCGTCAAAAATTACCGGGATGCCGTACTTTTTGCACAGAGCACTTACCTCCCTGATGTTTTGCATAGAAACAGGCTGTCCTCCGGAGGTGTTACAGGTAACAGTAATGATACACATGGGAATTTTTTCCCTGGGGTTGTTTCTAAACACGTCCTCCAGCTTGTTGAGGTCGATGTTTCCCTTAAAGGGATGATAGAGTAAGGTTTCTGAAGCCTCGTCGATAGTGCAGTCGACAGCGGTGGCACGCCTGAATTCTATGTGCCCCTTGGTGGTGTCGAAATGCGAGTTGCCGGGAACCAGGTCGCCTTCTTTTATTGTGGCACTGAACAAGACATTTTCAGCTGCCCGCCCCTGGTGGGTAGGCACAAAATAGGGCATACCCAGCAACTCGTTGATAACCTTTTTCAGTTTAAAATAGGATGCGGAGCCGGCATAACTCTCATCACCAAGCATCATCTCCGACCATTGGTGGTGACTCATCGCGCCGGTGCCTGAATCCGTAAGAAGGTCTATGAAAACCTGCTCGCTGCGCAGGTTAAAAAGATTGTACCTGGCCTCTTTGATCCATTTTTCACGTTCTTCTCGCGAACTGCGGCGCAGGGGTTCTACAACTTTGATTTTATAGGGTTCTGCAAATGGAAGTTCCATCAGGAAATAGTTTAATTAATTATGAAACAAAATACTACAGGAAAAAAACCGAACCGGGGAAAAGCGGGTCCGGGCAAGGGCATTCCCGGCTGGATACAGTTCACCGCTGCAAGCCCGGGAGATTAAAAGGGACAGGTGTCGCGGCGCTTAAGGTTAATGTACAGGTGCTTGGTTGTGAAAATGCGCTCCATTTCTGACTCTTACTTTGCAGACATCAAATGTATGCATTTGTATGCAGATTTCCAATTCTTTTGCCTGCCTGTTATCATTATAAATACGTTCAAAAGCCGTTTTTATTTGCGATTTTCCTTTAATTTTGTCTGGCCTTTCGGCTTCCTGACCCATCATCATTTCGTCATTCTGACAAACAACATAACGATGAAACGCATATCCCGCTTTATTCTCCGTACATTTGGATGGAATATCTACTCTAAAGTGTCTTTGGAGATACCCAAGGCGGTTATCATCATGGCACCCCATACAAGCAACTGGGACTTCGTGATTGGCCGGCTCGCTTTTTATCAGTACGGGATCAACCCAAAGATCCTTATCAAAAAGGAGGCTTTCAAGCCTGTGATAGGCCCCCTGCTGCGCTGGCTCGGAGGTATCCCCGTAGACAGGGGCCACAGCCAGAATACGGTAAAAAATATCACCAGGCAGTTTGATCAGCACGGGAAATTTTATTTGCTCATCACACCCGAAGGGACCCGGCGGCGGGTGGAAAGATGGAAAAAGGGGTTTTACTTTATCGCACTTACTGCGAAAGTGCCCATATTCCTTGGTTTTCTCGATTACAGGAAAAAGGAAGGCGGTGTGGGCAAATTAATATACCCTTCAGGCGATTTCGAAAAGGACTTCAAAGAAATTGAGGCTTTTTACCGGGGAAAAACAGCCAGGAACCCGGAACGCTTTAACCTCTCCGAATAGGAGGGCTAAACCGGTGGCGATGCTGGATTGTCCTGGGCTGTCCCGCCTGCCGTTTTCCCATCCCGGTGTGACCAGTCGTGGCCGGA
Source organism: Bacteroidales bacterium (assembly GCA_003556325.1). Taxonomy (GTDB): domain Bacteria; phylum Bacteroidota; class Bacteroidia; order Bacteroidales; family UBA7960; genus PUPG01. The sequence continues at coordinate 15,697 of PWRF01000068.1, read as the reverse complement.
CCTGGCCGGCCCACCAACCCGCTGAATGCGTTCTATACATAAAGTACCTGGACTGTTCTGCAGTTGGGGTATTCCGAGGTTGGGTTGCCCCGCACTTTGGCTGTCCCGCAGTTGATCTGTCCGCACTTGGACTGTCCAGGCGGGCAAAGGTGTTCCGTAGCGGAAGCCGGGAAAAATGGGATACTATGCCGGATCAGGGATATGTGCGTTTCATTGCGTGAGAAAAATTCTTGCAAAAAGGCTGTAGTTAAGGTAGAAGCCGTCGTAGTCGCCCAGGTTTATGTTGATAAAACTGCTTCCTGCACCAATGGAGAGGGCATAGCTGTCGCCGATGTCCAATCTGAGTCCTAAGGAGGCATATCCTCCGTATCCGATCCCGTCATCACGAAAGTCATAGTACGTATCGCTGATGTTGCGAATGCTGTATGAAGAATTTCCGATGCGGGCGCTGTTTTCCCTTACGCGCGTATTAATAAGGCTCAGGCCGGTTTCAAAGAAGGGGTGCACGGAGGAACCTTCCGTTTCGGCGGTGTGCTGAAGGCCGAGGCGAATTTCCGACCGCTCTTCTGATCCCCTCAGAGGGTAAAGATATATGTTGTCTCCTTCAATGAAACTTGGCCTGTCAAGTTTAAGGCTGAAGTAGTCTTCGGTCCTGAGGCGGGTATAGTTGAACTCGCCGTGTATGCCTGTTCTCTCGCCTACCATGAGTGTTCCGAAGACACCTACCATCATGGCCGGGTTGTAGGCCATGTCCATAGGGAGTGCGTGTAACTCGAAATCATATCCAATGGATTCACGAATGCGGTTGTAGTTGTGTTGCCTGTTGATAGCAGACTCAAGGCTGTGCCTGCCGCTGCCGTTGTAGTAGTTCGCAGTGCCGTCGTTTGCAAAATAACTTCCCACATTGATGCCATAGGTGTACCGTATAGCCCGAACTTCTGTGTCTTCGTCGTTTTGTTCCCGGTTAAGGGCTACAGAGAAACGGCCCTCGGCCGGCAATACGCTGCTGAAAACGAGGATCAGCATCATGCTGATATGGCGAAAGAGGGCTTCAGAAATCATGATGCGTCTTACTGTTTGTCGTCCTGGTGATTGTCATTGCCGAAGTACGTATCCAGCAAAACTTTTGCTGCCTGAAACGATGTCATCTGCCTGGTGGCAAGCATCTTTTCCACTTCGATGATTTTTTCCCGGATAACGTAATTGTTATAAAAGTGGGATTTCAGGCTCTCGTTAATGCTTTCGTGCAAACGATATTGCTGCTGGCGATTTCTTTTGTCTTCGAAATGGCCTTTGGCCTTCATGAGGTGTTCGTGTTCCTTTATCATCTCCCATACTTCCGGGATGCCCTCCTGGGTTACTGACGAGCATGTTTTCACTTTCGGGCTCCACCCAGTGGAAGGCGGGGGGAAGAGGTGAAGTGCATTTTCATACTGGGAACGTGCAATACGTGCCTTGTTGACGTTGTCTCCGTCGGCCTTGTTGATCGCCATGCCGTCGCACATCTCAATGATCCCTCTTTTTATGCCCTGGAGCTCATCGCCGGCACCCGAGATCATGAGGAGCAGGAAAAAGTCCACCATGGAATGCACGGCTATCTCCGACTGGCCAACGCCCACCGTTTCCACAAGCACTACATCGTACCCTGCTGCTTCACACAGTATGATGATCTCCCTGGTTTTGCGCGCCACTCCCCCGAGCGATCCGGCCGATGGCGAGGGCCTTACAAAGGCATTTTCGTTGACCGACAGGGTTTCCATCCTGGTTTTGTCGCCCAGGATGCTGCCTTTGGATATTTCGCTGCTGGGGTCGACGGCCAGCACGGCGATACGATGTCCTTTGCCGGTAAGAAAGTTGCCCAACGCCTCGATAAAAGTGCTTTTGCCGGCCCCGGGGACTCCCGTGACCCCAACCCGGAGCGAATTGCCCGAATAGGAAACACACTGTTCGATCACTTTCTGGGCCGCCTCGTAATGACTGTCCAGTGAGCTCTCGATAAGAGTGATGGCACGGCTCAGCATGACACGATCCCCGGCAAGGATCCCTTCCACATACTCCTCCGGGCTTAACATCCTGCGCCGTTTTAGCTTGTATGAATCAGCAGCCTGCTGATTCAGCGAAGAAGGCTGTGGTATGCCCTTGTTCACCTTGAGTGCAGAAGAGCCCTTCCTGTTTTTATTTTCCGGATTGTTTTCCATATAAGCAAACCCTTTACCGGTTACCATGTACACAAAGGTACAAAAACAAACGTGTATATCGCATGAAGCTAACCCCTCTGAGCAGCCGGCCGCCTGCCTGAACCAGCTGGTCTGGCAGCCGTTTCCCTGAACAGGGTAAACATTCAGCGCTGCTTGTTTGTTTCCTGGGCACGAACCATAAAAAGAGCTTATCATGTGGAAAGAAGAGAACAACCAACTGACCAGGCAGTTTGAGTTTGCAGATTTTTCAGCTGCCTTTGCCTTTATGACGCGCGTTGCTATGCTCGCCGAGCAGCATAACCATCACCCCTGGTGGAGCAATGTGTATAACAAAGTGGAGATTCGGCTGTCGACCCATGATGCCGGTGATGTGGTCACCGAAAAGGACCGGCGCCTGGCAGAGGCCATCGATCGTTTATGATGTCTCCTGGCTCGTAAACTTCAGGCTGATATCCAGTGACCGGACGCTGTGTGAGAGTGCGCCGATCGAGATCATGTCGACCCCGGCCAGGGCCACTTCCCGGAGATCTCTCTGGTCCATGTTGCCCGAAGCCTCCACCAGTGCCCTGCCACCGATCATCCGGACGGCCTCTTGCATGGAGGCAACATCCATATTGTCAAGCATGATGATGTCGGCACCTGCAGCCAATGCCTCCCGAACATCTTCGAGGGTTTCCGCTTCCACCTCCACCTTCAGCATGCGTGGTGCTTTTTCTCTCGCCATATTGACGGCTGCAATAATGCCCCCGGCCGCCCTGATATGATTGTCCTTGATAAGCACACCATCTGCCAGGTTCATCCGGTGGTTGCTGGCACCGCCCGTCTTTACCGCATATTTTTCCAGGTACCGCATGCCGGGCGTGGTTTTCCGGGTATCGGTCACCACCGCTCCCGTGCCTTTAACCATGTCAGCATAGAGCCTTGCCTGGGTGGCGATCCCCGAGAGCCTCTGCAGGAAGTTGAGGGCAACACGCTCGCCCGTTAATATGCCCTGCGCCGGCCCCCTGATGACGGCAATCAACCGGCCGGGATCAACAGCGTCGCCATCGGCACATTTATTTATGAACTGAATGCCGGCATCAAGCATGGAAAAGACCCTTGCAGCTACCTCAAGGCCGCAAATAATACCGGCCTCCTTTGCTTTCAGATGCCCTTCGATGGACCTGCCCGCAGGCACAACACTGGTCGTGGTCACGTCGCCCGTGCCAATGTCTTCCGCCAGGGCCAGCCTGATGATCTGATCTGTGTGGAGGGAGTGTGTTATCATAGTATGGATGGTTTTATTAAAGACAAAAAGACAAAAGGACAAAAAGACAAAAAGACAAAAAGACAAAAAGACAAAAAGACAAAAGGACAAAAAGACAAAAGGACAAAAAGACAAAAAGACAAAAAGACAAAAGGACAAAAAGACAAAAGGACGAAAAGACAAAAAGACAAAAAGACAAAAGGACAAAAGAACGAAAGGCCCTGGCCTACGGGGTGGCAGCGTTGGTTTAAGCCGTTCTGAAATGTGCTCCAATGCTGACTTCCCTTTGCAGGGCAGCCTGCAACACTTCCAGGGCGATCAGGCCCATGTTGTAAGTTTCAGCCTCCGCAACGGTGTGTATCCTTGCCTGCTCCAGGGGAGCTATTGCTTCCCGCACTTTTTCGATGGCATATCGCAACCCTTCGCCGTGGCGGACAATGCCGCCATAGGTTTGCATCAGGCTTTTTATTTGTTTACTTAGTGACAGGATGTTGCCGGTGAAAGCAGTCCCTGATGGTATTGTCTGTAATTGCTCTGGTTTGACGATGCCGGCTTTGCTGTTGTTGATGTGTTCGGCACAAGTTCGGCTGAACACCAGGCATTCAAGGAGGGAGTTGCTGGCGAGCCTGTTGGCGCCGTGCACCCCGGTACAGGCCGCTTCGCCGGTAACATAGAGGCCGGGGATATTGGTTCTGCCCAAACTGTCGGTACGAATGCCTCCCATGATGTAGTGTTGCGACGGGGCTACGGGCAAAGCTTCACTGGACATATCAACTTCGTACTCCCTGCAGTTGGTGAAAATGGTGGGAAAGCGCCTGGAAAGAAAATCCCTGCTGTGATGGGTGATGTCGAGAAACACCATGGGCTTCCCTGCCTGCTGCATTTCGGTGGCTATGGACCTGGATACCACATCACGCGGAGCCAGGTCTTTCATGGGATGGTATTTTTCCATGAATGCCTCGCGGTTGTGATTGCGCAATACGCCGCCCTCGCCACGCACCGCCTCGGATATCAGGAAGGCTGTTTTTCCCGTCTGTGTGTCAAAGAATGCCGTCGGATGGAACTGAACAAACTCCATATGCGTGGCTTTCGCACCGGCCCGCAGTGCTGCTGCTATGCCATCCCCGGTGATACCGGGCTGGTTTGTGGTATTTTGGTAGACCTGGCCGATGCCTCCTGTTGCCAGGACTGTGTGGGGTGCTATGAGGAGTTCTGTTTGTTCTCCGGTTACCATCACCCCGCAGGCATCTCCCTGCTGGTTTGTCAGCACATCCAGCAGAAAGCAGTTTTCCACCAGCTCCACATTGGCTTTTTCCTTTACCTTGCCGATAAGGGCCTGCATGATGTATTCCCCTGTGGCATCGCCGCCGCAGTGGAGGACGCGTTTGTCTGTGTGCCCGCCCTCCCGCGTGGTATAGTAATGGCCCCGGTGGTCTGTGTCGAAAGGCACACCAAGTGCAGCCAGGTGGCGTATTTCGCGGGGGCCGTTTTCGACCATCAGGCGCACGTGCTGTTCGTTGGCAAGGCCTTTGGCTGCCTGCAGGGTATCTTCCAGGTGCTTCCGGGTGTTGTCCGAGCTGCGTGTGACGGCTGCGATACCGCCCTGTGCCAGGGATGAGTTGCATTGCTTCAGGCGGTCTTTGACAAGCACCGCCACCGAAAGCCGTTCATCCAGGAGCAGCGCCGCATACAATCCTGCCAGGCCTGCCCCTGCAATGATCACATCATAGTGCCGCGGCTCGCCTGCTGAGGTGGTATGGTCGTAAAGATACCGGCGCATGGGGTTGCTCTTTATTTCGCAGTAAGATTTTTTATAACGAGATTACACGGAAAGCATTCTTTCCAGGGGTTTTCTGGCCATTCTTGCCAGGTTTTCATCCAGGTGGACCTGGTGTTGCCTGTTTTCCAGGCTGTACAGCAGCTCCCGGGCTGTGGTTTTCTTCATGTCGGGGCAGTTGAGCTCGTGGCTCAGCAGGTGAAACGTTTTTTCCGGAAATTGCGTTCGCAGCGGGTGCAGGATGCCTTCCTCGGTGCCAATGATGAATTCCATAGATGATGATGAGCCGGCGTGGGCAATGATCTGTGCCGTGCTGCCTATGAAGTCTGCTTCCCGGCGCACATCGCCGGGGCATTCCGGGTGTACCAGCAAGCGGGCATCCGGGTGTGCTCTGCGGGCGCGTGCAACGTCTTCCGCATTGGTTTCGTTGTGAGGGGGACAATGGCCATCGAAGAGAATAAATTCCTTTTCAGGGACTTGTTCGGCCGCATAGGCCCCCAGGTTTTTGTCGGGGACAAATATGATCTTCCCGTGCGGAAGCGAACGGATCACCCTGAGAGCGTTGGAAGAGGTACAGCATATGTGGCTGTGGGCCTTTACTTCTGTCGTAGAGTTCACGTAGGATACAACTGCTGCCTCCGGGTGCATCTCCTGCAACTTTTTCACATCTTCGGCCCCGGCCATGTCGGCCATCGGGCAGCCGGCATCTTTTACCGGCAGCAACACGGTTTTGCCGGGGCTAAGCAGTTTCGCGCTTTCGGCCATAAAACCGACACCGCAAAAGACGATCACCTCATTGTCAAGGGTGGCGGCCAGGCGGCTCAGGGCAAAGGAATCGCCCACGTGGTCTGCGAGGTCCTGAATTTCGGGAAGCTGGTAGTAATGGGCCAGGATGACGGCGCCTGATTTTTCTTTGGCAGCCTTGATCCGGCTTGCATATTTTATGTCTGTCATAAATCAACTCAATAAAAATTGCTATTGGGCAAAGGTCGTCAAAAGTTCATTCGCATGCAAAGCGATGCGATGGTAACGCCTGCAAAAATAGCAATTTATCGGATGTTGATCATGGCTCTCAGGCTTCTATCCTCACTGCCGAAAGTTTAAATGGAGCAATTTTGGAGTAGGGGTCCAGCTCGTCGCGGGTGAGCCTGTTTACAGGTGCCTCCGAATAGTGGAAGGGCATGAACAGTTCGCCGGGCAGCACTTCTTCGCTTACATTCACGGAGATGTTTTCTATTTCTCCCCTGCGCGAGATGATCTTTACCTTCTGCCTGTCCGCTATTCCAAACTTGCTTGCGTCTGTGGGGTGCACCAGGACATAAGCGTCGTTGGCAAAATCAGTAAGGGCCTTGTTGCGCCTCGACATGGTGGAGGAGTGGTACTGGTAGAGGATGCGGCCGGTATTCAGGATCAGGGGGTATTCCTCGCTGGCTCTCTCGCTCTGCTCGGCATAGTCTACCGGGTGCAACTTCCCCAGGCCATTAGGTGTGTTGAAGCGTTCTTCGAAGAGCGTGGCTGTCCCGGGGTGGCCTTTGTCGGGGCAGGGCCACTGGATGCCATGCTGTTCAAGGCGGTCGTAAGAGATGCCTGCAAAAATCGGTGCCGTTTTGGCGATCTCGTCCCAGATATCGCTTTCATGGCGGTAGTTGCCCAGGGGTTTGCCCATGCGCCGGGCGATTTCTGCGACGATCTCCCAGTCCTGCCTGGATTCTCCCGGCGGGTCCACGGCCTTACGCACCCGCAACACGCGCCTGTCGCTGTTGACATAGGTGCCTTCCGACTCCGCAAAGGCTGTTGCCGGAAGGATGACATCAGCATAGGGGGTTGTTTCAGTGTGGAAGATGTCCTGGACCACAAGAAACTCGAGCTTTTTGATCGCCTCTTCTGTATGGTTCAGGTTGGGGTCGGTTAGCATGGGGTTTTCGCCCATGATGTACATCCCCCTGATGCCACCGTCATACGCTGCCTGCATGATCTCTACCGTAGAAAGCCCTTTTTCGCCGTCGAGCTCGTCCGGGTCAACGCCCCACACCTTTGCCACCTTGCGCCGGTTTTCTTCATCTTCAACAGAAATATAGCCGGGATAGGTAAACGGGGATGCCCCGACATCGGAAACACCCTGAACGTTGTTCTGTCCCCTTGGCGGGTTCAGCCCGGCACCTTCCCGTCCGATCTGGCCGGTAATGAGCATCATGTTGATAAGGCAAAATACATTGTGCGTGCCGGTGACCTGCTGGCTGTAGCCCATGCCTGTGGCTATCAGCGGGCGCTCTGCCTTTGCATAGATGCGGGCCGCTTCCTGCATCAGCTCTGCCGGAACGCCGGTGATCTCCTCCGTGTACTCCGGGGTGTACTTTTCGACCAGGGCTTTCAGGGCTTCGTAAGCCTCCATCCCATCCTCCACGCGCTTTTCGATAAACTCACGGTCGATCAGATCTTCCTTAACGATCACCCGGATCATTCCGTTAAGCAGGGCCACGTCGGAACCCAGCCTGGGCTGCAGCCAGATGTGGGCATCTTTGACCAGGGGCGTCCATTTGGGGTCGATGATGATGATTTTGGCATCATGACGCTGTGCTGCATATTTTACAAAGGTGGCCGTAACCGGATGCGTCTCAATCATGTTGTTGCCGGTAACCAGCATGCAATCACTGGTTTCGTAATCTTCAATGGAGTTGCTTCCCGCCCCGTCGCCGAGCGAACGCAGCATGGCCGTGACTGTGGAGGCATGGCACAAGCGGGTGCAATAGTCCACATTGTTGTTGCCAAACACCAGGCGGACCAGCTTCATGAAGAGGTAATTGTCCTCGTTGGTCGTTTTAGCCGAAGCATAGCCTGCCAGCGACTTGCGGCCGTATTTCTCTTTTATCTCTCCAAACTTGCGGGCAACGAGGTCGAGTGCTTCATCCCATGAGGCTTCGGCAAATTTTCCGTCTTTTTTTATCAGGGGGGTGGTCAGGCGGTCGGGGTGGCTCACGTAGTCGTATCCGAAGCGTCCTTTCACGCAAAGGCGGCCGTCGTTAGGGCTTACGCCTTCCACACCATTGCTTCGCACCACTTTCCCGTCCTGTACCCACAGCTCCAGCTGGCATCCCACACCGCAATACGGGCAAGTACTGCGCACTTTTTTGATGCCGTTTTCAATATTGATGCTTTCGCGATGGGGCTTTTCGACGATCGCCCCGGTCGGGCAGAGCTGGATGCATTCGCCGCAGCCGTCGCATTCGCTCTCGCCCCACTTGTCAAACCCCCCGATGATATACGACAGGATGCCCCTGTTGGTGAAAGAGAGCACGTTTTTTCCCTGTACCTCGTCACAACCTTTGATGCAGCGGAAGCATCTGATGCATTTGGCCGCATCGTAGGCGAGCACAGGGGAGGTCTCATCTGCGGGATAGCCCAGCTCCTTCCATATCGAAGGGAAACGCCGGTTCTCTTTGTTGTTAAGCCCGTACTTATAGATAAGCTCACGAAACTCGTCATGGTATGTGCCGTCATACTCTTCGTTGTGTTCTGACAAGAGATAGTCGAGCAGGTATTTGCGCGCTTCTTCCAGTTCTTCGTCGAAAGCAGTAACCTTCATCCCGTCGCTGACATGAACGGCACAGGATGCCACCATCCCGCGCTGCCCTTCTATCTTTACGATGCAAAGACGGCATGCGCCTGTGGGGCTCAGTTTCTTATGATAACACAGATGGGGGATCGCAATATCGTGGTCCTTGGCTACCTGGAGCAGGTTGGCTCCTTCCGTGGCATTTATTTTTTGATTGTCGATGGTAATTGTGATCTGTTTCATCTGTTTGTTTTTTGGTAACTAGTTGTTGTTGAAGTGCTTGTGTTTTTGGCAAAAGTTTAGGGGTTGTGTTGCAACTGTCAAAATGTCGAAACGTCGAAATGTCGAAACGTCTCAATAATCATCTTCCTGTGTGTCAAAAATCCTGTCATGGGGTTTGGCTTCGCCGGGCTCGCAAGTGCTTGGTTCATCTGATCGTAATGGTATATGTAATCAACAGATGATTTAGTGTTGTGTGGTGCATAATTCCTTGCTGAAATACCTGGCGGCGGATTCAAGAGGCAGGATGGGCGATTGTCCGAGCGGGCAGAGCGAGGTGCCGGCCATGATCTCCGACTCCCTGACCATCTGCTTCAGGAGGGCTTCCTTGTCGCCGCCGCCTTCCTTGAGCTTGTCGGCTTGCAAGACGAGCTGGGTGGTGCCCACCCGGCAGGGAACACATTTGCCGCACGACTCGTGCCTGAAAAAACGCAGGCAGTTGTGCAGGATGTCATACACGGGATCGCCTTCAGCCATGACAATAACGGCACCGGAACCAAGGGTGGCTCCTTTCTCCCGCAGGTTGTCGTATGTCATCCTCTCGTCAAGCATGGAAGCATCCACAAAAGTACCTGCGGCACCCCCGAGCAAAGCTGCCTTAAACCGCTTGCCATCGCGTATGCCTCCCGCCAGGTCTATCAGTTGCTGCAGGCTCACGCCAAAAGGCACCTCGTAATGACCCGGTGCGTTTACCTGGCCGCTTATGGTGAAGACCTTGGTGCCCGGCGATCGCTCGGTGCCGTATTTCCTGTACCAGTCTTTGCCATGTAAGATGATCAGTGGTGCGTTGGCAAGTGTTTCCACATTGTTGACCAGCGTGGGCATGCCAAACACCCCCTTCTCGGCAGGGAATGGCGGCTTGATTCGCGGATTTCCGCGCTTGCCTTCGAGCGATTCCAGCATGGTAAGCTCCTCCCCGCAAAGGTAGGAGCCCGCGCCCAGCTTTATCTCTACATCAAAATCAAAGCCCGAACCCAGAATGTCTTTGCCCAGAAAACCGGCAGCATACGCATCCTCAATGGCTTTTTGTGTCGCTTTTATGGATTCATGATACTCTCCACGGATATAAATATACCCTTTGGTGGCCTGTATGGCACGGGCAGCGATGATAGTCCCTTCAAGGTACAGGTGAGGGTCCTGCTCCATAATGACCCGGTCCTTGAAAGTGCCTGGCTCACCTTCGTCGGCATTAACCACCACATATCGCTGAGGGCAACGCTGACAGGATTCGCTGGTGAACTTCTGCTTCATGCCGGTCGAAAAACCTGCACCACCGCGGCCACGCAACCCTGCATCCATCAATTCATCAATAATATCAACAGGCTTCATCTGCAATGCCTTTTTCAAACCCTCGTATCCGCCTGCGTTTATATAGTCCTCAATACGGTAAGGATCAATTTTGCCGATATTTTTTAAAACAATCCTGGTCTCCTGAATACTCATTGCATATCTGTGTTATATTGTGTAAAACCCCTTTATTTCGCTGTCAGCAAGTCATTGCCCCCAACTGGCAGCGGCCCGCGTCCCTCATCCCGGCTATCAGCCACGGTAACTTTTCAGGACTTCCCTGATGCGGCCGCGGTCAAGGCTGTTGTATACCTTGTCGTTGATCATCATGGATGGAGCCTCCTGGCACTGGCCGAGACACTCGCTTAGCTCCAGCGTAAACATGCCGTCTGCCGTAGTTTCCCCCGTTTTTACCTTCAGCTCCTCCTCCAGCAGGGCAATGATTTCATTGGCCCTGAGGAGCTCACATACAGGGGAGGCACATACCCGGATTATATATTTACCCCGGGGCTCCAGGCTAAACATGGTGTAATACCGTGCAACGCCATAAACAGAACTTTTGGTGATGCCAAGGTGGCGCGCCGTTTCTTCCAGCGCCTCCCCGGTGATATAATTGGCCGGATTGGCATCCTGCAGGGCATGCAGGATATGCAACAGGTTGTGCTGCTCGGGCTCAAATTGCTTGATGATCTCTTTTATGGACATATAGGTGTGGTTTAATAATGCATTAGAAGCGCTTGTTTGGGTACAGGAAAGACCGGGCAGATCGTTCGTGCGTTCGCCGGATCACCCCCGCCATCACAAACCAGGGTGCCAAAATACGAATAATTGTTTAAAACATTCCCCTATTTAGATACCAACATGCCTGACAACCAGCAGTTTTTATTTAGACTGTTTTTGAGGTTTGGATCCTGCTGAGCATTTCAGCCCGGGCGGATATCTTGTTTACCATATTGTTGCCTTCCCCTGGTCCAGGTAGAGAATGATTTTTTTTACATTGGGATAGCCCATTTGGTTTAATATGCTTGCATAGGTATCCATTTGCCGGCGATGTGCGTCGCGTTCTTTCCCGGATTTGTAGTCGATAACGGCGGTTTCGTTCTCAAGAAATGCCACCCTGTCGGGGCGAAACAGTTCTCCTTTTTCATTAAAAAGCCCGGCTTCGGTTTTTATCTTCGTATCCTTTGCAAAATAGGGTGCTATGGCGGGTTCTGCCAGCAGTGTGCTGATCCTTGTCTCCCATTTTTCTGACTGATCCCTGTTTACTTCTCCTCTTGCCAGCATTTTGCTGAGGACGGGCTGCACATCTTCGCTGTGGCTGATCTCTTCCATGGCACGATGCAGCAGGTTGCCCCGTTCAAGGGGATCCTCAGCATCCGGAAGCACGCTTCGCTCTTTCTGGTGCGAGCGCATCCTGAGGGTGCGGCTCCAGAGCCCTGAGATCATTTCCCGGTAGGGGCTTTCCGAAGGCTTTTCTACTTCTTTCTTTTTGACGATGGCTTCTTCGAACAAGCCTGCTGTATAGGTGTCATCGCTCACTCTCCCTTCCTCCTGCTGTTGAACGAAGTTGTAAAGCATCCCATTTACACTGAGGGGCTTGTAGTTTTTTTCTTCTTTTTTTGAAATGACAAAGAGTTTTTCTGAAGGCCGGGTGAGGGCTACATATGTGGCATTGAGCATATCCAGGAATGTCTTGGCCTGTTCCCATTCAAGATCCTTTTCAAACACGGTGCCTTCCAGGTTCTTTTTGTTCATCGCGAGCCACTGGGCCGGAAGGTCGCTGACACCGGTACGGCTTTCATCTGTCCACAGTCCCTTGCGTGTCAGCCTGTGAGGCTGCTGGTCGGCGAAGGGATGAATTACCACCGGGAATTGAAGGCCTTTGGATTTATGCACCGTCATAACCCTCACTGCCTCCGTGCCTTCAGGAACGACTATGGAACTGGATTTCCCTTTGTCTTCCCACCATTCTATGAAATCGTCATAAGAGAGGGATTGCTGACTGCTGAATTCGAAGACGGCATCCAGAAAAAACGCCACAAAAGGATTTGGCGGACCGCCTGAGAAGAATGTCCTGGCAATGGTTTCGCAGGTATCATAGATGTTAAGATGTATATACTCCCGGAAAGAAAAGGGAATGCCGTTTTCTTGCAAGACCTTTTCCACCCCGCCGGCACCGAATGCTTCACCGCGATCATGATTGTCATACGAATGCAGGCCGGCGCCGGTAATGCAGTCGTGCAGCGAGTGATGGCCTTTCAGAAATTCTGAGCGGTGCAGGAGGGTGAGCATTTCCACGGCAGAGATCCTGTCGTGGGGGTTGGCGAGCAATTTAATGGCTGCAACACACATATTTACCTCATCCGAATAGCTTAGCAGCAGGGATTCTTCAGAGATCACCGGGATTTTATTGGCAAGCAGCATTTGCGCCACAAGGCTGGCTTCTTTGTGAAAGCGGCACAATACGGTGATGTCGCTGAGGGGGTGTCCGCTGTCAATGCATTGCCTGATAGCATCCCGGATACGGTCAAGCTGGGCATCTTTATACTGCTGGTTGTCCGGCCCATCCACAAAATCTATCCTAACGTAGCCTTCCGGCTTATCGGGACGGGGCTTTTGCTCTACCTTGTCATAAATGGTCCTCAGGTCTTCATGAAGCAACGGGTTGACAGATCTGAAAAAGCGGTTGTTGAATTCCACTATGGCCTTTGCCGACCTCCAGTTGGTGTCCAGCTCTATTTCCTGGAAGTTGTTTCTAAGTGCCACTTCCCAATCGTCCTTGTACACTCCCCTGATGCCTTCTGTCAACCCCGGAAGTCGGGCAAACTGCTCTACGTCGCCGTTGCGGAAACGATAGATCGCCTGCTTGCCGTCACCCACCACCATGCTCATGTTCCCGGTGGCCAGGGCATTGGCAATCAATGGAAGCAGGTTTTGCCACTGCAGAAGTGAAGTGTCCTGAAACTCATCAATCATATAATTCAGGTAACGTTCACCTGTCCTTTCATAAATAAAGGGCACGGGCTGGTCGGCAATGATGTTGGCGATGAGCTTGTTAAAGTCGGAAATATGCAGTGTCAGCTCCTCTGCCTTGATCTCGCCGGTGAGCTTTTCCACCTCGCTGAGCAAAGCAAGGGGGTATATGGTGTTCTGCACGGCCAGCTCGCACCGGTACCTCTCAAGCCCATCGTTGGCAAGCTGCCGGATGGCTGCGAAATGAGCTGCCAGGCTCCCTTTGATCTCATCAATGCTTTTTTTCTCTTCACCGGTGGACTTGCCTGCATGCCATTTGTCTTCTTCTATGGTTGTCAGAACATAGCTGTTGGGATGGATCTTTTCACGTATTCTTCCTGCGGCAAGGCTTTCAAAATAGGATACTATGCCCGAGCGGCCCCGGTAAAAGGCTTCCCGGCCCAGGTTTTTCCCGTTTACGATGTTGAGGGCTGCCTTCGCTTCTGCCTGGATGCTTTTTTCAAAGGACCTGGTGGATTCCCTCAGCCTGGTGGCAGTTTCAAGGAATGTTGACCGGGGGACCTCCTTCAGCTTTTCCACGTAAGGGATACTGTCTTCATCCACGAGGTTGAACGCCAGTTCAGCGATCCTTTTTTCTATGCGTATGTCCAGTTCGTCGTCGGCCTGCGACAGGATAAAACGTACCAGGAGGTCCGTAAGGGTGCTGTCCTGCCCGGCTTTCTTTATCAGCAAATCTACGGCCTTGCCAAGGAGACTTTCGGTGTCCAGTTCAACCTGGACGTTATAAGGTATGTGCAGGTCGAAGGCAAACGTACGGATGATTTTGTGTACAAAACTGTCGATGGTACTTACAGCAAAATCTGTGTACTCATGGAGAACCTGTTTCAGCACCCTTTTGGCATTGCCGATGATGGTTTCTTCTGTCGGAACGTTATCTGCGTTTTCGTTTGCCAGGTCGCTGATGATCTCTGAAATGAGCTTTTTTCCCTTCTTGTTGCCGGAGCTCCCGGCCCGGGAAATAGTTCCCAGCGCCTCGATGATCCTTTCTTTCATCTCTGCGGCAGCAGCATTTGTGAAGGTAATGGCAAGAATATGCTTCGAACGGGAAGGGTTTACCAGCACAAGTTTGAGATACTCCTTTACAAGGGTGTATGTTTTCCCGCTTCCGGCAGCAGACTTGTAAACACGAAAATTTTTCTGCATGACTGTAAGGCTTGTGCGTTGTAAAGATAACAGAAACACACGAAACCGGCGAAACAGAATTTTAAACGGCGACGGGAGGAAGGAGTAGGAATGAAGAATGAAGAATGAAAAATGAAAAATGAATGTTCCGGCAGGATCCGGTCAGCCAGCCGTTTCAGTTGCCGGGGTTGAGGCTATGTGGTATTTTCGTGAAAATAATGTAAATTTACGCTTTCGAAAAACATGCCTGACATGTCAGAAAAGGTCATCATACAGAAGCATTCCGGGGAGAAGGAAGCTTTTGATCCGGATAAGCTGCATGCTTCGCTTCGGCGGGCGGGGGCTTCGCCGGCACTTGCAAAAAAGGTGGAGGAGAGCATTCTCCCCATGCTGGAAGATGGAATGACCACGGCAGCCGTTTACCGCAAAGCCTTTCGGGAGCTTCGAAAGATGCAGCGTGCCACTGCCGCCCGCTATAGCCTGAAAAAGGCCATCATGGAGCTGGGCCCTTCGGGTTACCCTTTTGAACACTTTGTTGGGCAACTGCTGAAAAATATGGGTTATGAAATTGAGGTGGGCCGGGTCGTTCAGGGGCAATGTGTAAAACACGAAGTGGATGTGGTGGCCCATAACGACCACCAGCAGTTTATGGTGGAATGCAAGTATTACAACAGCCAGGGGAAATATTGCAATGTGCGTGTCCCCCTCTACATCCATTCCCGCTTTATGGATATTGAAAAACGCTGGAGGTCTACGCCGGGCCTTGAGAAGAGAAGCTTCCACGGCTGGGTGTTCACTAACACCAGGTTTACCGAGGACGCCATGGAGTATGCCCGGTGCGTCGGGCTGCGCATGGTGAGCTGGGATTATCCACGAAAAGAAGGCCTCAGGGACATGATCCAGAAAACCGGCTTGTTTCCGGTCACTGTCCTTACCCATCTTAACCAGAAGCAGAAACAAGCCCTGCTTGAAAAGGAAGTTGTGCTGTGCCGCCAGCTGTATCAACAGAGGGGAATGCTGGATACCCTTGGATTAAAGCCGGGGATAAAGAAAAAGGTGATCAGTGAAATAGAGGATTTGATTGGTGACAACTTGTGACCGTATAAGGATATCGACTTTTTGATATAACATTAAATCGTACACACATGGATAATGTAATGAGATTTTTGTTCCGCGGATCAGGTCTGCGTTTTGTTTTGGTG
>PWRF01000346.1 GCA_003556325.1 Bacteroidales bacterium | reverse complement strand
GCAAAACAAGGAGGAAACAATAAAGATACTTAATGAACTGCAGAACATCAACGTAAAAAAGAAAAAACCAAAACCTGTCCTGCTGAAAATATCACCGGATTTAAGCCATAGCCAGCTCGACGAGATCATCGATATTGTCAGAGAAACCCGCCTCGATGGCATCGTTGCTACCAATACTACTTTGAGCCGCGATACCCTGCAAGCAAGCCGTACAAAGGCAGAACGTATCGGCCAGGGCGGATTAAGCGGCCATCCATTAAAAGATAAAGCTACACGGGCCATTGCATATCTGCACAAGAAATCGTCGGGTGCGATTCCGATAATTGGTGCAGGGGGTATCATGCAGCCTTCAGACGCCATGGAAAAATTAAAGGCAGGAGCTTCGCTGGTACAGGTGTATACAGGATTTATCTATTCAGGCCCTTCCCTGGCAAAAAAAATCAATAAAAGAATACTTGAAGAGGAATAAAGGATACCATCACTTCCCCCTGTTTTCGTTTTGGCAATCAGCCGGATGACAGCATGCGTTTTATAATGGCGAATTTAAATTTTCTTTATATTTAGCATAAAACTTTGGCTATATTTTTGTTGTTTATCAGGGTATGAGCAAATTAGTGTTTTCATTAGGACTTATACTTATCCTGCTGACCCCTCCGGTCGCTGTTACCGGTCATGCTGCTGAAAGTGGCTTCCGCTTTGACCAGGACAGACGCTCTGTTACCATACCTATTAAAGTACGAAACAATCTGGCCGTAATGCCGGTTACCATAAACGATATCGGGCCGTTTTATTTTATTCTTGACACCGGAGTAAAAACCACCATCCTTACAGAACCTTTGGTGATGGATTTATTGGGTCTGGACATTGAGCAGACCATATTGCTGTATGGTCTTGGTGGAAGTGGGATAGTAGAAGCATTGCTTGCCAAGAATGTGACTATTGGAACACCGGGAATTACCGGACACAACAAAAATCTGATTATTATCCCGGAAGACCTTCTGACTTTCTCAGAGGTTTTTGGATTTCCCGTATACGGAATCATCGGTTACGACTTTTTCAAAAACTTCCCGATGCGTATCAGTTACAGCAACGAATATATCAGGGTATACAACCATCATGACTACAGGATACGAAGACGCAGCCATATTATCCCGATCGACCTTGTTGACGGAAAACCCTATGTTAAGGCATCGATTGTAGGTTCCGGTTCCGGCTCAGCTGCCGATACCATTACAACCCATCTTTTACTGGATATGGGAGCAAGTCATCCCTTATATCTGCACAAGAATTACGCCGGCCTCTCCGAGAACACTATTTCCGGTTTTTTAGGCAAGGGGATCAGCGGATATCTTATGGGCCAGATTGGTCGGGTAGACAAGCTGATAATAGGAGACACCTACATTTCTTCCCCCCTCGTGTCGTATCCGGACGTGGAGTTTTTACGTATCCAGGGGCAGGAAATTGACTGGGAGGGTATTATAGGCGGAGAAATTATCAAACGCTACGAAGTTGTTTTAGATTATCCCCGCGAAAAAGTGGTACTGCGGCCGGGCAGGGATCATGGAAATCCATTCAACACCAGCCTTAGCGGACTTGAAGTAGTAGCCAGAGGGGAGAACCACCAGAAGTTTATCATCCATTACGTGAGGCCAGGCTCGACTGGCTACGAATCCGGTATATGGGCAGGCGACAGGATAATGGCGATCAACAAAGAGCCTTACCACAAACTCTCCATGGAAGATGTGCTGGATGAATTGTCGCGTAGCCGTGGCAGTATTGTTAACCTGACCTTGAAAAGAGGAGATAATATACTCTCCGTCGAAATAACCCTGAGAGAAGACCTGCTTTAGATCGCCCCTTTTAAGGTTCGTAGTTGTTTATTCTGATTGCCAGGTTTTACGGGCGCAGATACTTCATATCTTTCTCCCTGCCTTTTTCAGCCCATTCTTCCGGAACAACTTTCCAATTGTCCCTGCTTTCCGGGTTATATACACCTGTTTCTGAAAAGTAATCAATCATGTATCTTCTCAGGTCGTGTTCGCTCGTGCTGGTAACACGTTCTGACAGCTCTTCATGCGGGATTCCGGCGCCCCTTGTCAGATGACCGCCACCGCCGCTGCCACGGTAGGAGTTAATGGCCACTTTATACACTGTTTCCGTATCAAACGGACTCCCGTCTTCCATGCTGGTGATCTCCACCCTCTCTCCAACAGGTTTGCTTACATCCACGATATATTTTATACCTGCAGCCGAGTCAAAGTTATACATCGGGTTTTGCAAAGCGCGTCTTCCCCTGCTGTCCGGATGGATACGACCCATCTCGTCGCGCCGCAGGTTCAGGAGATGGTCCTCTTCGTTGAGCATCCTGTTAAACCACAAACCGTAAGAATATTCAAGGTGGTCCAACACTTCCTGCCCCGTAAGCTCCATGGTATACAAGTAGTTTTCATATTCGTACAAGCGGAAAAAATCACGCTTATACAGTTTCCCTTGCCGGATCGTCTGATCAAAAGCCAGCGGTGCAGTAAAACTTATATCCGCATCTGTCAGGGAGAGCTGAATATGGTGAACTACATCAGTAAAAGGGGCGCTACCGAACAAAGATTCAATCGAGTGCATGGATTCAGATATCCGTCCTACCTCGGTGTTGGAAAAGTTGAGAATTTCCTGTACATCATCTTCAAACTTTTGTATGTAGGGATGACTTGGCACAGCTTTGTCAAGGGATATGATCTCAGCACGTATATCCTTTAGTTCAAACGGGTCTCTGCGGGAATCCCTGCGAAAGGTAAGTTCAGCGAGTGCAAGGTTCTCAGCGAAATGCCCGGGGTTTATTACCATTACATCTTTTCCGGCTGTGCTGCTTACTGTTTGAAGTCTACGCTGATGATCATGTGAGGCAAAAATAACGTCAAATCCATGCACGTGTTTGGCGATATAGCCGGATGCATGTTCAAGGGGGTGGTCGTCAGGATCGGGGTCCAAAGGTCCAAAGCCACTGTGAAACAGTCCCACTATAGCATCGGCATCCTCGTTCTCCTGAATATAGTCTATCCAGTAACGTGCGCTTTCTACCATATCCTTAAAGGCCAGGCCTTCCCAAAGGTGCGGGGGCAACCAGGTGGGTACTCCCGTAGTGGTGAGGCCCAACACAGCAACCTTTACCCTCTGTCTCTCGATAATGGTATAAGGCTTGAAATAGGGCTCTCCGGTTTCAGCATCCAGCACATTACCACCAAGCCACGGAAAATCAAACTCTTCCAGTAAGCGATTATACACTTCCGGGCCGGCCTCTATATCATGGTTGCCAATGGTTGCAGCATCGTAGCCGATAAAGTTCATGACGCGGCTAAAGAGGTTTTTGTCTGCTTCCTGGAGGAAGTTTGCATAGTAGGCAGCAGGAGTTCCCTGAATCAGGTCGCCGTTATCGAGCAGAATAAGGTTGCTGCGGTCCCTGGCACGCAAAACCTGGGACATGTAATGCACATTGGCGAGGCTTGTCCTGGCAGGCTTGTTGGCTACAAAATCATAAGGGAATAGACGTGCATGCACATCCGCCGTGACAGCAACCTGAACTTTGACATCCCGCGAAAAAACTGTATCCGGAAAGATGAACAGAGCTGCAAAGGAAAAGACGAATAAATACAACAGACGCTTCATAAGGGGTTGGGCTTAAGGAGTGATAAATAAAAAGGGGCAGCATAGTTATTCGTTGTGCTTTGCCCCTTTACCTGGTATGTTTTTATTTTACTGGCCAAGGTAGGCCTTAAGAAGCTTACTTCTCGAGGTATGTTTCAAACGGCGGATAGCCTTCTCTTTGATTTGACGCACACGCTCACGGGTGAGGTCAAATTTTGCGCCTATCTCATCCAGGGTCAATCCATGATTCATTCCTATACCGAAATAAAGATTTATCACGTCACGCTCCTTTTCAGTGAGGGTAGCAAGCGAACGTTGTATCTCCCTGGCAAGGGATTCGTGTATCAGGCTTGAGTCAGCATTGGGTGAATCCTGGTTTACATATACATCAAGCAAGCTTGCATCTTCGCCCTGTACCAGCGGTGCATCCACAGAAACATGGTGTGTGGAGATCCGGAAGGATTCTGTGATCTTATCTTCGTTGACATCAAGGGCGTCGGCCAGCTCTTCGGCTGATGGAGGGCGCTCATAACGCTGCTCCAGCCTGGATGCCTCTTTCTTTATTTTGTTCAGAGAGCCTACCTGGTTAAGGGGCAACCTTACAATACGGGATTGTTCCGCCAGGGCCTGCAGTATAGACTGGCGAATCCACCAAACGGCGTAAGAGATAAATTTAAAACCCCGTGTTTCGTCAAAGCGCTTGGCAGCTTTTATCAAACCGAGATTGCCTTCGTTTATAAGGTCTGGCAGGCTCAACCCCTGGTTTTGATATTGCTTGGCAACGGATACAACAAAACGAAGATTCGCTTTGGTAAGCTTTTCGAGTGCAACCTGGTCACCTTGTTTGATCCTCTGGGCCAGTTGCACCTCTTCTTCTGCAGATATAAGAGGAACCTTGCCAATCTCCTGTAAATACTTATCCAGTGACGCGGTGTCCCGGTTCGTTATTGATTTCGAAATTTTCAGTTGTCGCATATATGGAAGTCCTTTATTGTTAAAAGGTTAAAGGGGGTTTTCTCACCCGGTGCAGAAAAAACCCTCAAAGGTACAAAAAAATTTTGTTTCAGACAATAGCATCAGACAGTTACAAGCGGTTTCGATCAGCTGTGTTTAGCTGAGACCGACTCCGTAATACGCCCTGGTGCCGTCAGGAGTAATTCCTTCAATAAGAACACCACCGCTTCTTCCTTCCAGCATGTTAAGCACATCATCCGGGTGATGCACCTCCTGGTTGTCGATGTGTGTTATAATAAAGCCCTGGCGTATACCGGCATTTCTCAGAGCGCCACGTGCAACGGAGGCCACCCTCACTCCATGATCTGTGTCAAGCTGTTCCAGATCCTGCTCCGTAATTTCCTCGAAGCGTGCTCCAAGGATTTCTGCTGTCTCCCTAACTTCCCTGGTGACTTCTGCTATCTCGCCATAGATATTCTTCAAGATGGCTGAGGTTGTCCTCTCCCTGCCGTCGCGGTAGTAGGTCACTCTTACCTCGTCGCCCGGACGTTTACGCCCGACAACCTCAATCAGCTCGGTAGGATTACGAACCGCGTTATCATTAATTTTTAAAATTACATCGCCCTCTCGTATACCGGCCTTTTCGGCGGCACTGTTTGGCGAAACGCTTTCCACATAGGCCCCCCGGATCACACCCAGACCGCGCTCCTCTGCCTCCCGGCTGGTAAGCGGCGATATGGTCACACCCAGCATTCCTCGCTGCACCTCACCAAACTCCATCAGATCTTCGGTAACCTTATTTGCAATATTAGATGGAATGGCAAAAGAATACCCTGCAAAAGCACCTGTAGTTGAAGCAATGGCTGTGTTGATCCCAATAAGTTCGCCCCTGGTGTTAACAAGGGCTCCTCCGCTATTCCCCCTGTTAACAGCCGCATCTGTCTGGATAAAAGACTCTATGGCCATCGTGTCGGCAAGAATATTGATATTGCGGCCTTTGGCACTTACTATGCCTGCCGTGACAGTTGACTGCAGGTTAAAGGGGTTGCCGATGGCAAGCACCCACTCGCCTACAAGAAGCTGGTCAGAATCCCCAAATTCCAGAAACGGAAGATTTGCCTCGTCAATTTTCAGCAATGCCAGGTCTGTCGTAGGGTCGTAACCAACAACCTCGGCATCATACACCCTGTTATCGTTTAAGCTCACTTCAATTTGAGTTGCGTTGTCGATCACATGGTTATTGGTGACGATGTAGCCGTCCGGCGAAATTATTACTCCACTCCCGGAACCAATAATGGGACGTTGCTGGGGAGAAGGCCGGCGGCGGGGACCAAAAAAGAAATCAAAAAAATCATCAGGCCCGAAAAAATCATGCTGCTGACTGCGCTGGCGCTGAAACTCAGCCTGAATATGAACGACAGCATTTACTGTCATGTCCGAAACAACGGTAAAATCTGGCAATCCCTCAGAAAAATCGTTCATATGCCGAACCAAAGAAGCCGGAACTCTCTCAGATCTTGCCGGAATAACATGAGAAACAGTTACGTCCCCGTTGTCAGGTGAAAGATAGACAGACTGAATACCGGTTGCAGCTATTCCACCAAGAAGAGCTGCAAGAAACAGGCCTAAAAACTTTTTCATAGTATTTCCTTTTAATTTGTTAACAACATTTTTACGGCTTTGTTTTACTACAAACCGAAAATATCTTTTGTTTTATCAAACCTGCTCATCAATAAATATGCCTTAGGATGACAAAAAATCTTAACAAATTTTAAAAACACGTACACGCCTGTGTTATAGCCACTATATCAACACTTTCCGCACTGCCAATCTGTCACATATAATTATTTCGAAAGCCCATCTTTGTTTTTTTGCTACTTTTGAGTGTCAGAAAACTACATTGCAATGACGATCCCTTTTAAAAAATATCATGGCACCGGGAATGATTTTATTGTAATTGACAATACAAAGGATTTTTTTAGCGCCAACAGCCCTAAGACGGAGTTGCTCATAAAAAAACTGTGCCACCGGCATTTTGGTATTGGAGCAGACGGGCTTATCCTGATAGAAAGGGCACCGGGCGTGGATTTCAGAATGCGGTATTTCAACTCAGACGGTCGGCCGGGAAGCTTCTGCGGTAATGGAAGCAGATGCGCCGTGGCATTTGCATTATCCAATCGCCTTATCAAAGGCGGGAAAACCCTTTTCCTGACCTCCGACGGACACCATGAAGCTGCCGTAACAAAGCAGGATGGCATTGTCACCCATGTAAGGGTTAATCTAAAGGAAACGCGCATGCCGGATGCCGTTGCTGACAACATGTATTTTGTGGACACCGGTTCGCCGCACGTGGTTTTGTTTGTTGAAAACCTGGAAAGCATAGATGCGGTTGCGGAGGGAAGGCAAATTCGGCATCAAAAACAATGGGCGCCGGATGGCACAAATGTCAGCTTCGTGAAACACCAGCAGGATGGCAAGCTTTATGTAAAAACGTATGAAAGAGGAGTGGAAAACGAAACTCTCTCCTGCGGCAGCGGTGCAGCTGCCGCCGCAATAGCAGCCCATCACCGTGCCGGCGGCGCCCAACAGGCATACACGGTAACTACCAAAGGAGGCGAACTCAGAGTTGCGTTTTCACCTCCGGCAGAAAAAGGATCAGCATACAGAAACGTTTCACTTGAAGGACCGGCAACCTTCATCTTTCAGGGTGAATTTTCACGTAACGGCATTTGAAATATGAAGCCTTTAACAGGAGATCGCATACATCTGAGACCGGTTGAAATAGAAGACCTGGAAAACCTCTACACCTGGGAAAATGATGCAAAAAACTGGGTTGCATCCAACCACCTGAACCCCATTTCGCGTTTTTTCCTCGAACAATATATCCTGGGCTCAGAAAATAACATATATCATGACAAGCAATTGCGCCTGATGATCGAAACCGTCGCAGGGGTCACCGTGGGGATAATAGATCTGTTTGATTTTGACCCCCATCACCGGCGTGCGGCAGTGGGTGTTTTGATTGCTCCGCAGCACCAACGCCAGGGCTATGGCTCCGAAGCCATTGACATTATAAAGGAGTATGCGAAAAACACATTGAACCTGAAGCAGTTGTTTTGCGGCATAAGCACCGGGAACAAAGGAAGCCTGCGCCTGTTCGAACGTAAAGGCTTTGAGATAACAGGCACACGAAAGGCATGGCGCATGTATCAAAACCGCTGGCACGATGAACATTTCCTGCAATTGCTGTTTTAGCCAGTTTGAAATAATACAGGTTGCCGCAATGAATAATAACGAAAAACGTTACTTCTCATGATTATGAGAGTTGCACTGATGATAAAAATTGCCGCCGGAGTCTTTGTGGCCGTCCTGGCCGCCGCAGGCATACTGTTTTATAGTTATGTCTATGCGCCAAATGTGGCACTTGCAGAAAAAGAACATATTCACCTGCACATCCCTACAGGGAGCAGCTATGATGATGTGCTCGGGATGGTCATAGATAAGGACCTGTTACGCCACCCCGACCGGTTTGATTGGCTGGCCAGACAAAAAAACTACCCTAACCGCGTAATGGCAGGTCGCTACCTTATTCGCCACGGCATGAGCAACAACGAACTGATCAACCTTCTGCGATCGGGAGAACAAAGCCCAGTGAGGCTGACTTTTCATAATATCCGCACCAACGAGGAACTTGCGGGAAGAATAGCCTCGCAAATAGAGGCAGATTCAACAGAGATCATTGATCTTCTGCGTAACCACGAATTGCTCCGGGAGGCCGGGACAGACTCTTTGCCGGCACGATTGCTTTTTATTCCAAATACATACGAAGTGTTCTGGAATACAAACGCCAGGCAGCTGTTTGACAGGATGCAACGTGAATACCGGGTTTTCTGGAATGAAGCGCGCAGGCAAAGAGCAAAAGAAATTGGCTTATCGGAGGCTGAGGCAGGCATACTGGCATCGATCGTGCAAAGCGAAACAAACAAAAGAGAGGAAAAGGCCAGAATTGCAGGTGTTTACATGAACAGACTAAACCTCGGGATTCCCCTCCAGGCGGATCCGACGGTGATCTATGCGCTGGGCGATTTTACCATCAGGCGTGTACTTAACAGGCACCTGGAAATAGATTCTCCTTATAATACATACAAGTACGCCGGACTGCCGCCCGGCCCCATCAACTTGCCGGAGCCGCATGCCATTGACGCGGTATTACACTACGAAGAACACGACTACCTCTATTTCAGCGCAAAGCCAGACTTTAGCGGATACCATGTTTTTGCACGTACCTATGCAGAACATCTGGCTAACGCAAGAAGATACAGAAGGGCGCTGGACGAAAGAAATGTTTTCAGGTAGAGGGTCAATGTTCTGATTTTCAGGCGAACAGACCGGCATCACCACCTTTCTGGCCATGCAGATGCATTTTACGGGATAAACAGAGAAACGAAAACGGGTTAACGAACAGAAAAGCATGAAAGAAATCAAATTCGGAACAGATGGCTGGAGGGCCGTTATTGCAAAGGATTTTACCACCTCCAACGTGGCGCGCATCGCTGAAGGCACGGCATTGTGGGCATTAAGGCAAACGGAAAAGCCAACTATCGTTCTCGGCCACGATTGCAGGTTTGGCGGCGAACTATTTACTGATACAGTGATTAAGGTGCTATGCCGGCACAATATCAAAGTGTATATGGCCAGTACAATAGCCACAGCCCCAATGATCAGCCTGGGCACTGTACGTCACAAAAGCACCCTCGGCGTGTTCATAACAGCAAGCCACAACCCTCCCGAATATAACGGCTACAAACTCAAAGGCGCATACGGAGGGCCCCTCCTGGAGAAAGAGGTGGGCGAGATCGAAGAATTAATACCCCCACGGGCGGCCGGAGAATATGAAAATATACGCCTGGAGGAGCTGCAGAAAGCAGGCTTGCTTGAATATGTCGACCTGGAAGACATGTATTGCAAACATCTTGAAAGTCAATTCGACCTGAATGAGATTCGCAACTCAGACATGAACTTTGCCTTTGATGCTATGTATGGCTCCGGGCAAAACATCATGAAAAGGCTTTTCCCGGACATAATGCACCTGCACAGCGAAAGGCAGCCTCTTTTCGACGGCATCCCACCGGAGCCCCTGGCAAAAAACCTGAAAGCATTCACAAAAGCCATCAAAGAAGCTGGAAACATTCATTGCGGCCTTGCCGTCGACGGCGATGCGGACCGGACAGCCCTGATGGACGAATACGGAAACTACATCGACTCCCACCACGTAAAGCTGCTCCTGATTCAATACCTGCATCAACACAAAAACAAAAAGGGGAAGGTGGTGGTCGGGTTTTCCTCATCAGTAAAAATAAAAGAGCTGTGTGCATATTATCAGATACCCCTTGAGGTGGTAAAAATAGGATTCAAGCATATTTGCGGCATTATGCTGGAGGAAGAGGTCCTGGTAGGCGGAGAAGAATCAGGAGGGATAGCGGTAAATGGTCAAATTCCTGAACGCGATGGCATTTATAACGGCCTGATCATCTGGGAAGCCATGGTAAAAAGCGGCAAGTCACTCACGGAGCTGATAGATGACGTATATAAAATCACCGGCCCATTTGCTTTTGAAAGATCAGATCTTGCGCTTGATCCCGCTGAGAAAGAGCGTATCGTGGAGAATTGCAAAAAAGGGGTTTACAATAGCTTTGGGAAATATAAGGTTCTGCATACCGAAACCCTGGACGGGTTTAAATACTATTTCAGCGACCACCAGTGGGTGATGATAAGGCCTTCGGGAACTGAACCGGTGCTAAGGACCTATGCAGAAGGCAGCAACAAAGAAGAAGCTTCCGACATCCTGATGCAAACTTACAATACCATTATGAGTAAGTAACCCATCGTTCAGAAAACAGGCATTTTTGACTATGGAGAATGATTGGCTCTGTATTGTCAATCATTTTTGTATTTTTATGCCCGTTCCATTTATCATTAAAATGCATTTTTTCTAAATTCTTACAATTATGTTTCTTTCAAGGTCCTTTGTTTTACTTTTTACCGCCATTTGCTTCCTTATCAAATCAGCAAGCCTCTCTGCAGGAGAAAACGGACTAACTGCCCCGAAAGACTTTTTTGGTTTTAACCCGGGCGACGACAGAAAGATGTTTCTCTATGAAGAACTGATTGAATACCTTGATCTCCTTCAAAACCAATCCGACATGATGAAGATGGTCGAACATGGAGAGTCCCCAATGGGCAGACCTATGTATATTGGTTTTGTTTCCTCGGCAGAAAACATAGCTAACCTGGACAGGTTGCAGGAAATAAACCGCCGGTTGGCACTCGATGCGGATATTCCTCCCGCCGAGCTTGAAGAACTTATCGACGAAGGAAAAACGTTTGTGCTGGTTACCTTGTCGATGCACTCTACCGAGGTTGCACCCTCCCAGGCTGCTCCACTGATGGCATACAACCTCATCACAGGGACCGGCAGCAATCCCGGCCATCTCGACAATGTCGTTTTTATGATGGTTCCTTGCCACAATCCGGATGGGATGAATATGATCGTGGAGCATTACCGCAGATACCTGGATACACCTTATGAGGGAAGTTCTTTACCCGGAGTTTACCATAAGTACGTAGGTCACAACATAAACCGTGACTTTGTAACCCTTACCCAAACCGATAACCAGGCCGTGGCCGACATATACAACCGCGACTGGTTCCCTCACGTGCTCGTCGAAAAGCACCAGATGGGAAGCACAGGGCCGAGGTATTTCGTGCCCCCCAACCACGACCCCATTGCACAAAATGTAGACGAACTGGTATGGAACTGGACCTGGGTTTTTGGTTCAAACATGGCAAGGGACATGACCGCCAGCGGACTGAAGGGCATCAGCCAGCATTACCTTTTTGATGATTACTGGCCGGGGTCTACCCAAACATCGACCTGGAAAAACGTGATCAGCCTGCTTACCGAAGCCGCCTCGGTTCAACTGGCAACACCCATTTACATCGAGGCCAACGAACTGCGCGTTTTTGGCAAAGGATTGTCTGAATACAAAAAAAGCATCAACTTTCCTGCTCCATGGCCTGGAGGGTGGTGGAGATTGGAGGACTTGGTAACTTATGAACTGGAGTCGGTATATTCCCTGGTAAAAACCGCTTCCCTGCACCGTGAGGATATTCTGGAGTTCAGGAATGAGATGGCACGCAGAGAAATCAACAAAGGGCTTCCCAAGCCTCCGTTTTATTATGTGCTGCCGCGCGAGCAACACGACCAGGGTGAGTTGATTAGTCTTTTAAAGCTCATGGACCGGCATGGCATCAACATATACCAAATGGATAACGATGCCGTCATGGAGGGTTTGTTTATTCGTGAAGGCGATTTTATCATCCCGCTTGCCCAGCCTTTCCGAGCTTTCATCAAGGAGGTCATGGAAAGCCAGGAGTTTCCCGTACGCAGATATACTCCCGGCGGAGAGATGATCAGGCCCTACGACATCACCTCCTGGTCTTTGCCCCTGCACCGTGGAGTGTTGAGCCATGAGATCAACACTCCCTACAAAAACGACCTCGTTCAGTACTCACGGATCAACCCTTATGAGCTGCACGTCAGCAGGGGCGTACCCGGAGACATCACCCATCTTCTCTTTCCTGCAAACAAAAACCACAGCTACAAAGCAGCTTTCTCCACCCTTGGCGAAGGATTTGACGTAATGAGAACTACCGAGAAGATGCTGTGGCAGGATGAACCATATCCCGAAGGAAGTTTCGTGATACCAGTGAGCAGAAGCAACCGTGAATTCCTGTTATCCCTTTTGGAAGATCTCCATATCAACCCTGAATATCTTACTGAATTGCCGAATGTGCAGATCGCAAACGTTGATATGCCCAGGATTGCCCTGTGTGAAACAAATTTTCACGACATGGATGCCGGCTGGACCCGCTGGCTATTCGACACTTATGGCATCAGATACAGCGTCCTCAATCCTGTAGATTTCAAAGACACCGACCTGAAAGGGAAGTTCGATGTGATCGTATTTCCCGACGCCACCAAAGATCAGATCCTGCATGGACACACCACCCGTGCCGGTGAGGTATATATTCCCTTTTACAACCCGGAATACATAAAAGGCATGGGAAGCGAAGGGTGGCAGAATGTGCTGAAATTTATGGAAAAGGGAGGAAATATTGTTTCCTGGGCGCGGTCCACCGAGCTTTTCTTCGGACTGATGAACCCCGGCGAAGACGAGAATAATTTCCGCTTCCCTGTGCAGAATGTATCCGGGCAACTCACAAATAACGGGTTTTACAGTCCGGGTTCACTGCTGAAGATCAACCTTCTGGAAGATCATCCCATAACACTGGGCATGCAAAACCAGATAGGTGTATTTCACAGGAATTCACCTGTTTTTGCAACGTCCATACCCAGCTTCGGAATGGATCGCAGGGTGATCGGAAAGTTTCCCGAAGATAAAGACCTGCTTTTAAGCGGTTACACAGAAAAAGAAGAGCTGCTGGAACGACATCCGGCCGTAGTGTGGCTTAAGCGCGGCGAGGGGCAAGCGATACTCTTCTCTTTTGCCCCCAATTTCAGAGGGTCAACCCCGGTGTCCAACAAGCTGATTTTTAACTCTCTGCTGCTTAAATAACTTCCGGCCCCTGGACCCGGCAAAAATTCCCGGAGCTGAGCTTACCGGGAAGTCAGGACATTATTTGCCGTGTGGCCTGGCAAACAATTCGAACGCCGCGGCATCCGTAACCGTTGCCGAAACAAATTGACCGGGAAAAAGCGGACGGGATTTTTCAATAAAGACCTCGTTATCAACTTCCGGGGAATCAAACTCTGTGCGACCGATATAGTAATCGTCCTCTTCCCTGTCGATAACTGCTTGCATTACCTTCCCGATTTTGCGGGAGTTATGTTCCATGGATATTTCGGCCTGCTTTTCCATGAGAGCATCTGACCGCTTCTGTTTTACGGATTCGGGCACGGGGTCTCCCAGCTCCCAGGCCTTTGTTCCCTCCTCAGGGGAATAGGTAAAAACGCCAAGACGCTCAAAACGGGCAAGGGATACAAATTCCATGAGTTCCCGGAATGCCTCTTCCGTTTCTCCCGGATAACCCAGCATCAGCGTCGTGCGCAGGGCAATACCGGGAACTGTTTCCCTGATCCGTTGCACCAGCATCTCCGTTTCATGTTTCCCATGCCCGCGTCGCATCGACCTGAGGATTTCCTCGTTGATATGCTGCAGGGGGATATCGAGGTAGTTGCATATTTTTGAGGATTCGCGCATGACGTCCAGCACTTCCATTGGGAAATTATTGGGATAAGCATAATGCAGGCGTATCCATCGTATACCTTCCACTTCGCAGAGAGTCCTGAGCAGTCCGGCCAGTTGCGAACGGCCGGCCAGGTCAATGCCGTAATAACTCAAATCCTGGGCTATCAAAACAAGCTCTTTAACTCCTCGCCCGGCCAGCATCCCGGCTTCATCTACAAGGCGGTCAACCGGTACAGACCGGTGCTTGCCACGTATGGCGGGTATCGCGCAAAACGAACAGGTGCGGTCACATCCCTCCGAGATCTTAAGGTAGGCGTAATGGCCGGGTGTGGATAGCAATCGCTCAGGATTACGGGCATCGTACTTCTGATGAAACCATTCGAGAAGCTCACCGGGATCGCGTGCGCCAAACCAGGCAGCCACCTCGGGGATCTCCCTGCTCAATTCCTCACGATAGCGTTCCGACAAACATCCGGTAACTATAACGTCTTTGACCAATCCCTGCTTGCGGGCCTCAACAAGCCGGATAATGGCATCTATACTTTCTTCTTTGGCATCCTTTATGAAACCGCAGGTGTTGATGATAACTATGTCAGAAGGCTCATTGCTTTCGTGCGATATGCTGAACCGGTGCGGAGAAAGCTGACCCATTATTTTTTCAGAATCAACCACATTCTTGGAGCACCCGAGGGTTATGATATTAACGGAAGTTTTGTTTGCCACGATCAGGAAAATTATTCTGCTATCAAATGCATCTGCTCATGCTACTGGAAGAGTTTCTCAACGAATGCTTCCCTGTCAAAAATCTGCAAATCGTCGATCTTCTCGCCTACACCAATATATTTGACAGGTACGCTGAACTGGTCACTAACACCAATAACTACGCCCCCTTTCGCCGTGCCATCCAGCTTGGTAATGGCCAAAGCATTTACTTCAGTAACGGCGGTAAACTGTTTGGCCTGCTCGAAGGCGTTCTGGCCGGTAGACCCGTCAAGCACCAGCAGGATCTCGTGGGGCGCGCCGGGAATGACTTTTTTCATTACCCTTTTGATCTTGCCCAGCTCGTTCATAAGGTTGACCTTATTGTGCAATCGTCCGGCCGTGTCAAGAATGGCCACATCCATATTCTCCCGTTTTGCATACTCAAGGGTTTCATAGGATACAGACGCAGGATCTGCGCCCATGCCCTGGCTGACAAGCTCAACCCCGGCACGCTCTGCCCAGATGGTCAGCTGGTCG
The DNA here is from genome assembly GCA_003556325.1 of Bacteroidales bacterium. Taxonomy (GTDB): domain Bacteria; phylum Bacteroidota; class Bacteroidia; order Bacteroidales; family UBA7960; genus PUPG01. The sequence continues at coordinate 57,245 of PWRF01000346.1, read as the reverse complement.
ACCGCCGCAGCACGGAAAGTGTCTGAAGCCCCGAGCACAACCTTCTTCCCGGCGCTTTTAAACTGATGTGCCAGCTTGCCTATCGTAGTGGTCTTTCCAACACCGTTAACACCCACCACCATGATCACATAAGGACGTTCCCGGCTTTCAGACAATATTTCGGAAAAGTCGGACGATTCATTTTCGCATAAGAGTGCAGTAACCTCTTCACGCAATATCCTGTTCAACTCATCCGTGCCGAGGTATTTGTCCCTTGCCACCCTCTCTTCAATCCTTTCAATGATCTTGATGGTTGTGGACACCCCCACATCCGACCCAACGAGCACTTCTTCGAGGTCATCCAACACCTCATCGTCAACCTTCGAGCGGCCGGCAACCGCCTTGGAGAGTTTTGAAAAAAAGGTGTTCCTGGTTTTGGATAATCCCTTATCCAGCTTTTCTTCCTTGTTCCTGGAGAACATGTCAAACAAACCCATGATAGACAGATTTTTTTATGGTACCGCAAAAAAAACAGACCTGCACCAAGCGTGTTGGAACAGATCTGAAAAGCTCCCTGTTATCCCTGCAACTACCATTTTGCCAGGCAGATATCGATCAGCCCGGCAGGTGCGCTGGGAAAAACCTGAACAAACAATTATTTCTTCTGTGCAAAATACTCTTTTACTTTTTCCGCAGAAACAATGTCTTCTTCAAAAGCGTATGCACCCGACTTTTCAGATTTTTGCATCCGGATGACTTTGGCAAACCCCTTGCCACTTCCTGTCTTTAGCGTTGCAACTACTTTCTTTGCCATAATGATTCAGATTTACTTTATTTCCTTATGAATGGTCATTTTTCGTAAGATGGGATTGTATTTTTTAACTTCGAGGCGTTCAGGTGTGTTCTTTTTGTTCTTTGTGGTAACATATCTTGACGTCCCCGGCATCCCACTGTTTTTGTGCTCAGTACATTCCAGGATTACCTGGTGACGAGCTTCTTTCGATTTCTTTGCCATGATTGTCGGTATTTGATGTTTTTCAGGAGCGCAAAAATACAACTTTTTTCTGACAATACAATTTTTTAGACAGTAATATTCTATAGTAAGAGGATGCTCGCCAAGCCTTCAGCCATATGCCCGTTTGCCTGTCAGCACTGGATAACACCTGCTCACACCCGCGCATTTAATAAGGCCAAAACAAATAAAACCCCTTGATTTTTTGCGATTTATCTCATTTTTTATACCTTCGCAATACAAATAAAACCCGATTCGGGCTTCCCTTTAAGGGAATTGTCCGTTCAAATTTCAAACCAACAATTGTATATTATGACGCAATCTGATGCCAAAGTAATTGCACTCACTTATGAGTTGCGCGAAGGAGGCCCCGAAGGAAACTTGCTGGAAACTGTCAAGGAAGACCAGCCTATTGAATTCCTGTTTGGTGTGGGCCGCTTGAATCAGAGCTTCGAAGAGAATGTTAAAAACCTTAAGGAGGGAGAAACGTTTGAGTTCACCATAAAAGCCGACAAGGCTTATGGGCAGGTGAACGAGAAGGCCATTGTAGACCTGCCCAAAAGCATTTTTGTGATTGATGGCAAGCTCGCAGATGACCTTCTCATAGAAGGAAATATCATCAACATGGAAGATCAGGAGGGGAACCCTCACAGGGGGAAAGTGATGGAAATCGGTGACGAAAAGGTCAAGATGGACTTCAACCACCCCCTGGCAGGCATGGATCTTCACTTTAGGGGAAAAGTGATACGCCGCCGGGAGCCTACCCCTGAGGAAGTTACCCAGGGTTATGTTAAACCCCAATAAGACGGTTTGTTCGTCAAAATAATGAATAGCATTCTGGGCCTCCCTGCAAAGCGAGGCCCTTCATTTTTTGCTGATGGTATTTAAGGAGGCCACGTGAACGGTCACACTGATGGCGATAACCAGCAACATCAGACGAATCCATAAATTGTTGATCGCAAAAATCGCCGTAATCCCTATACTGATCCAAAGCAAAGCTATCGTTCCTCTTTTAACCGCCGCTGTTACCGCATGGTGATCGCGATAGTTAAGTATGTGTTCGCCAAAATACCGGTGAGTGATAAGCCAGTTGTAATATCGCTCTGAAGATTTTGCAAAACAGAAGGCCGACAATAACATAAACGGAACAGTGGGCAGCAAGGGCACAAAAACACCCAGAAAACCCAGGCCAAAACTCGCCAATCCCGCCAGGGTAAAAAGAAAACGCTGAACAGGGTTTAGCTTTTTTCCAAAATTGGGTTTTTCTTTCTGCATCCCCATAAATGTTTATTTTTGGATCTGTCTTTTCCGGGCACAAAGGTCGTAAAAATGAGTAAAATGAAAAGCCAATCCGTCAGCACGAAGAGTTTTTTCCTGAGCAGCCCGTCAGATCACCGCTTTCATGTGAACGGTTATGTTCCGGCAGACGCCAAAGCCAAAGGAATGGTTTTGATCATCCCAGGAATGGCTGAACACGCGGGCAGATACGAAGAATTTGCCACCTTCCTTGCAGAAAATGCATACAGCGTGTATATTGGCGACCATCCGGGTCAGGGCAAAACAGCACAAGACCTGAAAAACACGGGCATCATTTCGCGTCAGAGAGGCTGGCAGAGCATGCTGGAAAATGTCAGGGCATTATATACCTACATACGCAAAGAACATCCCGAAGCACCCGTTTTTTTATTCGGGCACTCTATGGGTTCCGTGCTGGCAAGACACTTCACAGCAGTGTATCCTGTTTACATCAAAGGACTTATTCTTTCAGGCACTTTCGTGATGAACAGGGCCCTTTTGCTGCCGTTGCTGAACTTGCTTCGCCTAAAGTCGATAATGGAGGGTGCCGAAAACAAAAGCGCATGGTTCAACAAACTGTTCTACTGGAATTTCAACAGGCATTTTAAACCCAGGCCAACCATGTACGAATGGATCTCTTCGGACAGGCAGGAGGTGAACACATATGCAAAGGATCCATATTGTGGCTTTTACCTGTCAAATGGATTTTTCAAAGAGATAATAAAGGGTGTACTGGCTACCGCAAGGGCGGAATCATTGATTACATACCGGAAAACACTACCCGTGCTGATCATGTCCGGGAAAGAAGACCCGGTGGGCCGCTTCGGAAAGGACGCAGTAAAATTGCATAAAAATTATTTCCAGCAGAATTTCCAACACCTATCCCTGAAAATTTTTTCAGGGAGGCATGAATTGCTGCACGAAAAGAACAAAGAGGAGGTGTACGATTACCTCCTCGACTGGATAAACCACAGCCTGACCATTAAGTAACAGACTTCCCGGTAAGTTTATGCCCTGAATATCAACAAAGGTGTAGTGCTCTGGTAGATCAGCTTGCGTGTGATATCAGGGTTAAAAAGCCTGGCAAGCAAACTTCGCTTCCTGTTAACCATCGAAAACAGGTCTATACCCTTCTTTTCGACAAACGACTCCAGCTCCTTGATAGTATCATCGCTCTCCAGAAGGTGGCATTCAACTTCTATGCCTCTGTGTACTTTCGCAAAATACTTTTTAAGAGTGTCCATCCTGGCCTCATTCATGTCTTTGGCGGGCGTTTTTGACATATGGATGCAGTGCAGCTTAACTTCAAACTCGGAGAGAATGGATAGCAACCGCCGTATGGCAACATAATCCGAATCGTCAAACTCGGTGGCATAGGCAACGTTTTTTACCTCCTTGGATGCATCGTAGGCAGACTGCTCCGGGATGGCCAGGACAGGAACCCTCGTTCTGTCAAGCACACGGTAAACAACGCTTCCGATGATATCACTCTGTTTCTCACCTTTGCCTTTTGTCCCCAGAACAATAATTCCGGGTTTGTAATCTTCCGCCATCTTTGCGATCTCGTCCTCTGTGATCCCTTCCCGCAAAGAATAGCCGATCCTGACATCTCCCATTCCTTTGCCGGCTGCTTCCTTTCTGATCTCGCTTACGAATTGCAGAAGGCCTTTCCTGGCATTGCTCTCCATCTCACGGAGATTGATATCCATATCCACCTGGATGCTGTAGGCATCAGTGATAGGGACCAGGTCAACAATAGGTGCATAATACACATGCAGGATCTTGATATCGGCTTTTAGTTTTTTTGCCAGGTTTAATGCATACCGGCAGGCATTTTTTGAGTAATCCGAGAAATCAACGGGTACCAAAATGCGCCGCACTTCGCGGGGATTCTTCATCTCCATCTTTTCCTGCTCAACCTTCCATTCGTTCATTAATCGCAGTGCCATCTGGAGGTCATCTTCATGTATAAGGACTTTCACACCTTCTGAGCCCGCTCCCTGTATGAGGTGAACGTTTCGCAAAAAGCACTTTATTCCGGCAGATTCGAGCCGCGCCTTCAAAACTTCCGCAGCTGTGTAATGATCTGTTGCCAGGGTAATCAATTTGTCTTCCATCGTAGTGTGGGTTTAGGGTTTATGCACTTCTGACCTGCATTGTTCATGTTCTTATTTCAGGCCGGTTGCGAGGCGTCGAAAGCCGCCGGCATAGTATTCTGTTTCGAGATTCTGTTTCAAGGCTTTCGCAACGAATCAGATGGCCTGAGGTAAAAAAGCACATTTAGCAAGCAGGCTATTGTTATGTTAAAGGTAGGAATAATAGAGGGTATTTCCAAAAAAATACGGGAGGTTTCCAATACGCAGGAAGGGAAATGAACGGTGATGGAAGACCGGGAGAATAAAGGGCCAGGTATTTTTCATAAGGCTGTACCTATTGATTTACAGCTTTTACTGCTGGCATTTTGCATGTCGGGGTTCGGGAAATCATATCCTGTATCAGAAATAGTAGAAAGCGGTGAAAAGCAACCTGGTGTTGGCGACTTCTTCGTGGTGTTTTACACGTCCTTTATTGTCAGGTTCACCGTAGGCAGCTGCAGTATATTCCAGCTCGGCGCACAGTTCAATGTTGCCCGAGGAAAAGCGCAGCGACGGGGCAAGGCGATAAACATAGGCGATCTCTTCGCCGCGACCATATGATTCGCCTGCAATTTGTTCATCAGCGCCGAAGTTATGGGCATATCCTAAAAATATACCGGCCATTACACGGTCGCCATATAACACATTAGCCCATGAGGAGAGGTGATTCAGCGGTGTATACGAAACGAATCCTTCGTCATCGATCCTGGTTTCGGCATAGCCTCCGAGCATAAGATGCTCGCTGAGGTTCTGGCCGTATATTGTTTTCGCTTTAACATCCCAGTTGCTGCCGGTAACGCGGCCATAAGCCATCAGTGCAAAGGTGGAGATGTTGTTGTCGGTATACAGGTTGGATTCTGTTACCAACCTCGGCCTGATGGTTTTATAGTCGGCAGCCAGCCCCTTGCTGACGTTCCCGGCTTTCCGGCTCCATTGGAAATGCACGTTCGGCATTACAGCTGTTCGCAGGTAGTTGGGCGAGACACCCTGCGGGCCATCACTGGAGTTGTCGCGCTGACCGATGAAAGAAAGCAACCAGCTGGAGTTGGCATGGTGATAGGTAAGGCTTGCCTGCGGATTCCGGATAAAGGGCTGAAAAGGCGCCCCTGTATTCAATGACACCACGGCAGGGACCACTGCCGGGGAAAAAAGAGGATGCCACCATTGCCCCAGAAGCAGGTCCCAGCGTTCCCATGACAGGTTCAGATAAGCGTGCCTGAGGCGAAAACCGTTAATGTCGGCATCGGTAACACCGGAAAAGTCCGCTTCTATCATCCCGCTTACCCTTGCGCCAAAGGCATCAGGGCCGGTAAAATGGCCAGCCACCCGGGATGTGATGGCCGAAAAATTGAAAACGGGATCTCCGTATATGTCGACGCCGTTGTCATCCAACTTCTTACCTGCCGGATACAGCAAAAACAGATCCTCGCGAGCCGCCACCACCGTGCGGCTGTCAATCCAGTAATCCGTCTTCACAAAGCCACGAAAGCTCACAGAAAACCCCTGTTCCTCTCCCGGCAACGTATCATTATCAGCAATAACAGGAAAATGCACGCTGCAAGACACCATCACAAAAAATACAATCATCCGCTTCATCTTACTCCCTGCTTTTTACTTCTTACTTCGAATCTCCATCTGCCTTCTCACCTATTTTTTACTTTGGCCCGTCCTGATTTTTCATAACAAATAGTAACCCTTTTTCATGACGAGACATACATCTGGACAACCTTGAATTGAACCTCTTCCGGTAATCTCTTTACTTTGTATCTCATAATCCTGATTTTTGTTTACAAAAAGTGTAAACCTATTTCAGGACGAGACACCTGCTTCCTACTTCCTACTTCATACTTCCTACTTTATACTTCTTACTTCCTGCTTCCTGCTCCTTACTCCCCATCCTGCTATCAAACGCTTCCCTGTGTTTAACATCTCTTTCAGGAAAGTTTCATGTCTCCTCTACCCTTTGCTTTAAGGGGCTGAATCACGCCGATTTGGGTTGTGTGAACCAGCTTACTACCGGGTTGAGGGCAAGGGATGTGAACATGCCTATGGTTCCTGCCTGCGGGGAAGGAATGCCGGCAGCATATAATACCAGGCACACCATAAGTCCGCCTGTACCCGAGGCAATGGCACCGGCGCGGGTGACCTTTTTGCTGTACAGGCCCCAGATAAACGGGCCAAGAAAGAAGGACCCGAGAGCCCCCCAGGAAATCCCCAGTATCATCACAATGCTGTCAATGTTCAGGTAGGCCAGCACGACAGACAGCAGGATGAAGACGGCGCTCATAAACCTCATCATCACAGTCATGGATGCATCTTTAATGTCCTTTTTTATAAATCCGTGCACAAAGTCTTTCACGAAGGTAGAGCCGGAAACCAAAACGAGTGCTGCCAGTGTTGACATCGAAGCCGAAAGGATCAGCAACAGGATTATCACGCTAAGGGAAACAGGCACTACATTGGTAAGCAACTCGGGCATGAGAATGTCATACACTGGCTGTTCCTGCAGGTCGAAAGCAGCAGGGGCGGTTTCGGGGCTGAGGAAAACCCTGGAGGTGGAGCCAATAAAGTAGGCCACGCCGCCGATAAGGATGGCAAAGAAAGTAGAAGCCAGCATACCTCTTTTTACGGTAGCTTTGTCTTTTATGGCATAAAACTTCTGCATCAGCTGTGGCATGGCAAAAGGCGCCATACTGGTAAGCAAAACCATGGACAGCAGCGGCCACCATCCGGGCGGGCCAACCGCTTGTGTCAGCCTGGGGTCTATCTCGCGCAGGGCAAAGGTGATCTGGGGCAAACCGCCACCCTCACCAACGGTGCTGAAAAAAAGTATAATGACACTTACTGCCATGATAATTCCAAAGATCATGTCGATCAGTGCCATTGATTTATACCCCCCCAGCACCATGTAAAAGGCCGTAAAGAAACCCATAAATGCCAATGCATGCCAGTATTCAATATCAAAATTGGAGGTAAAAAGGTAGGAAAGGCCCATAAATACGGCAGCAGTATAAGGGATCATAAACACAAAAACCACGAGACTGGCAAGCAGTTTAAGCTCCGGTGCATTATATCGCTTTAACAGAAATTCGGGCATGGTAAAGGCATCGTATTCCCTTGCAGCATCTTTCAGGCGCATACCAACAACCCACCACACCACCAGTACGCCAAGAAGAGCATTTACCAGCGCTATCCAGAGGCCCGAGAAGCCAAAGTTCCAGCCCACGTTTCCGGCGAATCCGATAAAGAGGACAGCGCTGAAATACGCAGTGCCGTAGGAAAAAGCGGTCATCCAGGGCCCGACATTTCCGCCTCCCAGGTAAAAATCATTGAAAGTCTTTGTTTTTTTCAGGCCTCTTATGCCCACCCATACAATCATCAGGGCGTATAATGCCAGAACAACTATTCGGATTATCATAATGTTTTATCAGGGTATCTGAGGTTAGGTCTGTTTGTTCGCATCTTTCTGTATGTTGATCCTTGCATCAACCGCTACAATATATTCTTCGTTACCCAGCAGTGGGTTAAGGTCCATTTCAAAAATCTCGGGAGCCGCTTCCATCAGCGACGAAAGCCTCACCAGCACATCGGCAAAGGCATCAATATCAATGCCTTCTTTTCCCCTCACTCCCTCCAGGATCTCGTAACTCTTCAGGCTGTCGATCATTTCAAGTGCCTCATCTGTGTTCACGGGATACAATCCGGTTGCCACATCTTTCAGTACTTCGATAAAGATGCCCCCCATGCCACACATGATCATATGGCCGAATTTTTCTTCCCTTTTGGTGCCGGCGAAAAGCTCAATACCCTCAAGCATAGGCTGCATGAGCACACCGGTAGTATCTTTGATCTTCATCATGCGGCTAAACTCCCTGACCACACTTTCCTGGTCTTTTACGTTCAGCACGACCCCTCCGACATCAGATTTATGGACGGGTCCTACTACCTTCATAACCAGGGGGTAACCCATCCGGTCTGCAGCTTTGACCGCTGCTTCCTGTGTTTCAACTACCGTTTCGGTCACCCGTGGGATGCCGGCGGCGTCGAGGAGGGTTTGCACATCCCTGGGTGTAAGGTATCCGTCACCGGCGTTGTCAATGATACGGCGGATCTTGGGTCTGTCTACCTTGGGTAGTACAATATCCTGGCGGGATGGCGGGGCTGTGTTAAAGACCCTGCTCAGGGCCTGACCCAGCATCACCTCGTCGGGGAAGTTTACATGGCCTTTTGAGATAAATGCATCCACTTCGTCTTTCGCGGTAAGTATGCTTGGCAGTACCGGAAAGATGGGTTTTTTGCATAAACGCATCTTCTGGTCAAGCATGTCATAGACATTGTACACAGGGAAGAGGCCGGGCGTGCCAAATATGACAACCATCCCGTCGATGTTGTCAAAATATTTTTCGGTATAATCAATGACGACACCCAGCTGTTCTGCTGTACCTGTGGCCAGAAAGTCGATGGGGTTGGCAACGGAGGAGCCGGGGAACAGCTCCTCAAGCAGCTCATTGGATTTCGGTGACTCAATGGCAGGCACTTCCAGTCCACCCTCGCTCAGGGCATCGGTAAGCATAACAGCGGGGCCGCCTGCATGTGTTATAACGGCAATATTCTTTCCTTCCAATTTAGGATATGTGAACACCGAAGCAACCGCTATCAGGTCTTCGCGGCCGTAGCAACGGACGATGCCGGCCTTGCGGAACAAAGCGTCTACGGCGGCATCCGGGCTGGCCAGGGCCCCTGTGTGCGAAGAGGCCGCCCGGCTGCCGGCTTCCGAACTGCCAGCCTTGACAGCTGCAATGCGGCATCCCTTGCGTATCAACGATGCGGCATGGACCAGCAGCATCTGGGGCTTCTTGATATCCTCGATATACAATAGCTTGATCCGGGAGCTGCTGCCCGGGTCAAACGACTCATCCCAGTACCTGACCACCTCTTCAACACCCATTTGTGCGCTGTTTCCAACAGAGAAAACGTTGGCAAAACTCAAGCCTTTGGGAATACCGGCCTCCATTATAAAACAAGCAGTAGCGCCGGACCCCGAAACAAAATCACATCCCCTGGTGTCAAGCCTGGGAATGGGATACGTAAAAACACTGTGATGATTCGGTGTAAGGACGCCGGTACAGTTTGGCCCGATCAACGCCCCATCCACCTCATCAACAATCTCCACAAGCCTTTTCTCGAGCTCAGCACCTGCCTCACTTTCTTCGCTGAATCCCGCCGACAGGACAATAAACGCACGGGCTCCCTTCTGGTGGGCGAGTACATCTACCGTATCCGGAACAAATTGAGCAGCAATGGCAATGATGGCAAGGTCTACCTCCGGAAGATCAGCAACGTCGTTGTAACTTTTAATGCCCTGTACTTCGCTCTCCTTAAGGTTGGTAACATAGAGCTCACCGGAAAACTTTCCGTCGATAAGATTCTTTAATACTTTTCCTCCCGGTTTAGCGGTATTATTTGAGCCCCCGACTACTACGATACTTTTGGGATCAGTCAACGCTTTGTTTATCATATCTTTTTCTGTTTAGCTTAATGGCAGCGCACCGAATATCTGCTGCCGAAAAACGCTTCGAAATTAGGCAATAATATGGACATTTTCAGCCACCAGAGGAGAAAAAAACCATAATTTAGCCGTTCAAAACTGAAAGACATACAGGGTCTGACCTGCAGATCCCGGCAAAAAAAACCTTGCGACCTTACACCATAAAATACGCCGCAGATGAGAAAGAAAGAGCGTTTTGATTTTGTTTTAAACTACTTTGCAACGCATCAGCCCGACCCGGAAACAGAGCTCTTGTATAAAGACCCTTACCAGTTGCTGGTAGCAGTTATCCTGTCAGCCCAATGCACCGACAAGCGCGTAAATCAAATAACCCCTGCATTCTTCGAACGCTTCCCTGAACCCGGTTCACTGGCCAAGGCAAGCCATGAAATGGTTTATGAGCTTATAAAAAGCTGCTCTTACCCGAACAATAAAAGTAAAAATCTCATTGGGATGGCCGGGGTATTGCTTGAAGAGTTTAAAGGCGTAGTTCCGGACGAGGTAAAAGAACTGGAAAAACTGCCGGGTGTGGGGCGCAAAACTGCCAATGTAATTGCCTCCGTGATCTATAATAAGCCGGCCATGGCCGTCGATACGCATGTTTTCCGGGTAGCACGCCGGATTGGCCTTTCCACCAATGCGAAAACCCCACGGGAAACCGAGAAGCAGCTTCTGAAATACATTCCTGAAGAGCAGGTTGCCGTTGCCCATCACTGGCTTATCCTGCATGGCCGGTATATATGCCAGGCACGAAAGCCCAAATGTGATATCTGTCCGCTCAAGCCAGCCTGCAAATATTATCATGCCAAAAAAAATGAAAAATGAAAACCACCAGCGCTGCTTTATAAACCGTTTGTGTTATATTTGCAGAGTAGGCAAAATTATGGTTATGGTTATACTATTACTGGCATGCGCAGATTTTTTGTTTTAGGAGTTCACTTCATTATACTGGGATCCTTTTTTTTCCTTTCCCCTCCCGCCATACAATCTGCCGGGAACAATACAAAGCAGAATACCCGTGAAGATCTCTACAGTTCTCCCTGGGTAGACTCGGTTTTCCATTCCTTAAGCCTCGAAGAGCGAATAGCCCAGCTGTTGATGATACGGGTGCATACCGATCGCGATGAAGCCTACTACGACAGTATTGTGCACCTTGTAAGAGACTATAACATTGGAGGTGCGGCATTTTTCCGCGGCGAACCGACCCAACAGGTGCTGGTCACCAACCGAATGCAAAGCCAGGTTCAAACTCCCATGCTCATTGCTATGGATGCCGAGTGGGGCCCCGCAATGCGCCTTGACAGCCTGGAGGCTTTTCCGCGGCAAATGGCGCTCGGAGCTGTCCGGAACAGTGATATGATTTACGAAATGGGTAAAGAAATAGGCAGGCAGCTCAGGCGGATGGGGGTTCATATCAACTTTGCTCCCGTGGTGGATGTCAACAACAACAGCGAAAACCCTGTCATCAACTTCAGGGCCTTTGGCGAAGACCGGCAACTGGTGGCCGAAAAAGGACTCGCGTATATGCACGGACTGCAGGATGAAGGCATCATTGCCTGTGCAAAGCATTTCCCGGGCCATGGCGATACCAACCTGGACTCTCACCACACCCTGCCCCTTTTAAAACATACTTTTGAAGAGGTCGACTCCATACACCTGTACCCTTTTAAAAGACTCATAGAGCAAGGGCTGCAATCTGTCATGATCGCACACCTGGAAATGCCCTCGCTCGAGCCGGAGCCAAAGCTGGCCTCAACCCTTTCCCATAACATCGTGACAAAGCTGTTGCAAATGGAAATGGGGTTTAACGGACTCATTATCACCGATGCCCTTGATATGCGTGGGGTAAGCGACTATTTCGAACCCGGCGAACTCGAACTGAGGGCGTTAATGGCCGGGAACGATATCCTGCTGCTTCCCGAAAACGTGCCCGCAGCCATCAATACCATAAAAAATGCCATCCTTAACGGTATCCTGCCGGAAGAATACCTCAACCTAAAATGCAGAAAAGTATTGCACTTTAAAGAAAAAGCCGGACTGGACAACTTCCGGTACGCCACTCCTGAAATGCTTGTTGAAGATCTTAACACCATTCAAAACAGGTTACTGAATAAAAAGCTTGTAGAATCCTCACTGACCCTTGTTCGGAACCAGCAAGAACTTGTGCCGCTAAGAAACATTGCTCACAAGCGTATTGCGGCTTTATCCATAGGTGCCACCCCTGACAATGCATTCCATGAAAGGCTCAACAAGTACAGCCCCGTCTCCAGGTATGGGATCGATAAATATCACACGCCGGTCAGGGCCTTTCAGATGATGAAAAAACTGGAAGCATACGACCTGGTGATCATATCCGTGCACGACAACAGCTTTTTCTTTAGAAACGATTACGGTATCAATGGAAAAACAATCGGGCTGATACACTCCATAGCCCGGAAACAGGACGTCATTCTGAGTCTTTTTGCCAATCCTTACAGCCTCGCATTCTTCGAGGATGAGATATTGTATGTCGATGCTATCCTGGTTGCTTACCAGGAGGGGGAATTGTTTGAACATGCAGCTGCCGAAGCCCTGTTCAATGGCATTCAGCTCACAGGGAAGCTGCCTGTAACGGCCGGGAAGCACATCCCGGCAAACACCGGCATCGTCACAGCCGAGCCGACCCGTATTCGTTTTGGATACCCGGAAGAAGCAGGGATCAGGGGTCATCTCCTGCACCGTATCGACAGCCTGGCAGAGAGAGGCATCCTGGAAAAAGCATACCCTGGATGCCAGGTAGCCATTATAAAAGATGGCGTAATGATCTACAACAAAGCATTCGGATACCATACATACGACAGCATTACCCCCGTTAACACTTCAGATATTTACGATCTTGCATCGGTCACGAAAGTGGCCGCAACCACGGTAGCACTTATGAAGCTCCATGAGCAAGGGAGAATAGATCTGGATGCGGGCATCGCAAAATACCTGCCCTGGATCGGGAACCCGGACATAGGTGAGATCACCATGCGCGACATCCTTGCGCACCAGGCCGGCTTCAAGCCCTGGATACCCTTCTTTACGGAAACGCTCAACCAGGATGGCAGCTTTGTTGATGGCCTGTACCATACATATGCCACAGATGAATTCCCTGTAAAGGTCTCCCCGGATATGTATTTGCACAGGGACTTCCGGGAGAGCATGTTTGCCCGGATCTCCAATTCGGAACTCAGCGAAAGCAGGGATTACCGGTACAGCGACCTTGGGTTTATTCTTCTGGCAGAAATCATCAACCATGTTACCGGCCAGCCCCTCGACAGCTTTGTACATGAGTCCTTTTATATGCCGCTTGGACTTCAGAACACCGGGTTCCGGCCAGGCAAACACTCCGACAGTATACGAATTACTCCCACCGAGAGGGATACTTTGTGGCGCAGACAAACTGTACACGGATACGTTCACGACCCGGCAGCTGCCATGTTAGGCGGGGTAAGCGGGCACGCGGGCCTTTTTGCAAACGCCGCAGACATGGCTGTCTTAATGCAGATGATCATCAACGGCGGCAGCTATGGGGGTGATCAGTATTTTGAAAGTTCTGCCGTTGAAAAGTTTACCACAGCCCATTTTACCAGTAAAGGAAACCGGCGGGGGCTGGGGTTTGACAAACCTGCCCTGGACAGAGATCAAAGCGGCCCCTCAGCAAAGAGCGCATCGCCGCTAAGCTTCGGTCATAGTGGTTTTACAGGCACCTACGTATGGGCCGACCCCATGGAAGACCTGGTTTTTGTCTTCCTTTCCAACCGGACATATCCCAGCCAGTCAAACCGCAAACTCATTTAAATGAACATTCGTACCGACATGATGCAGGAGATATACAACGCTATTATTTATTCAAGGATCCTGGAAAACGTCTCGTTCATTCCAAACGAAACCATCGACAAATAGATGCGTATATGGTAAAATGCTGACACCCGGGAGTGTGATCATTGGCAATGGAAGGAAGAAGGCTAAGGCAAAGCCAAACCCCACAGAGAGGATCCCGGTGCTCCGGGAATAAAGGTTTTGACACACAGGAGGATGATTATTGGGACGTTTCGGCGTTTCGACAGTTTGACATTTTGACTTTTTGACTTTTTGACAGTTGCAACACAACCCCTAAGCTTTTGACAAGAACATAAACACCTCAATAACCATTAGTTGAAAAAACATAAACAAATGAAAAACAGAAGCGTGCTTTTCTGGATTATTGCGATAGTAATTACACTGTTAAGTTCGGTGTATACGCGCATGACCGGTCCCACCAAGCCTGTCCGGGCCAGCGTGGAGATTGCATCAGAAACAATTGACTACCGCCTGATCAGAACCTATGATCAGCCTTCTGATGCACCGGTAAGGATAAAAGCAGAAAACAGGGATATCGAAGGGTATTACAGGGTAAGGCTGTATCCGGGTGAATTTCCCTGGGATACCCTTCAGCTGGTTCGGGAGAACGATTACCTGGTGGCATACATCCCTCAACTGCCGGCGGCTGGAAAAGCACAATACCAGATTGTGCTCGAGGCAGGCGACGAGTCGGTGGTCGTAAATGAAGAACCCGTGATCATAAGGTTCCGCGACGCGGTGCCGGCATGGGCTCTGACACCGCACATCATCTTCATGTTCGCCGCCATGCTTTTCAGTATGAGAGCGGGCATTGCAGCCCTGTTCAGGGAAAAAACCTATAATTTTGCTCTATGGACCATTGTAACACTGATCCTGGGCGGGCTGGTGTTTGGCCCCATCGTGCAAAAGTATGCCTTCGGCGATTGGTGGACGGGGTGGCCTTTCGGCACAGACCTTACAGACAACAAAACAGCCGTTTCCTTTATTTTTTGGGCAATTGCCTTTTTCAAGGTCAGAAAAAACCCGTATCACCGGTCCTGGGTGCTTGCGGCAGCTATCATTCTGTTCCTGGTATACCTTATCCCCCACAGCTTGCTTGGCTCTGAAATCGACTGGACACAAGAACCGCCTCAATAAGCGGCCTGGCAACGGATATCAGACAAACCCCTGTTTTTTTTCATAAAAAACAAACAGGAAGCTGGCTAAAGTTGTAAATTTGCAACCTGGCGTCAGTCGTAAACAGTATTGTACTGCGTCACCAGTGTCGTAAGAACCGGTTCAGCTTTTGCATTATCCGCCAAAAGGCAACGACCTGGCTGTATATCAATGCTTGCTAAATATTTTGCAACCAAAACGCATTAAAAACAACCGTTGTTTTTTATATTTTTTATATGAGTAAAGTCATTGCCATTGCCAATCAAAAAGGGGGTGTCGGAAAAACCACCACCGCCATAAACCTGTCTGCCAGCCTGGCCGTTCTTGAACACAAAACGCTGTTGATAGATGCAGACCCCCAGTCAAATGCTACTTCAGGAGTAGGCATAGACCCAAAACACGTTAAGACAAGTATATACGAGTGTATTATTGACGATGTAGACCCCCGGAACATCATCATTAAAACAGAAACACCAAACCTGGAGTTGATCCCTGCACATATTGATCTCGTCGGAGCTGAGATAGAGATGATCAATATGCCCAACCGCGAACAAATGATGCGCAAGGTAATTGACAAGGTGAAAGATCAGTATGATTTTGTAATTATAGACTGTTCACCTTCTCTCGGACTGGTTACCGTCAACGCACTGACAGCTTCTGATTCTGTGATTGTCCCGGTGCAATGTGAGTATTTTGCCCTGGAGGGTCTTGGAAAACTCCTTAACACCATCAAGATCGTACAATCCAGGCTAAACAGAAAACTTGAAATTGAAGGGATTCTCCTGACCATGTACGATGCCCGGCTCAGGCTGGCTAACCAGGTGGTGGAAGAAGTGAAAATGCATTTCCAGGATCTGGTTTTCGACACGGTGATATACAGGAATATCAAGCTTGGGGAGGCGCCCAGTTTTGGAGAGACCATTATTATGCACGACGCCCAAAGCCGCGGATCGCTTAACCACCTCAACCTTGCAAGAGAGATCCTGCAAAAGAACGGGATGACAAAAATGAGAAAGGCAGATAAAAAAATAAACATATAATTTTATCCCATCTGCGCGTTACAACTTACAGGATGATTGTCATAATAAAGGTATGAAAATACCGATTCAATAAAATTTCAATCGCATGAATGCCAAGAAAAAAGCACTGGGTAAGGGATTGGGAGCACTGCTGGATCAAAGCGGCATAGAAGCACAACCCACCTATGATGTGGAAAAAGACCTGCTGCCAACAGGTACTATCGGCAAGGTGCCCGTCGACATTATTGAGCCCAATCCGCACCAACCCCGCTCCGATTTTGACGAGGAAGCGCTGAACGACCTGGCTGCCTCAATCAAAGAACAGGGAGTGATACAACCCATTACCGTTCGCAAGCTGGAAGATAATAAGCTGCAGCTTATATCCGGAGAAAGGCGGCTAAAGGCAGCCCGGCTTGCAGGTCTGTCGGACCTGCCGGCCTATATTGTGGCAGCCGATGAAAACGCCATGCTGGAAATGGCAATCGTGGAAAATATTCAACGCGAAAACCTCAACCCGATTGAAATAGCACTCGGTTATAAACAACTCATAAACGACTATGCTCTTACACAGGAGAGGTTAAGCGAGCGACTGGGCAAAAGCAGGTCCTCCATAGCCAACTACCTAAGGATCCTAAACCTGCCGGGAGAAATTCAGCTTGGCCTAAGGCAGGACCTCATCAGCATGGGTCATGCAAAAGCTCTTCTTCCGCTGGATGATGTAACCACCCTGCTGGAAGTGTACCAGGATACCCTGGCACAAAACCTTTCAGTCCGCGAAGTGGAAGAAATAGTCAGGCAAATCATAACCCCGGATGATGCGGACCAGGCCCCAAAGCACAAAACAACCTCACTGAAAAAACAACTTACCGAAGAGCAGAAAGAACTGCAGGAAAGCCTTGGTAATATATTTAACACCAAGGTAAGCATCAAAAACAAGAAAGACGGCAAAGGAAGCATAGTGATAGCCTTTGAATCGCAAGAGCAACTTGCCATTATTGCTGGTAAGCTTAGTGAACAATGATGCCAGGCTGCTGTCTCGTTACAGAAATTTTTCAACATGCACCGCAGAGAAAAGTATAGCCATTTCCCCAACAAGCTGATTGCTGGTCTGGCCTGTGTACTTTTTTTTTATCTCTCCGCCTTCAATACCTCGCCTGTTCACGCATTTACCATAAATAACGATCAGGTCAGGCCTTTGAACGAGACCGAAGTGTTTGAACCTTCCCCTGCAAGGGCAGCCATGCTTTCGGCCACTCTCCCGGGCCTCGGCCAGATATACAACAAAAGATACTGGAAAGTCCCGGTTATATATGCGGGGTTCGGAACCCTTGCCTATTTCATTGATTTTAACAACAGCAATTACAGAAAGTGGCGCAATGCATGGATTGCCAGGATTGACGGTAACCCCAACACAGTAGACGATTTTCCCCTGCATTCAGACGGTGAGCTGGAACGGGCCATGAATTTCTACCGCAGAAACCTGGAGATCACTTACATGCTCACCGCTGCCCTCTACCTTCTCAACATACTGGATGCAAGCGTGGACGCCCACCTGATGACTTTCGACGTAGGAGAAGACCTTACTCTGAGGATGGAGCCAACGACCATACCTTCTGAGCTCAGCATTGGAAATACCTCTCATAGTGCTCAGTTCACTCTTAGGTTAAGATTTTAAAACGACAACATTATGAGCATGAATAAAAAACTTAAAATCGCATTGATAGGTTACGGCAAAATGGGAAAGGCGATTGAAAAAATGGCTGTTTCACGCCATCACGAAGTTAGAGTAATAATAGATAACGAAGACGATTGGGATGCTCACAGGGAAAAACTTGCGGAATGCGACGTGGCAATGGAGTTTACCACTCCCGACGCAGCACCGGGAAATATTAAGCGATGCTTCGAACTTGACCTGCCGGTTGTAACCGGCACCACGGGATGGCTAAATGCGATGCCCGCGATCTTGAAATTTTGTGAAGAAAACACGCGTACACTTTTCCATGCTTCCAACTTCAGCATCGGAGTAAACATTTTCTTTGAACTTAACAGCAAACTTGCGTCAATGCTGGCTAAAGCCGAAGGCTACAGCCCCGGGATCACCGAAACACACCATACCCAAAAACTGGATGCACCCAGCGGCACAGCAATCTCCCTGGCAAAAGACATCATAAGCAAACGGGAGAACCTCAGCAAGTGGGGAAATGCAGATGATAACCCAACCAACGGGGTCTTACCCATCAAATCTTACCGCGTCGAAAATGTAACCGGTACGCATGTCGTTTCTTACGACTCTTCCATCGATAGTATAGAGATTAAACACACAGCACACAACAGAAGCGGCTTTGCTGAAGGAGCCATTCTGGCAGCCGAATGGGTGCATGGCAAACAGGGCGTTTTCGGCATGAAAGATCTTTTAAACTTTTAAAACCAAGAACAATGGCATACATGATCCTGACAATCATTTTCTTCCTGGCCTCTGTAGCCGGCCTTTGGAAAATATTTCAAAAGGCAGGATACCGCGGCTGGGAGGCAATTATACCACTCTATAACTTTTACATCTGGTTAAAAGTCATACACAAACCCCTTTGGTGGTTCGTGTTTATTCTGATCCCCTTCATAAATGTGTTTACAGTCCTGTTGATGGTGGTAGAAACATTGAAATGCTTCAGAAAAGACGGACTGGGGGAGCAGGCACTGGGTGTTTTGTTTCCTTTTGTATTTCTCCCCTGGCTGGGATTTTCGCGCAAACAACAGTATACACATCCGAAAGATCTGCCGGTAATCAAAAAATCAGCAGTAAGAGAATGGGCCGATGCCATCATTTTTGCCGTAATTGCAGCGTCTCTTATCCGGACTTTCATGCTTGAGGCGTATACGATCCCCACGTCGTCGATGGAAAAATCATTGCTTGTGGGAGACTATCTCTTCGTGAGCAAGCTCAGTTACGGGCCAAGGGTTCCGCACACCCCCATTGCTTTTCCTTTTGCACATCACACGCTGCCGCTAACAGAAAATGTAAGATCCTACGTCGAGTGGATCAGTCTGCCTCATTACAGGTTTCCCGGTATACGCAGCATCAGTAACAACGATGTGGTTGTGTTCAACAATCCTGCAGATCCCATAGAAAGGCCTGTAGATAAGAGAGAAAACTATATTAAGCGTGCTCTCGCCATACCCGGCGACACCTTTGAATTGCGCGAGGCGAAAGTATACATAAATAACCAACGGCAGCCAGACCCTCCTGAAGCGCAACACTTTTACAGGGTCCGGTCTGATGACCCGCTCTCAGCAAGGCGGTTAAGAAGGCTCGACATAACCGACTGGGCTCAGCAGATACCCGGGACATACATGATGGCCATGACCAGGGAGACAGCAGCGACGCTCAGGAACCTCAGCGGGATCACCGAAGTAACGAAAAGAGTGGAACCCCGGGGAGAAGCAAAAAGGCATATTTTCCCTCATGATCATGCATTCCCCTGGAACCAGGATAACATGGGCCCCCTGTATGTACCGGAAAAAGGTGCTACCGTTGAAATCAACAACGAAAACATAGCCCTTTACGAAAGGATAATCAGCAAGTACGAAGGCAACGACCTGAGAATAACAAACGACGCCATCTATATCAACAACGAAAAAACAACAACGTACACCTTCGAAATGGATTATTACTGGATGGTGGGTGATTACCGGCACAACTCTGAAGATTCAAGGTATTGGGGCTTCGTGCCCGAAGACCACATCGTGGGAAGAGCCATGTTCGTGTGGTTGTCACTCTCACCCGAAAGGGGTTTCCCGGCCAATATCCGATTCGATAAAAGCATGCGCGTAATAAGGTAAACCACACCATGTCCCAATTCTTTTTGCATGTCCTTGATATCTTTTTTGTGGTCTTTCACTCTGTGTTCATCCTGTTTATACTTTTTGGATGGATATATCCGAAGTGGAGGATCTTCCACCTGGCAGCCGTGTTGCTGACCGGCATATCCTGGTTTATCCTTGGGATCTTCTACGGCCTCGGCTATTGCCCGCTTACTGACTGGCACTGGTCTGTTCTCAGGCAACTGGAGAGGACAGACCTCACCACAGCATACGTGCAGTATATACTCGACCGCCTCCTGGGTATTCAGATCACTCCCTCGTTCTCCGATATAATAACCCTTCTGGGATGGCTCGCCGCATTAATCATATCCGTGTATCTTCAATACCGGAAAAGAAGAAAAAAACATAAAAAACAAACCGCAGGCAACAATTAGAAAAGCTACTGGCTTTCTCCCCTTTATCATTCTTGCCAATCAATAATGAACTGAATGTAAAAAAAATTCGCTAAAATCCGACTATCCACGACCAAAGAAGGCGGCTTTTACCCCGATTTTTGCTTCGCACCGTGAGTTTTTCGGCCGAACAGGCCTGCGGGTAAAGCCCCGCCAGAACATGACCCCACAAAAAGGACGTGGGTTTTCAAGTTAAACTAAAAGAAGAGTTGCGATTATAAATTAAGGCAGGGGAGAACAGAAACAAGCAAACACTATCTGATTTGTAAAACCGTTTATTTTATATTTGCTGAAGGATAAGATACCAGAGCAAAAAATTGTCTGCAAAAAACAAAGGGCAAAGCTGGCAGGGCAGCACGGCTGTCAGCTTTAAATCACAATACCCCGGCTCCCTGAGTTTTGCAGTTGCAGACAACAGTTATATGCCTGCACCTCCAGCACATATCTTGTATGCTGCCTGAGCTTTGCAGTTGCAGACAACAGGTGCCGGTTGTGCCATCGCAGACAGTTGTTTTATTATATTTAATGCGGATATGAAAAATAAATACATCGACCTGATTGAGCAAACCTTTGATTTTCCCCAGGAAGAATTCAAGGTGATCGACAACGAACTGTACTTTCATGACATTTGCATGATGGATCTTGTCAAGCAATACGGCACACCCCTAAAGATCAGTTACCTGCCCAAGGTCAGCCAGCAGATCCAAAAGGCCAAGCGTTTGTTCAACGTGGCGATGGCCAGGGTAGATTATGCAGGTGAGTATCACTATTGCTATTGCACGAAAAGCTCTCATTTCAGCTTCATCCTGGAGGAAGCGCTGAAAAACGACATCCACCTCGAAACGTCTTCTGCTTTTGATATTTATATTATAGAAGAACTGCTAAGGTTAGGCCTGATAGACAAATCAAGGTATATTGTTTGCAACGGCTTTAAAAAGCCTTTGTACATGGAAAAGATAAGTGACCTTATCAACAGCGGATTCGGCAATACCATCCCTGTCATCGACAATAAAGGGGAAATCAGGGTATACGATCAGCTTATACGTAAAGACAAAAAGTGCAAGTTAGGTATTCGTATAGCTGCGGAGGAAGAGCCCATGTTTGAGTTTTACACTTCGCGATTGGGTATCCGATACAACGATATCGTGCCTTATTACAAAAAAAACATTCAGAATGACCCTCGTTTTGAGCTGAAAATGCTGCACTTTTTCATCAATACCGGAATCAAGGACAATGCATATTACTGGAACGAACTCTCAAAATGTGTAAACGTCTATTGTGAGCTAAAAAAGATCTGCCCGGAGCTCGACAGCCTGAATATCGGGGGTGGCTTTCCGGTGAAAAATTCGCTGGGCTTCGACTACGACTACGAATATATGACAGAGGAAATCATTGCACAGGTAAAGCTGATCTGCGACCAGTATGAAATCCCGGAACCGGATATCTTTACTGAATTTGGTGCGTTCACGGTTGGTGAAAGCGGTGCCGTCATCTATTCCATTCTCGACCAGAAACAACAAAACGACCGCGAGAGGTGGAATATGATTGATTCCAGCTTTATGACCACGCTGCCCGACATTTGGGCAAGTAAGCAGCGCTTCATTCTTCTGGCTTTGAACAACTGGGACAAGGAATATGAAAGGGTGAACCTGGGAGGGTTAACATGTGACAGCCAGGATTACTACAATGCAGAATCGCATGCAAACGCCGTTTTCCTTCCTAAGATAGACCAGGAGGCAACGCAATATATAGGGATGTTTCACACCGGGGCCTACCAGGAGACCCTTGGTGGATTTGGCGGTTTGCAGCACTGCCTCATTCCCGCGCCAAAGCTGGTGATCATCGACAAGGATGAGGAAGGCGAATACCATACCAAACTTTTTGCCAAAGAACAAAGCTACAAGTCTATGTTGAAAACCCTGGGGTTTTAACCCGGCATTTTCTTATTTTTGTTAAACGATCTCATAGAAGCCCAAAGGCATGCCTGCAAACGTGAATAAGTTCAGAAAGAACACATACAAACAGAAAAAAAACAGCCAGAGCAACGACCTGGAGGGCCGTGAGTTAACGTGGACTTCCCTGAAGGCCTTCTTTAAAAGCCAGCGGCTCAGAAAAAGCGTGGGGCTGTTTTTCCTTTTGCTGTCAGCATATTTGTCCCTTGCGTTTGTGTCTTACCTGTTTACCTGGACTGCAGATGATGTTTGGCTGGATGGCAGGGCTTTCAACTGGGCATTGCTTACCGACTCCTCGTTAGAGGTCAGCAATATGATGGGCAGGGTTGGAGCGGTGCTTTCCCATCTGTTTATAAAACAATGGTTCGGAATATCTTCTTTCCTGATTTTATTCATCATGTTTCTCACAGGGTTCCGGATACTCACAAAATACAGGCTGCTGCCGCTAAAAAAGAATTTCTATTACTCGTTTTTTCTTTTGATCTGGATATCCATATTCCTGGGATACATCATCCCGGATGACAAGCTGCTTATCCTTGGGGGGCGCTTTGGCTATGAGGCGTCAGCCTTTCTCAACGGCTTACTTGGCGTGATAGGCACAGCGTTTTTTCTTTTTTTCACCGGGGCACTTGTGGTCATCCTCCGCTTCGACCCCAACTTCCACGCAATTGCAAATGCGGTGTCCGGCCTTTTCGGACGGAAGCAAGAAGAAGAAGAAGAAGAAACGGAAGCAGGGGAAAACACGCTCACTCCTGCTGATGACAGCCTGGAGGAGGATGACGGAGATAGCGGGCTTCCGGATCCGGCATTCCAGCTTGAGAATGGTGATGATCATGCCCCCGTGCCAGATGAAGACGATCACACAGCTGCCGAAGTTGAACTGGATACAGATATCGAACCAAAGCCTGCAAAAACAGGTGAAGACCCGGACTGGGAAATAGAGGTGGCAGATGGCAAAGTGTCGGGCAGCGACTATCGTGAGCTGGATGATCCGTATGGAAGCGACGACCATGAAGGCAGCAGGACGGAGCTGGGCGAATACGACCCAACTCTCGATTTACCCCGTTTTCAGCTGCCAGGCCTCGATTTGCTTGACGATCGCGGAAGCGGTACCATACATGTCAACAAACAGGAACTTGAAGAAAACAAGAACAGGATCATTGAGACCCTGAAAAATTATGCTATTGAAATCGATAAGATAAAAGCCACCGTTGGCCCGACGGTTACACTTTACGAAATAATCCCCGCGCCCGGCATACGAATATCAAAGATCAAAAACCTTGAGAACGACATCGCGCTCAGCCTGGCTGCCCTCGGAATCCGCATTATTGCTCCTATTCCAGGCAAAGGGACCATTGGGATAGAAGTGCCAAACAGCCAGCCGGAAATCGTTTCCATGAAATCCATTCTGGCGAGCGACCGGTTTCAAAAGTCTGGCTTTGACCTTCCTATCGGGCTGGGCAAGACTATTGCAAACGAAACATTTATTGCTGACCTGGCTAAAATGCCTCACCTGCTGATGGCAGGTGCCACAGGACAAGGGAAGTCGGTGGGCCTTAATGCAATAATCACCTCCATACTGTACAAAAAACATCCCGCCTACGTCAAATTTATCCTTATAGACCCGAAAAAGGTAGAATTAAACCTGTTTTCAAAGATCGAGAGGCACTACCTCGCGAAGCTCCCGGATACTGAAGAAGCCATCGTAACCGAAACCCGTGAGGTCATCCGCACGATCAACAGCTTGTGTGTTGAGATGGACAACCGCTACGACCTGCTTAAAGACGCACAAGCCCGTAACATTAAAGAGTACAACAACAAGTTCATAAACCGGAAACTCAACCCCAATATGGGGCACCGGTTTTTACCATATATCATCCTGTTTATTGACGAATTTGCTGACCTGATCATGACAGCGGGCAAAGAGATAGAGTTGCCCATTGCACGTCTTGCGCAGCTTGCAAGAGCAGTTGGCATACATCTTGTCATTGCCACACAGAGGCCGTCGGTAAATATCATCACCGGAACCATCAAAGCCAATTTTCCGGCCCGTATCGCCTTCAGGGTTACGGCAAAAGTGGATTCCAGGACAATACTTGACAGCGGAGGGGCGGATCAGCTCATTGGGCGCGGCGATATGTTGCTTAGCACAGGCAGTGACCTGCTAAGGCTGCAATGCGCATTTATTGACACCCCTGAAATTGACAGGATAACCGATTTTATTGGTTCGCAAAGAGCCTATCCTGATGCTTTTCATTTGCCAGAGTACCTGGAAGAAGACGCAGCTGTGAGCGATGCACTGGACCCGTCGGAAAGAGATGCATTCTTCGAGGACGCAGCACGACTGGTCGTAAGCACTCAGCAGGGATCCACCTCATTGATACAGCGAAAACTTAAACTGGGATACAACAGGGCCGGACGTATCATTGACCAACTGGAGGCAGCCGGCATAGTTGGCCCCTTCGAAGGGAGCAAGGCGCGGGAAGTCAAAATTAAAGACGAAGTCAGTTTGGAACAGATTTTGAAGAACAACCTGTAAAAGCAATTACGGGTTTTTAATACCTTATCCCATGATGTCAGCACGATTTCAATCAGTATATTTCCTGGCCTTCCTGGCAATGCCTTTTTTTGCGGCAGGGCAGCCGGAGCGGTACGAGGAAAAAGCAAACGAAATTCTGTCGGAAGCCAGTGAGGCGATCAAAGCTCACGATGCCATGAAGATGACCTTCATCTACACGATGATAAGTGAACAACACGGCGAGCAAGAGCAGCAGAAAGGATACATCCTCACTTCGGGTGACAAATACTATCTGAACCTTGGCAATCACCACTTTATCTCGGACGGCGAAACTGTCTGGTCTTTTTTTGAGGACGTAAAAGAAGTCCACATCAGCCTGGCTGAATACACTGACGATGCAATAAGCCCGGCCTCCATCCTGGAGAATTTTAAAGATGATTATACCAGCAAATGGATCCGCCTGGAGCCTTACGGTGATAAAATGAAGCATATTGTTGATATGGTGCCTCGCCAGCCCCAGGCCTTTTTCAAGTTCAGGCTGGCCATCCTGGAGGAAACAAAAGAAGTAGTGTATACGGAAGCTTACGACCGGCAAGGGGTCATTTACAGGTACGATATAGAAACCATCGACACCAGCCCCGATATAGCCGAAAATACATTTGTCTTTGAAGCTGATGACTATCCGGAAGAGCTTGAGATAATAGACCTTCGCTAATCAAAGGCCAGCTCAACAGGCCTGGTTACATCCACCCAGCGGTAGTTTTTGATCCTGTAAATTGAGGTATGGGAGTTTTCCCAGCCGTGGTTTTTGTCGCCGGCCCGATGGAAAGCAAAAGGGCTTGCGTGACCAATTCTGTTCATATAGGGCATACACCGTGTGAACCCGGAACCGTATTCCAACAGGGCACTGAAAAAGAAATAGGCGGTTTGCGCTCCGTTAAAAGCATCCTCATCCGGTTCGCTGAAAAACGTCTGCCTGTATCTCCTCACAAAGTCCCTGATATGATCATCCGAATAATCATAAAAGGAGTCGTTGAAAAAATGAACGTTAAGGTTTTGCAGATAGTCAATTTCGATGCTGATATAGTTTTCCCAGTCGGGGATCCCCACGATACTCATATGATAGTTGCGCCGGTTTTCATGCAGCTGGCGCAGATAATCCGAAACAAAAGGTTCGCCGCCGATTAGTGTGATCAGCACATTTTTCTTGTCCTGGCGCATGCTTTTCAGCAGGCCTTCCATACCCTCTTCTTTGTATATCAGTTCGGTTACATTGGCTGGGACAGGCAAGCGCCTTTCTGTTTGCTGTCCGAACAGGTCAGGCGAAACCCACTTGACCGCTGCTGTATCCGGGATAACCAACGAACGCGACCTCCTGTTGCCGACAAGGGTGCCATCCAGGTAGTAACCGTCTACGCGGGCCAGGTTCAGGCTATCGTAAAAATGGTTTACCATCGCCACCCGTGTCAGCAATGTGTCCTTGAAAGATTCGATCACCGCAGCAGCACCCGGCTGATTGTCATGCACCACAATAATATTTTGCCTGGGATAGTTTTGAGCGATGTATCCGGCCACTTCGGCCAGCATAGTTTCAAGCGACGGTCTTACTTTAAAAAGGTTTGGATTATCCTCAAGCTGACGGATGTCGGGGAGCATAGGCGAAACCACCGGTATATCATGCATCTGACCATATGCAGCGATATGCTGAAGCGGCCTTTCGTGAAAAGGGCCAATGATCAGGTCCATATTGTCCAGGGTGTCTGTTGCTGTCAGCTGCTGTACCTTCTGAATGTTATCGCATCCGTCAAAGACATGCAGGCGTATGCTGGCACCGGCATCCTGGAGAGAGTCAAGTGCCAGAAGAACACCATGATAAAAGGACAAAAAGCTGAAAGACCTGTGGCCGGGTGACATATCAACTGCAGAAAACCTGTCTATAGTCTGCCGGATTTCCTGCTGATCCGGGAGGCTGTCAACGGAGGCCTCGCGCAGCTTATCTATTCGGGCTGCATGCTCGTCCGTTAATTCAAGGCTTTCCAGGTACAACGGGATGATCAGACCAACGTTGTATTCGCTTCGATGCTCCGGGTCATAGCAATAAGGGTCCCATTCCACTGTTTCCTGTACCTGATGTTCCGATGGCAGGAAGATAAACCGTTGAGCGGGTTCTGTCACCGGTTCAGCAACCTCCCTTTCTTCCTTCAATGGCAGC
This sequence comes from Bacteroidales bacterium, assembly GCA_003556325.1. Lineage (GTDB taxonomy): Bacteria > Bacteroidota > Bacteroidia > Bacteroidales > UBA7960 > PUPG01. The sequence goes on along the minus strand of PWRF01000346.1, from coordinate 30,284 downwards.
CTTATCTGCTGGCCTGCGCGGAGCCCCTCCCGGATCTCCGGGTTCAGGTACTCAAGCTCGGCCACAGAAATACCATACTCGCGCGATATGCCATATTTGGTCTCACCAGGTGCAACCGTATGCAACCGGTACCCTTCTGATGCGGGATCCTGGTCTTCAATGGGGACGACAAGCACCTGGCCGACCTGCAACACTTCACGGGCCTCCGGATTATAGAAAAGGATGGTTTCCTGTGTCACTCCATACTTTCTTGAAAGGCCGAAAAGAGTTTCGTGACGCTGAACTTCGTGTTCAACAAAATCGCCATCCGGCATCGGTGCCACCTCATCCAGCCTGAGCTTTTCTATCGGAGGCATGGTAGCCGGATCATCTTTCACCGGAATGCGTATCACCTGGTCGTAGCGCAAGCCGTCACGAATATCAGGGTTCTCTGCAATGATCTCATCCTCATCCACACCGTAGGCCCGGGCAATCGAATACAGGGTTTGTCCGCGCAACACCGCGTGGAAGTAGTACGCCTCCCCATCAATGTACTGGGGTGTCCTGGACCGGTTGGTGATTTCAACCGGCTCACGTCTCTCATCTTCCTCCTCAAAAGCAACAGCAGGCTGGCAAAAGCATAGCAGGACAGCAAGGAATATAAAAGCAAAGGGTTTCTGCATAACAACCGTGGTTTTTTCTCTGGTAAATATCATTCCCATTCAATGGTAGCCGGAGGTTTGGAACTGATATCATAAACAACGCGATTTATACCTTTCACATTGTTGATGATATCATTGCTTATCCTTCCAAGGAGTTCATAGGGAAGATGAACCCAGTCGGCCGTCATGCCATCGGTTGACTCGACAGCCCGCAGTACCACTGCATTTTCATACGTTCTTTCGTCGCCCATAACGCCAACCGATTGCACAGGCAAAAGAACCGCAGCTGCCTGCCAGACTTTGTCGTACCACCCTGATGACTTCAGGGCTCCGATATAAAAGTGATCCACATCCTGGATGATCCTTACTTTTTCCGCTGTCACCTCACCGAGGATGCGTATGGCAAGGCCGGGGCCGGGAAAGGGGTGGCGGCTGAGGATCGTTGAAGAGATGCCAAGGCTTTGTCCTACCTTTCTTACTTCGTCCTTAAAAAGCAAATTCAGCGGTTCAACCACCTTTAGATTCATCTTTTCCGGTAACCCCCCGACATTATGGTGGGATTTGATCGTCATAGAAGGACCCTTAACCGACACAGACTCAATTACATCCGGATAGATGGTCCCCTGTGCCAGCCAATGCACGTCCCTGATCTTTTTCGCTTCCTGCTCAAAAACTTCAATAAACACACGTCCGATAGCTTTTCTCTTGGCCTCTGGTTCACTGATGCCCTTAAGTGCATCAAGGAAACGGTTTGCAGCACGCACTCCCCGGACGTTCAACCCCATGCCCTTATAGGAAAGCAAAACCTCTTCAAACTCATTTTTGCGCAAGAGGCCGTTGTCAACAAAAATGCAGTGCAACTGAGATCCAATAGCCTTGTGCAGCAGAGTTGCTGCAACGCTTGAGTCGACGCCCCCGCTGAGCCCCAGCACTACCTTGTCTTTCCCAAGCTTTTCCCTGAGCTCTCCAACGGTTTGTTCTGCAAATGAAGCCGCAGTCCAATCACGGGAACAGGCGCAGATGTTCTCAACAAAATTCTCTAAAAGCTGCTGACCCTGCCTCGAATGATACACCTCAGGATGAAACTGAAGCCCGAATACCATATCCCCGGGATCCTTAAAGGCTGCCACGCCAATATCATTAGTGCGTGCAATTATGCTGTAATGGTCGGGAAGCCGTGTGATTGTATCAGCATGTGACATCCAAACCTGCGACTGCTCCTCTATCCCCTTGAACAAAACCTCCCCCGGGGCCACGTATGACAGATTGGCCCGCCCGTACTCCCTGGTCGATGACGGCATCACATCGCCCCCGTTGAGAACAGTAATGAGCTGGGCACCGAAACATATTCCAAGCATGGGAAGCTTGCCTTCGCACCAGGAAAGGTCAGGCATGGGCGCTTCAGAATCTCGAACGCTGAAGGGACTGCCCGAGAGAACAACTCCCTTGATATGAGCTGTTGAGTCCGGCCTGAAGTAGTAAGGGTGGATCTCGCAATAGACATTAAGCTCTCTCAGCTTCCTGGCTATCAACTGAGTATACTGCGATCCGAAATCAAGGATTAAAATCGTTTCTTGCATGATGCAAAGATAAGGATATCCTTTTTTTCGGTGACAAACCGTGAGCAAAAGATATCAAGTTTTCAACGATTGTGTATTTTTGTTACCACGTAAACGATACCTTCGGCAAATATGTCTATAGCAACAAACCTTCAAAACACGCTCAACAGCATCCCTGATCATGTGCAGCTCGTGGTCGTTTCCAAGACAAGAACACATGAGGAGATCATGGAAGCCTACCGGGCAGGACAACGGCATTTCGGGGAAAGCAAAGCACAGGAGTTAACCCCAAAGGCAGAGGACTTGCCTGAAGATATCCAGTGGCATATGGTAGGACACCTGCAGTCAAACAAGGTAAAATACATTGTACCTTTCGTGTCGCTGATCCATTCGGTTGACAAATTAAAACTGCTTAAGGTCATCAACAAAGAGGGGAAAAAGAACAACAGGGTCGTACCTGTTCTGCTTCAGCTGCATATCGCAGAGGAAAGCACCAAGTTTGGGATGGACTATGAAGAGGCCTGCAGCCTGCTTGAGAGCGAGGAATATCGCGACATGAAGTTCGTCGATGTCAGGGGTCTTATGGGGATGGCAACATTCACCGATGACAAGGAACAGGTAAGGCGCGAATTCAAAGAGTTGAAGCATTCCTTCGACAGTATCCGTGAAAAGTATTTCCCTGCAAGTCCTTCTTTCAAGATCCTTTCTATGGGCATGTCTGACGACTACCAGGAGGGCATCCGGGAGGGCAGCAACATGGTCCGTATCGGAACTGCTATATTCGGACCGCGCCAGAACATGACCACGCCCAAATGACGTGGGTTTTCAAGTTAAACTAAACAGCTCACAATTATTCTTTCCGAAAGCCAGTCAATCAGATACAACATTTTATCTGCTTTCTGGATAGTCAGGTGAACAATGTGGCAGATCATACAGTTATTAAGGTAATCACTATAAATAACTGTACGATGCAACCTCCTTTGTTAAGCAAGTATTTTTCGTTGCTGATCATTTTTATGATGGGCGCACAGACGCTCTTCAGTGATGAAGGTGGCGGTGACAATGTGATCCATCTCGGGCTGCAGGAAGCACGTGAACACGCCCTGAGTCACAGCTACACTCTTCGCCAGGCCAGGGCCGACCTGAAGATCGCAGAGAGACAAATATGGGAAACAACCGCTGCAGGACTGCCCCAGATCAATGCATCAGCAGGGTATAATTACTATCTTGACATTCCCACCTCGCTCGTACCCGCCGAGTTTTTCGGGGGCGAACCCGGTGAGTTCACAGAGATACAGTTTGGGACAGAGCACAACATCACAGCTACAGCCTCTGTTGAGCAGCTCATCTTTGACGGACAATACATTGTGGGCCTGCGTGCATCGCGCATTTACCGCGACCTGGCAAATCAGACACTCAAAAGGTCAAACCAGGAGGTAAAACACGCCGTGACAGAAACATACTTTCTTACCTTGCTGGCAAAGAAGAACCTGGAAGTCATCCGGCAAAATCTCATCAACCTGGAAGAACAGCTTGCCGAAACCCGCGAAATGCTTAAGGAAGGATTTACAGATCCCATCAACGTGGACCAGCTTCAGCTAAGCGTCTCCAACCTCAAAAACAGAATCTCTTCCCTTGAACGTCAGGCTGAGGTGACAGAAAACCTGTTGAAGTTTCAACTGGGGGTTGATGTGGGAAAGGAGATAAGGCTCACCGATTCCCTCGAAGACCTTTATGATGACCTGTTGAGCGACCTGTCGTTTATGGCCTCCTTTGTGCCCGAAAACCACATTGCCTACCGAATCATGCAGTCGCAGGAAAACATGAACCTGATGGCCCTCCGGCGCGAACAATCATCATACCTCCCCACACTCTCCGCTTCCTTCACCAGGCAGGAGATGGCCATGCGCGACGAATTCAATTTTTTTGACAGCGACCGGTCGTGGTTCCCCAGCACCTACTTTGCCGTTAACCTTAGCATCCCCATCTTTTCCAGTGGAATGCGCTCATCAAGGGTGCAGCAGGCACAACTGGAGCTCGAAAAAGCACGTACCGGCAGGGAGGAAGTGGCGCAATCCATAACCCTGCAAATGCAGGAGGCCCTTGCGGATTTTCATACGGCACGTGAGCAGTATGACAGCGAACAGGAAAACATGGAGCTTGCACAGCGCATCTTCGACCGGACAACCATCATGTTTCGCGAAGGAATGGCTTCCAGCCTGGAGCTTACACAGGCCAATGATCAGCTTATCGCAACAGAGGCCAACTATTATAATGCACTTTTCGAGCTGCTAAACGCAAGAAACCACATCGAAAAAGCACTCGGCAGATAGCCGGTTCTTTCAGTGGCATCATAAATCCCCTTAAACCAATGAACTCAGCAGAACAATTACAATCAGGAATCCAGCATCGAACGCCCGTGTCGACCTCCAATGTCCGGGAACAATGATTTTTAACCCATAGGAGAATGATTTTTTTTGACATTTAGACGTTTCGACATTTTGACCTTTTGACATTAATTTTAAACAGATGAACCCAAATCATTTACAACCCGCGAAAAAGGCCTTCAGCCTGTTATGGCTCGCGCTGGCCCTGTTGATGCCCGGCATGCAGTCATGCAGCAATCCGTCATCTCCCGCAGACACGGACAACGAACTCATCAGGAATCAAATTAACGAATATACCGAAGAGATAAACAGGCTTTCACAAAAAGTGAACGAACTCAGGCAAGAGCTCAATGAGCGGGGAGAGAGTCCGGCTGCTACACATCTTGTTCCGGTTACTGTTACAGAAGTTAAGCCCACGGTGTTTACCGACTATTTCAGGACCAGTGCCACCGTTGAGGCGGTGAACAAAGCTGTTATCAGTCCGGAGACAAGCGGCCATATCCGCAGATTATATGCCGGCAAGGGAGAACCTGTTGCAAAGGGCCAGGTTGTAGCCCGTTTGTCAACAGACGTGGTTGAGGGCCAGATCGAAGAGGTGAAAGCCAGGCTGGAATTGGCTGAAACGGTATACAACAGGCAGAAAAGGCTTTGGGACCAGGAAATTGGCAGTGAGATACAATACCTTGAGGCGAAAAATCAGCTGCAGCGGATCACTAAAAACCTTGAAACCCTTCAATCGCAGCGCGAGATGTCGGTTATGAGATCACCTATTGACGGTTTCGTGGACGAACACTTTATCAAAGAAGGGGAATTAGCCTCCCCTGGCACACCCGTTATGGAGATCATCAACCTTGATATGCTTTATATCAACGCAGATGTTTCCGAATCCTACCTCCCTTATGTGTCGGAGAATAGCACGGTAATCCTTCGGTTTCCGGCTTATCCCGATGTTGAGATGATAGTGCCGGTGCACAGGGTGGGGCATGTGATAAATCCTGAAAACCGCTCATTCCGCTTGCAGGTAAGGGTACCGAACGAAAACGGCCGCTATAAGCCCAACATGATGGCCAATATGAGCGTTAAGGCAACGGAAACGGAAGATGTCGTTGTAATCCCGACCATGCTTATTGGATATGATACCCAGGGGCATTATGTCTTCACGGCGGAAGAAGTTGAAGAGGGCACTGCGGTGGCTCGAAGGAGATATATCGAGCGTGGAAAAAGTGCCGAAGGCAAAACCCTTGTAAAGAAAGGACTCGCCGCCGGTGATCTGCTTATCCGGCAGGGACATCTCCAGGTTGCCAGTGGCGAAGCCATCCGGATCGATTCTTTTGAGTGATATACGGGATTGACCCCATCCCATAATTTTTAATAAAAATGGATGAACGCAGCAAGGAACAAATGGTGAGAGAGTTTAAACCGGCCACCATTGCACTCAAGAACAAAAACACCGTTTTTCTTCTTGCCTTCTTGATTACCCTTTTTGGGATATTCTCTTACAGAAACCTCCCCAAAGAGCTTTTTCCCGAAGTAGAGATCCCTACGGTGCTGGTTCAAACCCTATACCCCGGAAACCCTCCGGCAGATATGGAAAACCTTGTTACCCGCCCGCTCGAAAACGAAATCCATACCATATCCGGAATCCGGGAATTACGATCTACATCATCGCAGGACAATTCCGACATTTTTGTGGAATTCGAAACCGGCACAAACGTACAGGAAGCATTACAGGACGTGAAAGATGCGGTTGACAGGGTAAAAGGCGACCTGCCTTCCGACCTTCCCTCCGACCCTGTCGTGATCGACATTGACTTTTCCGAGTTCCCCATCATCAACATTAACCTTAGCGGCGATTTCAGCATGAACGAGCTGAAGCGTTTTGCTGACTTTTTGGAAGAAAAGATCGAAGATGTCCCGGAAGTGTCGCGAGTAGAGGTTACAGGCCTGGAGGAGAGGGAGATACAGATCAATGCCGACCCCTTTAAAATGGAACTCTATCAGCTCAGCTTTGATGACCTTGAGACGGCCATTGCCACTGAAAACATCTCCATGGCTGGCGGGTCTGTCCGTTTTCAGGATGGCACACGCTGGGCAGTTCGCACGGTTGGCGAGTTTACAGATGTATCCCAGATGGAAGACATCATCGTAAAACACGAGGATCAGCAGATCGTATACCTGCGCGACGTAGCAGATATTGCAGACACATACGCAGATCCAACCAGCTATGCACGACTTGACGACCAGCCGGTGGTAAGCCTCCAGGTAATAAAAAATTCGGGTGACAACCTGCTCTCGGCAACAGAAAATATCAACCGCGTACTGGAGGAAGCGCGCCGAAACAACGATCTTCCCGAAGATCTTACTGTTACCATCACCAACGATCAGTCTGAAGAGATCCAGATCCAGCTATCCAACCTCGAAAACAGTGTGATCATGGCTGTCATACTGGTAATTCTGATACTCTACCTGTTTCTCGGGTTAAAAAATGCCCTTTTTGTAGGTATTGCCATACCTCTCTCCATGCTTATGTCTTTTATGATATTCGGGATTGCAGGCCTTCAGATCAATATGATCGTACTGTTTTCGCTGATACTTGCCCTGGGGCTTCTCGTTGACAACTCTATTGTAGCTGTCGACAACATCTTCCGGTATGTGGAAAGGGATTATTCCATCCTGGAGGCTGCAAAACGAGCTATTGGCGAAATAGCCACCCCTATCATCACGTCCACGGCAACCACGCTCTCTGCCTTTCTGCCCCTGGCATTCTGGACAGGTATTACCGGAGAGTTCATGAAATACCTTCCGCTTACCCTGATCATTGTTCTTTCGTCCTCACTGTTTGTGGCACTGGTTGTAATCCCTGTATTCTCCCATACCTTTTTCAGAAAAGAAAACAGGGGACAAACCACAGCAGGCCCGCAAAATGCCGGAAAGCGCAAAACACGGAGAAAGCTGGTTATCACAGCCGTTTTGCTACTCCCGGGAATCCTTTTTCATGTCACGGGCTATACTTTGTACGGGAACCTTTTTGTGCTTGCTGCCTTCCTTTTCGCCCTGGGTCATTTTGTTCTTTCCCGGCTGGCAAAATGGTTTCAGCTTGTACTGCTGCCTTTCCTCGAGAAGCTCTATAGAAATACGCTGCACTTTGCACTCAGGGGCCGTAACCCCTATAAGTTTGTAGGGATGACCTTCCTGGTGCTGATCCTGGCCATCGTCAGTTTCGGGCTGCGCAACCCGAACGTATTATTCTTTCCTGACAACGAGCCACAGTTTATCAACATCCTGATGGAGTTGCCCGTGGGAACAGATATCGACGAAACCGACAAAAGAGTGCGTGAGGCAGATGGCAGGGTAAACGAGATCATCGAACCTTACAGGCATATCGTAAAGTCTGTGTTAACTGTTGTAGGGCGTGGTGCCGTGGGAGAGATGGAGATGAATGCCGGCGAAACACCAAACCGGGGGTTGATCACGGTTACATTTGAACAGTTCGAGAAGCGCGGCGGCATTAACACTAACGACATCATGGCCGAGCTAAGTGATGCTCTGACGGGGCAATATCCGGGGATAGACTTTATGCTGGAGAAGAACATGGCAGGGCCTCCGTCGGGCCGGCCGATAAACCTCGAAGTGAGCGGCCCGGATATTGAAAGGCTAATGGCCATTGCCGACACAATTAAAAGCCGCATCAGCCAGGCAGGCATACAGGGTATTGAAGGCCTCAGCAGCGACCTTGACAGCAACAATCCGGAGATCCTCATCCATATTGACCGCGAGGCGGCCAGGCGTTTCGGCCTTTCCACCTTCTCCATTGCCAACACGATCCGTACCGCCCTGTTCGGGCTCGAAGTCTCCACTTTTAAGGTGGGCGAAGAGGAATACCCCATTCAGCTGCGGCTGAAGGAAGAATACCGGCATAACATCTCCACCCTGATGAACCAGCGCATAACGTTTCGCAGCCAGAGTACCGGACAGATCATGCAAGTTCCTATTTCTGCCGTTGCCGATGTCGAGTACAGCAAAACTTACGGAGCAATAAATCGCATTGACCGCAACAGGGTAACCACACTCAGCTCGAACGTCCTTCCCGGGTACAATGCCAACCGTATCAACCAGCAGATCATGCAACTGATGGAAGAGATGGACCTTCCCAATGGCTACGAATACGCCTTTACCGGGGAACAGCAGGAGCAGGAGGAATCCATGGAGTTCCTAATCAGGGCACTGCTTATTGCCGTTTCTCTCATTGCCCTTATCCTGGTCACGCAGTTTAACTCTGTCTTCAAGCCATTCATCATCATAGGAAGCGTGATATTCAGTACGGCAGGTGTCTTTCTTGGCCTTGCCCTGTTCAACATGGACTTTATCATCATTATGATGGGGGTGGGTATTGTCAGCCTGGCGGGCGTAGTAGTCAACAACGCCATCGTACTGCTGGATTACACAGATTACCTGCATGCCCGGAAGCGCCAGGAGCTGGGCACGGAAGAAAACATGTTTCTCGACCCCATGGTAAGCCTTTCTCTCATTGAGCAGGCAGGCCAAACGCGTTTCAGGCCCGTTGTGCTTACCGCCATCACCACCGTGCTGGGCCTTTTTCCCCTTGCTATCGGCCTGAACATAAACTTTGTCAGCCTCTTAACCGACTTTGACCCCCAGATCTATTTCGGAGGTGACAACGCCAGGTTCTGGGGCCCCATGTCGTGGACAGTCATTTTTGGCCTGACGGTAGCCACGTTTCTTACGCTGGTGATCGTGCCCTGCATGTACCAGATCATTCTCTCGACGCGCCGGAAAATCAATAGGCTGATCCAAAAGAAAAGCTGACCATCCCGGGGGTGTACCCAGCGGTGCAGGGTCTTCTTTAAAAAAATCCCAAAATCCAGGGTGTCCGGAATAAGGCTGCCGGTCTCCGCATTCAAAAATATTTCGCCGGTTTGGATGTTCTCCCTCAACATTTTTCTTATTTTTGGCCAGTATTGGTGATATTGACGTCTGCCAAAATCATAATAACTGGTGTTCTGCCGCACATCCATTCATAACCAAAACCCTTAAACAACAATTACATCATGCAAGAAACTGCGTCTGCAAAAGAAACCGGCAGGGTTCAGGCCCCCGACCTATCCCGCTATGGAATTAAAAATGTTCAGAAGATTTACTACAACCTGTCCTTCGAAGAGCTCTTCAGGCACGAAACCGACCCGTCGCTGGAGGGTTATGAAAAAGGATTTGAAACCAATACCGGAGCCGTAGCTGTTGACACCGGCATATTTACAGGCCGCTCGCCCAAAGACAAATATATTGTCCAGGAAGACAGCTCCCAGGAAAACATCTGGTGGGCAGACGGCAAAAACAGGTCCGACAACAAACCCATATCAGAAGAAGTTTGGCAGTCGCTTAAACAAACCACGCTGAATCAATTCCATGGCAAAAAACTCTATGTTATGGATGCTTTCTGTGGCGCGAATGAAAATACAAGGATCAGGATACGTGTGATCACAGAGGTAGCCTGGATGGCTCACTTTGTAAAAAACATGTTTATCAGGCCCTCGGACGAAGAGCTGGCGAATTTTGAGCCTGATTTTGTAATGCTCAATGCCTGCAAGACCGTTAACAAAGACTGGGTCGAGCAGGATCTGAACTCAGACGTGTATGTGGCTTTTAACCTTAAGGAAAGAAGGGCAGTGGTAGGAGGAACCTGGTATGGCGGCGAGATCAAAAAAGGGTTTTTCTCGGTAATGAATTATTATCTGCCTCTTAAAGGGATGGCTTCGATGCACTGCTCTGCCAACATGGGCAAGAACGGCGACACCGCAATATTTTTCGGGCTTTCCGGAACCGGCAAAACCACCCTTTCGGCCGACCCCAAGCGCTATCTTATCGGTGACGATGAGCACGGCTGGGACAACGAAGGTGTTTTTAATTTTGAAGGCGGGTGTTATGCCAAATGCATAAACCTAAGCAAGGAACAGGAGCCTGACATATATAATGCCATCAAACGGGATGCCCTCCTGGAGAACGTGGTCTATGATGAAAAAACCGGTGAGATAGACTTTGCAAATACCACAAAGACAGAGAACACCCGGGTGTCGTACCCGCTGTATCATATTGCAAACACCGTGAAGCCAGTCTCCAAGGGAGGCCACCCAAAAAAGATCATCTTCCTGACCGCCGATGCTTTTGGCATATTGCCTCCCGTGGCAAGGCTGAACCGCGATCAGGCCATGTATTATTTTCTCAGCGGCTATACAGCCAAGCTGGCCGGCACTGAACGGGGCGTCAAGGAACCCATGCCGACTTTTTCATCCGCGTTTGGGGCGGCTTTTCTCATGCTCCATCCAACAGTTTACGCGCAGGAGTTAGCCAAAAAGATGAAAGAGCACGGGGCAACTGCCTACCTCGTCAACACCGGGTGGATCGGCGGCCCATATGGCATTGGTCAGCGAATAGATATCGGCAGTACACGCAGGATCATCGATGCCATCCTCGATGGCTCCCTGGATGAAGCAAAAGTTGAAGAACTGGCGCCCTTCGGCCTGATGATCCCCAAAGAGGTAAGAGGCGTGGACGGCAAGATCCTGAATCCTAAAAACACCTGGAAATACGAAACAGCTTACATGAAGCAAGCCGATGAACTAGCAGAAAAGTTCATTGCCAACTTCAACAACTTTACCGATACGGAGGAAGGCCAGCGTTTGGTGGCAGCAGGCCCGCAAAACAAATTCATGAAGCAATACTACAAATATTATGAAAAGAAGATCAACCGCCTCCAGCAGCAACATGCAAAAGAAATAAGCCGCCTGAAAGACCAGATCTACATCCTTCAAAATTCATTTAACGAATACATCTCATTTAACTCGATAAATACCGACTACAAAAAACGAAAGCTAAAACGGCATGTGCCTGTTGTATCGTATTTCAACACAGATGATGAGGGGCAGATCAAAAAATGCCACGACATAGTAATTCATATCATGAAAGAGGCCGGCTTTGACTTCTGCTCATACGAAGAAAGCCACATCGGAGTGAACGAATATATGACAAAATCACAAGACGACCTGACCCTGAAGGAGGTGTATGACAGAATTGATGAGGTAGCAAATTGCATGAACGGTAACGGATGCTCGAACGAGAAACTGCAAAACCTTAGCCAGAAATTGAGGGATGTAACACAATCCATTCCTGAGTTCCTGGTGAAAGCCGGCTCAGTGCTTACCGTAAAGCTGACAGATCACGAAAATAAAAGCCGCATGAGAACACATAAACTGCCTGTATCGGCACAGATCCATATCGATAAAAATCCATCCCTGCTTAAAGATCCAGCCACTTTGATGCAGGAGATCAGTCTTTTCTGATAAAATCATTACCTTTGTAATACCGGCAGTTCCGTTTGTTTGACCTTAACCTCTCTGCTTGCATTTTTTACACAAACAACGAACTGCCGGTATTTTCTTATCTGCTGCGCCCTTCCGACACAAAAAAACGTCATTTACTTATAATTTTTTTGTAAAAATCTTGTAAATCTGCAAAAATGTTGTATTTTTGAACATTGACCTAATTATTTTTACCACTAAACCAATTTATTATGGAAACCGGTACCGTTAAATTTTTTAATGAAAAAAAGGGGTATGGATTTATCGTCGACGATAAGACAGAAAAAGATGTTTTCGTGCACCATAGCGGGCTTTTGGATCCCATCACAAACGACGACCGGGTCTCTTTTGAGATATCGGAAGATGAAAGGGGGAAAAAGGCTGTAAACGTAAAGAAAGCTTAAGGGTTATTATCAATACCTTAGACTGGTCTGAGGCTCCGTTTTTATACAAAACGGGGCTTTTTTTTGTGGAAAATTGTACTTTTGGAAACCAGGGGATGCGTTGTAAGGCTTCCAAAAATAAAGTCAGGACATGTATATCATAGGGATAACAGGCACATTGGGTGCAGGAAAAGGGACAGTGGTGGAGTACCTGGTTAAAGAGAAGGGGTTCACACATTATTCTGTGCGGGGGTTTTTGCGCGGGGAGTTGGAGCAACACAACATGCCGGTCAACCGTGACACCCTGACCGCTATTGCCAATACCCTGCGTGCTAAGCACGGACCTGCCTATATCGCTGAACAGTTGATTAAAAAAGCGAAAGAAACAGGAAAAAACTGTGCCATAGAGAGCATACGCACACCGGGAGAAATTGATGCGCTGCGAAAACATGAAAACTTTTATCTGCTTGCCATAGATGCAGATCCCAGGATCCGCTACCAGCGTATTCGCAAGCGAAACTCTGAAACCGACAAAATACCGTACCAGGTTTTTGTCGAAAACGAGCAACGCGAGATGCATACCCGGGACCCCAACAAACAGAATCTGGCAGCCTGCATCCGCAAAGCCGATCACGTTATTCAAAACAACGGCAATATTGAGCAACTGAACATTCTGACCGAAAACTTCCTGGATAAGATCGGATTTTACAGGAAGCAATGATTGCTTGGATACAGATCCCGGGTATAGTAACCGGCACCCTTGGTGAGGATGCAGCATAATGGAGCGTTGCTGCAAAAGAGGAGCAAACCATGCACGTTAACAGTTAATTGGATTGGAGTTGTTTTCAGGTTATAAGGATAAACGAATCAGAACATGAGTAAGCCAGGCTATCAGCGTCCGTCTTGGGACGAATATTTTATGGAAATTGCTCACACTGTCAGCAAGCGGGCAACCTGCGACAGGGGCAGAAGCGGTTGTGTGATTGCACGCGACCGGCAAATACTGGTAACCGGCTACGTTGGTTCTCCGATCGGACTGCCGCATTGCGACGACGCCGGGCATCAGATGAAAAAGGTATTGCACGAACACGGCCATATGACCATGCATTGTGTGCGTACCGTTCATGCCGAGCAAAATGCCATTTGTCAGGCAGCACGGCTGGGCATCAGCATAGCAGGAGCAACACTTTACTGCCGCATGACACCGTGCCGGGTATGTGCCATGCTCATCATTAATTGCGGGATCATACGGGTGGTATGCGAAAAAAAATACCACGCAGGCGAAGAGTCAGAAAAACTGTTTGCAGACGCAGGAGTGGCCCTTGAGTACGTTACCACAGACATCCTTACCTACAAAGACCAGAAAGAAGCAGAAACTGATACAGGAAACGACAGACAAAAAGGTTGATAACTGGCACTACACCTGAAAGACTATTGATTGGCGTCATATTCTTCGTTAAGCAGGCGAAGCACTTCCCGGGTAATATCATGAGCATCGCGCGCATACAGGATCCCGCCTCCTTTGGCATATCCAAGTATGAAGTCGTATCCCTTGTCTTCGTTGTAGCGCTCCAGGAAGTCGCTTATTTTGTCAAGAAGTTCGCTATTCATTTCGAACTCCTTGCGCGCTAATCTGTCCCTATAGGTTTCGTTAAGCTGAATGAGGTCCTGCTGTTGCTGCATAAGCTCCTGTTCTTTCAACTGGGCCTCTTCCATCCCGATGGTACCGGCCTGAATTTCGCGCTGGAAGCGTTCCACGGCCATCTGAAAATTTCGCTGCCGCCGGTCCAGGTCATTCTCAAGGCGACGCTGTTCGGCTTCAAAATCGTTGCGAAGCTCAATGGCAAACATATAATCTTCCATCAGCACTTCGTTATCAACATATGCGATGGCATTAAAGGCTTCATCAATTTTCCGTTCAATGGTGCCTTTGGCAACCGTGTCTTCATCGGTACGTGTGCTGAAATGCATGGCATAAAGTGCAATCAGTCCGAAAAAAAGAACGATATTGATGATCATTCCTTTATCCACTCCTCGTTTGGAGCTCCCCTCCCGGGTGGGCTCCAGGGGTTCTTGCTTATTATCCTCTGACATGTAATGTGGGTTTTGTATGCGTATCTATGCAATAAAAAATAACAACAGTGCCCGCAGGTTTAATTGCCCATTTCCGACAAAAAGCGTATCCTCATGAGCCGCACCTCCTCTTCGGTAAATTCATCTTCACCAAGCTCTTCAAGGGCTTCCTGAAAACTATCCGTTTCCGCGGTAGTAAAATAATCAAAGATCTCGTCCTGCTTGTCTACATCCATTACTTCATTAATATAATATCGGATGTCGATTTTCGTGCCGGAGGCAACAATGCTCTCCAGCTCCTGCAGAAGCTCTTCAAAGTCAAGACCTTTGGCATCAGCAAGGTCCTCCAGGGATACTTTCCTGTCAATGTTCCGTATCAGGTACACTTTGAGCCCCGACTTGTTCACCACGGATTTCACCACCATATCCATGGGGCGCTCTATCTCGTTATCTTTAACATAACGTGAAATCAGGTCAATGAAGGGCCGGCCGAATCGTTCGGCTTTGCCTGACCCGACACCGGTGATCTGTTTAAGTTCGTCCAGCTTTATGGGATATTGTATTGCCATATCTTCCAGCGAAGGATCCTGAAAGATCACAAAAGGAGGAAGGTTGTGTTTCCTTGCTATCTGCTTGCGCAGATCCTTGAGAAGAGAGAACAGCACTTTATCGGTTGCACTGGTCTTTTGGGCTATTCCTCCCATGGTGTCTGCTTCGTCCGGACTGTCATAATCGTGGTCCTTGCTCATCATGACCGATGACGGCTTTTCCAGGTACTTTTTCCCCTTCTCGCTTATCTTCAGCGTCCCATAGTCCTCTATGTCTTTTTCAAGCAATCGTTCGATCAGTGCCTGCCTCAGCACAGAATGCCAGAATTTTTCGTCTTTGTCAGATCCCTTGCCAAAAATCTCCAGTCGGTTGTGCTTGCAGGATTTTACAGCTGTGGTGCTCTTACCCATAAGTACATTAATTACATGTTTTGGTTTAAATAATTGCTTTACCGCAATCACGGTTTCTAACAGCTGGCAAATATATTCTTTTCCTTCAAATTTTTCTTTCGGATTTAAACAATTATCGCAAGATCCGCAATTCTCTTTTTCATAGACTTCGCCGAAATAGTTCAACAGGGTTTTCCGTCTGCAGATAGATGATTCGGCATATGCAACCGTTTCCATAAGCAGTTGCATACCAATCTCCTGTTCTGCAACGGGTTTCCCTTTCAGGAATTTTTCCATTTTCTGGATGTCGTCATAAGAGTAGAAAGCGATGCAATTGCCTTCTCCTTCGTCGCGCCCTGAGCGGCCTGTCTCCTGGTAATAGGCTTCGAGGCTTTTGGGGAAGTCGTGATGGATGACATATCTCACATCCGGCTTGTCGATACCCATCCCAAAAGCAATGGTTGCCACGATCACTTCTGCATCTTCCATCAGGAACTGATCCTGGTTTGAGACGCGCACGGCCGAGTCCAGCCCGGCATGATAAGGCAGTGCCCGGACGCCATTTACCTGGAGCGTAGCAGCCAGCTCTTCCACTTTTTTGCGGCTGAGACAGTAAATGATCCCGGATTTGCCTTCCTGCGTTTTTACATACCTTATAATATCACGTGTGATGTGGTCTGTTTTCGGTCGTATCTCATAATAGAGGTTGGGCCTGTTAAAGCTGGAGATAAACCTGTTGGCATCCAGCATGCTGAGGTTTTTCTGGATGTCCTGTTGCACTTTGGGGGTCGCGGTAGCGGTTAACGCTATGACAGGTACGCGTTTTTCGAAAGCATCGATGATGGGGCGCAGACGCCTGTACTCCGGCCGGAAATCGTGCCCCCATTCTGATATACAGTGTGCCTCATCCACCGCGAAGAACGAAATGTTGAGGGTTTTAAGGAACTCCACATTTTCCTCTTTGGTAAGAGATTCGGGCGCCACATACAGTAGCTTGGTCGCTCCGCCGACAAGATCACTTTTTACCTGGTTCACCTCTGCCCTTGTCAGGGATGAGTTGAGCACATGTGCAATGCCATCAAAAGCGGCAAAGTTCCGTATGGCATCTACCTGATTTTTCATCAGGGCAATCAGGGGTGATACAACAATGGCAGTACCCTCACCTATCAGGGCCGGAAGCTGATAGCACATAGACTTGCCACCGCCCGTAGGCATGATCACAAAGGTGTCGTTACCATCCATTAAACTTTTGACAATGGCCTCCTGGTCACCCTTGAAGGCTCCGTATCCGAAGATCTGCTTCAGCAGCTCACGCAACGATACACTGCTCTTTACCTCCATTACCGTAATACTTCTGTTTTGTTGCCTTCAGGTCGCTAATACGGCGGCCAACAGGCTGGGTTGAACGATTCATAGCAGATTATTCCCCTGTTTTGAGAAAAATCACGTAGGTTTGTAATGTAAATATAGTATTAAAAACCTATATGGGCAATAATTTTGAATAATCCTTTGAAGATGAACGAAAATACAGGCAAGAAAGTGCACGAACACAACAGAATGAAACTATACACAAAGGACCTTGTTAAAAAGTACAAGAAACGTGTTGTGGTTAACCATGTATCCGTTGAGGTTAGCCAGGGCGAGATTGTGGGGCTGCTGGGACCTAACGGAGCAGGCAAAACGACAACTTTTTACATGATAGTGGGCCTGATAAAACCCAACAAGGGGTCTATCCATCTCGACAAAAAAAATATTACCACCGAGCCCATGTACAAGAGGGCACAACTTGGCATCGGATACCTGGCGCAGGAAGCAAGTGTATTCAGAAGTCTGAGCGTAGAGGATAACATCCGTGCCGTTCTTGAGTTTACAGACAAAGGCAAGGAAGAGCAACAGGAAAAACTCGAAAGTTTGTTGGATGAGTTTGGCCTTCAGTATATCCGGAAGAGCAAGGGTATCACCTTATCAGGGGGGGAACGGCGCCGCACCGAAATCGCACGTTCGCTTGCGGTTGACCCAAGCTTTATTTTGCTTGACGAGCCTTTTGCAGGCGTTGACCCAATAGCGGTTGAAGACATTCAGAATATTGTTTCCCAGTTAAAAACCAAAAACATCGGGGTGCTTATCACTGATCACAACGTACATGAAACGCTCAGCATTACCGACCGCGCATACCTGCTTTTTGAGGGGTCTATACTAAAGGCGGGGACGGCGGAAGATCTGGCCGGTGATGAAGAAGTACGAAGACTATACCTGGGAGAAAGCTTTGAGTTAAGACGATGACGTTACCAGGAGGGCCACGGCATATGCCGAGATGCCCTCAGCCCTTCCGACAAATCCCATATGTTCAGTGGTGGTTGCTTTGATGCCTATCTGATCCCTGGCCACTTTCATGGTGTCAGCAAGGGCTTTTTGCATTTCAGGGATATGCGCTGAGATCGCAGGTTTTTGCAGGCAAACCGTGGCATCCACATTGCCAAGCTCGTAGCCGCGGCTGCGTATCAGCTCCATACACTTACCCAAAAGCCTTTTGCTGTCGAAGTTTTTAAATTGCGGGTCGTTATCAGGGAAATGAAATCCGATATCCCTCATCCCTGCTGCTCCCAGCAGGGCATCCATTATAGCATGTATCAGCACATCGGCATCGGAATAGCCATCAAGGCCTTTTTCGGAGGGTACGGACACGCCACCTATTACCAGTGGCCGGCCGGCTACAAGCGGATGCACATCATAACCAAAACCGGTACGGACCATCAGAGGATCAGTTGTCCCAGAGGTTCTCCATGTCAAACATCAAAGAAAACCTCATGGAGTTTTCCAGGGGGTTTCGCTGCCCCACGGGCACGAGATAGGAGAAATCAAGTCCAAAAACATTGTATTTCAGACCCAGCCCGAAGGTAAAATACTTTCTGTTACCCTTCGACTCGTGCTCATGAAAATAACCGGCACGAAGCGCAAATTGCTGGTCATACCAATATTCGGCACCGGCCGAAATGGTGATCTCGTTGAGCTCTTCACTGAAACCTCCCGGGGCATCAGTAAAAGAGCCAAACATACCAGATATCACCGAACGATCCGGATCCTCGCCGGCGACAATCTCGCCATCTTCGCGAATAGGGGGCGTAGGCACCATCAACTTGTTGAAATCCACCATCAGGGCAATTTCGTTATAGTTGTCAAGCTCGAAGTTCAACGAGGGTCCCAGGCGCAGGTTAATGGGAATAAAGTCGGCGTTGATCTCATCGGTATATGATATTTTGTTGCCCATGTTGGAAATATTGAGCCCCCATGAGAATTCCGTGGGTGTATCCCAATTTAGTGGCCTGTTGTAATATAGTGCCACATCAGCAGCCAGGGCAACACCGGCACTTGCACCCTCCAGCTGTCCCTGGGTCAGGTCGCTGTATATAAACCGTGCAGCGATAGCTCCAGCTAAGTGGTCGCCAAGAATACGTGCATATGCCGCATCAAAAGCAAACTAGTTGGGCCGGTAGGTGCCGAGATGAACACCTGTTTCGCTGGTCAGGTTAACATCTCCCAGGGTGAAATATCTCAACGTGAGTGCAACTGTTTGCAATTCATCAAGCTTCCGGTAAAACGAAAGGTAAGAAAGGTTGATATCGGGCACCAGCGAACGCATCCAGGGTGTATAACTTACCGCAATTCCCATTTCCTGATCCATGAAAGCATATTTGGCAGGGTTCCAGTGCATGGAGTTGATATCCGGGCGTGAGGAAACACCTGCATCACCGAGGGCACCCGCACGGGCATCAGGGGTGATCATCAGGAAGGGAACAGCTGTCGTGATAGTATTGACATCTGCTGCACCGTAATCAACCCCACCTTCTTGTGAATGCCCAACACTGACAGCCAGGGCAACAAATAATACAGATAATTTGATCGAAATAAAAGATTTCATTGAATACATGCTATTGTTTAGGTTTTACGTTCTGAATTTCACTGTGTTTGCAAGAAGAGACCACTAAAAATCTTTGTTTGAAAGACCGCAAATATAACGTTTTTTCAATTAGCTTATTGTTTTTCCATTCAGCATTTATCTGAATATAACCAGTCTCTCTGCCTTCCTCGACCTTTTCCCGTCGGGTGTGTTTATGGTAACACGGTACACATACACGCCGTTGCCCAGACGCCGGCCGTCGTTGCTTACCCCGTCCCAGTGAATGGGAGTCGCCCGGTATCCCGGGGAGACCACACGTTCCTCGATTGTGTTCACAAGCTGCCCCTGTAGGTCGAAAATGTCGATCCGGACGTCCAGTTCGTGGAACGCCTGGTTGTGCTTGAAGGTAAACCAGGTGTCGTAGCTGAATGGATTGGGGTAATTCATCAGATCCTCGAGAATCACATCGCCTCCGCCCGCAACAACAAAGTCGATGGTGGCCGTCGAGGGGTTATTGTGCGTATCCCAGGCACGCACTGTCAGATTATGAGGCCCTTCATCCAGGTTACGGAAAGGATATACTACACGACCGCTTTTATATGTGTCCATGTCGGCCTCATAGTAATGGGTCAACCGGATGGGGTCGCTGGAGTCGTTGTGAAACGCAACAATATCGTGACCTATTCCGCCAGCCATGTTGATACCGCTTTCATCATAAAGAAGTGCAAGGAGGATGGGGTTCTCGTCAGTGTAATCGCCCGAAACAAAAGTAGTGTCGTTCATGTAGAGGTCGATCTCAGGACCCTGGTTGTCAGGAATAAAATCGTCCAGTGTCCCGCCGATAACAAAATCCTCATAATAGCCATGGCCGTCTTCGTAACCGTCATCGACATAATAGCTGATTCTTCCGCTTCCGTAGTCATAGGCAATATTACGGGGCACAATGAAACTGAAGGAGAAGCTCCCGTTTACAACACTGGCCTTGCCTTTGTACAGCACGGAGTTACGCATTGAAAAATCAGCAGGATTGGAGCCCGTATTGTTTCCAAGGGTTCGGAAAGTCTGTTTCTTGTCATAGATGGTAGGATAGATCATGCCATTGTAGCCGGTCAGTTTGTTTCCAGCCTGGTCGGTGACATAGCCATCTATGGTAACTTCCTGGTAGGCCCTGATCGTATCCGGCATATTTTCAGTGACCACACGGTGCTCCGGGTATGCCATCTGCATCGACGGATCGCCCAGCAGTACAAAGTTGCGCAGCTGCATAGGGATGGAAGCCCCCCCGCTGAGGTTTTTGGCAATACGGATCAGGTCACCCGCACGGTGAGGATTACCGGCTTCATCCCGCTCAAAAACGGTATTCATAAAATTGTTGTTGAGGGTCAGGTTGTTTCCCGACCAGGCCAGCCTGGTGGTGGTGTACATGGCAGCAGTGCCGCCCGAGGGCTTCAGCACAATTCGGACGCCCGCAGAAAGATCCTCGGGGTCGGGCTGGTCGAAACTGCTGAACTCGCAGGTGGCCGTCATAAACACCGGCATGTTGTAACGGTTCTCCCAGGTTGCAATGTCTTCAAAAGTAAGCACCCGCTGATGGGCAAGTCCGCGCACCCCTCCATGGCCAATGTAGTTGATCATCAGGGCGCCCTGGTTCACGGCCTCGTTGATGGCCTTGTTCACATCCGGATAACGCGCGCCGCCGGCCATGGTAACTTGCCGGTATGCATCCAGGTAGATCTTTTCGACGTTATATACAGGATAGTTCTCAATAAGATTGTTGGCAAGAAGTTCCGCATCATTAAAGTGCCGGTTGTTATCGCCGTCGTCGGCAACAAAAACCACGCGATTGCGCCAATCGGCATAATTGGAGATGGTGCCGATAAATTCAATGTCTTCTTCATCCGGGGCCATTCCCGCATACCTTTTTTCGTATCGTATGATCTTGTCTACCATGATCCCGGCCTCTTCAAGTGTTCTCACGGGCAAGCGGCCGATGCCCAGGTCGAGAAGGCCTTCCGATCCCCCTCCCTCATGGGCCGACAACAAGCCGAAATAGTCGTCGGTCATATAAGTGGTACGGTTCGACAACGAGGCATAGCTCTGAAAGGTAGGGATCAGGTTGCCGCCATAGCCAAATATGTCTTTGTTGTCGTAGGTGCCGTTGCCGAAAAGCAACAAATATTTTGGCATGTCTGTTTCGCTGCGTGCCCGTTCGTAGAACATGCGCATGAAGTTACGGATGGCAGTCAGGTCTGCAGAGCCTGAGGAGAATTCCTTGTACACTTGCCTGGTGGTCACCACTCCCACGCTCAGGCCGTTGGTTTCCCTGCGGAAATCAGCCAGTCGTTCGGCTGCAGGCAACAGGGTATCCGGCACCACGATGAACATATCCTTTGGCGACATGGCATGCAGGTTCTGGTTGGGCACCTCACCCTCAAGAATGGGATTGAGGAAAAGACTTTCATCAAAGGCAATGAATGTCCGCAGGCTGTCACCGGGCAAGCGGAAGCGCTGATTGTTCCCGTTCTGAGAAGATTCCTGCTCCCTGATGGCAAAACGGTCGGTTACATCCCACACCCTCACGCCGGAGGGGGCGTCAGAAAGGACGTATTCGGCCACCTCTCCGGGGCCCACATGATCCAGCTGACGGAATTCCATCTGGCCTCCCGTGAAACGAAGCTGGCGGTCTGCATTCACGGTAAGATAATTCAACCAGCCGCGTGTTCCAGAGCCCGGACGGTTATATGTCAGGCTCACCGTAACGGCATCCTGGTTATCAGCGGTAAACTCCAGGTAGTCATTGACAGTCCTTACGTAATACCCGTTATAATCGGCAGGATTAATGGATTGGATAAACATGTTTGCCTGCTGGCTGCCTGCACTCACGGTAAAGCTGCTCTGCACAGGGGCGCGGGCAGCCAGATAAGCCTCCACGGTGGCGGTATGACCGCCTGCAAGGTTTGGGAAGTCAAAGCTAAAGTCCCTGCTAGTGGTGGCATCAAAGACCTCACCAAACCAAACGCGCCCCGATCCAAGCAGGTTGTCAAGATCACGCTGGTGAATGGCAAAATCACGGAATGTAGTCACCTCGGCAGTGGGCGCCTCAGTGATTTCCGGCTGACTTTCGATGCGCTTGCCGGGGCCCTGGTCTGTGGTGATGAAATAGCAGGAGTTTGATGAGTAAAGATGCTGACGATGCCGGAAAACAGGGACGTTCTCAGCGCCGTTGTGGATGGTGTCGAGGAACCAGGTGTCCGGAGAGCGGCCATAGAAAAGAACATAGTCGTCAGCCCCGAAGGTACCTGTTTCAGAACCAGATACGTAGATGGCATTCTCAACGAGGTCATCGTAAAATGGAGCATCGTTCGCTTCCGGCAGCATGCCGCTGCCGTTACCGAATAGCCTGATGTTCTGTTTCTGGACCGATGATGGGTCGATGCCAAGATCTTCGAGGTCGTCGTGATCGAGCCGGTGAATTCCGGTTTCTTCCACGCAGAGCTTGTACCAGCTGCCTTCTGCCAGTACCGAGTTTTCGGCATACCTGTTGTCGGGGATGTGGTGCCTGAGTTCCGGATCGTATGCCAGGGTTTGCTGCAGATCGAATGACACGAGCTTTTCGTAGCGGTCTTCCGCTTCGAGGTAGCGGAAGGGATAGAACTGCAGCATGTCGAAAGTCTGGCCGCGGCTGCTGCCCCGTGAAATATCCGGCACGATGCTGTCGCGGCTGAAACCCGACTCACGTATAATCAAGTCTTCAGCGGCGGACAACGGTTCAAACACCTTGTTTTTTAGTGCAAATTGATGGGAAAAGTGCGGCACGTCGCTTTCCACACGGTATACATACCTCGGAATGGCGGCCAGGCTGTCGCCATATACCGCCCCGTGGAAGGAGATCACCCTGACATACTCATCCTCGTTTACGGGAAACTGCTGCGGCGATTGCCAGGAGAGCGTGTGCTCCTGGAGGCCGCCAGGCATGGAAAACCCAATGGCGTGACCTGCCAGCATGGCCATCAGAAATATGGAAAGTATGGTTAAAAGTCTTGCGAACGTTGTCATTTTTGGAATTCGGAATGCAAAATGAACGGTTTTCCTTCCTGAATTAACAAACAAAATTAATGAAAGTTTGAAGTTTGCCGGCCATCCATTACCAATTCATTATACAACGTGAGCCGGCAGCCAGATATTTTGGAAGCGTCCAGAAAAGGAGTGCCTGTGCAGATTGTAATGAAAATACCGGAACCAGCCTGCAAAGCACGCCGAAATACGCCGTAACAAGCTCAGTGAAGCAATGCTTTTTCAGGCAAATTCGCTACCTTTGACATGATAACCAGGAGGGAACAATGCTGTCTCCTCAATATCAACCTGTTTCTTTGCGTTCAATAAACATGAAACACCCATGTTGTAAATCCCGGACATTCGGGAACATTGTTTCTGACGCTCAGCGGGATGATTATTGGGACGTTTCGACATTTCGACATTTTTACAGTTGCAACAAAACCCCCCTGAACTTTTGAGAAAAACATAAACACCTCTATAACAATTAGCTGAAAAAAAAATCAAGCAGATGAAAATCTTACAACCCTTTTCCCGGATTGCCTGGTTGCTGCTGCCCCTGCTACTCCTGGCTTACGCTTGCGAGGATGACGATGCGGAGCCGGATGGTCCCGAATGGATCCAGTGGAAAGAGTTGTTCAGCGGGTATGCAGCCGGGAGCAATGTGGCTCCGCTGTTCAGGGCGCATCCGATGAATTACGACTCGCTGTATATCGTATTACATGAAAACACGCCGAACGAGCTTGACCCCGACAACAAACGGTATTTCATATACCTGGAGATGTTTGGCAACGGGAGCCAACCCACTGTAATCACAGGTCTTAGTTACCCCGCCCAGGGTGCGCGTCTCGCTCGCAGAGAAGTGACCAATCATGATTCCATCGTGGAATTCGAAAGTGACCTGCAAGATTCATATATTAACGGAAGCGCAGTAATAATAGAAGGAATTTACCAGAAAACATCTGAACAGGGAGTGCCTGTGCTGAAACTTGAATTTGTGCAGCACGCGACCGGCTGGCCCAGCCCTCCCAATGCAGAAGATGGGTTTGGCAGCACAGGCGCTGGGGGCTATTCAAATAACAATATACATACATTCATGTTGCTAGTGCCCGATGAAAACGAGGATCAACAATAAAACCAGTTATGTCCAGACTACCCTTGTTTTTTGCATGCATCACCGTATTAGTGAAATCAATAGATATTCACGCTCAGATCTCAATTGAAACTATAAACGTACTTGAGGATAATTCAACCATCGAAATTTTTTATGCAGTTGATCCCCAAGATGATGATATTTCTAAAATTGAGTTGATCATATACACCACCTTAGAAGGATCACCACCCGGTGATGTCCTTGGTGTTTATGATCATAGCACAGATTCATCACCAATAACATGGAATTTGACTAATTCACCCTATGAACTGGATAAACAACTGTTTTTTCGATTAAGAGGGATGGACGAAGAGGAAAACCTCACTGGGAAGAACTCTTTAATTAGTTCAATCGTTTTTTTTGAACAACCAGAGACGGATATATTGGGTTGCGATATAGAAATAAGATTTGACTGGCTCAATTTCATCCAATACAAAACTGTGAACAGTCTTCCCGAAGAACCCTATTTTGACAGGACAGAGATCCTTGTATACCATCACGAGGATGGGGCATGTGATTTTGAAACTTATAAGAGTATTAGCGTCGGGGAAAGCCCTGACATATGGGATAATCATTTAACCCTTCAGGTTTCCGAAACCGGCGCACTGGACTTCGGAGAAACATACTGTTTCAGGGTTCGCTCATTCAGGGAGGATAATGACGGCAATACCATTTCCGCCAAATCCAATGTGGAAAAACTTTCATTGGATGCAGATTTTGAAGTTCCGGAAAAGCCATTTATTGAATATGTGAGCGTCGTTGGTAACAACGAACACATCGAACTGGGCATACGCATCGATGACGACGACACGGAAAGTTTTATTTATGAAGTGTTCCGGGCTGACAACGATGATGCAGATAATTTCACTTTCGTTGGTGATTATGATCCCGCTGCTGCTGTTTTTGTTGATGATACCCCCCCGGATATTGACAACCAAAAGTGGTATTATTATGTAACGGCAAGCAACCAGGAATGCCCGGACGAACTTAACGCCCAATCCCAAATCTTGTCTTCAATTTTTGTGAATGCTGAATTTGACGACTTCTTAACCGGAACCGATGAGTTTAGCATCAGCATAAGCTGGGAACATTACACCCCAAATGGCTATGAAGATAATTTTCAATATTCTTTATACCGTTACATAAATGAGAATGAAGCAGAAATCGATGGTTTTTCTTTTGAAGATGGGTCATACACTGATTATCTAAGTTCGAGCGAGATCGATGGAGAGGTCTATTACCAGATCCGGGCAGAAGCAGACCTTAATGGTCAAAGCAGCGATGTCTTGTCAAACAGGTCCTATGTCTCTTTCAGCATTCTTGACAAAGAGAACATCTCCAGGGCATTCAGGCCCGACAGTGGTGTCTTTAAGGATGGTCATTTTGTTAACAGAACGTTTTGGGTGGATTTTGACATCCCTCCAGATCAGGATCATTATTCACTCAAGGTTTTCGATCGCCACGGATTTCTTGTACACGAAGAAACCGTCTGGATGCAATATGAAGGCTGGGATGGCACCCTTCCCAATGGCGAAGCAGCACCTGCCGGCCCGTATGTTTGGGAATTGCGCTTCAGGGAGCCGGGAAGTACCGATACCATATCCGAAAAAGGCGTCGTCAACCTGGTGAGATAATCCATGCTGCATATGATTATATCATAATTATCGTTATGAATTAAAATCTCTTTATTTTTAGGATTTGAAATGGGTACATCAAGAATACATATTTGCTGGCTTTTGGCGCTGATGTTCTTTTTCAGCACTACGCTAAAAGCAAGCGACCCTGTTTTTTCCCAGTTTTTCGCTGCCCCGATGTACCTGAACCCCTCCTATGCCGGCTCTACGGGTTGTGACCGGATTGGCATGAATTACCGCCACTGGAACAGCATCGACAATTTCCATGTCATTAACTTTTCTTACGACAGGTACTCCGAAAGATTGCAGGGCGGGCTGGGAGTCATTGTAACCTCCGACCTCAGTAACACCCAGGTTATCCAAACCAACATAGGCCTTGTCTATTCCTATCATGCGAGGATCTCGGACGACTCCTTCCTGAACCTCGCTGTACAGGCAGGATACATCCGCAATGACTCGAGGCTCAGGTCCGGCGATTTCTATGATCCCTCCGAACCCATTCCTGATAATTTCCGGGGGCACGACGTGGATTTTTCGGCCGGAGCTATGTATTTCAGCAACCGGGTGTATGGCGGTGTGGCAGTGCATCATCTGAATGATCCCAACATGAGCCTCTTCGAAGGAGAGGAATATCGCAGGGGGCGGAAATATACTGCTCACCTCGGAATGTACTTTGAGCCGCAGGCAAGATCCTTCAGAGCGGGAGACAGAGAGAATTATTTTTTCTCACCAAACCTCATCATCCAGCGTAATTCGTACCACGAACATTTCAGTGGCGGAATTTACCTGGGTCGAAAGCCTGTAATGATAGGAGCATGGTTGCGGCACCACCGTTTTCAGCCCCGGACCGGCGATAATACCGGCACATCTTCCCTGAACACACTGGTGTTTCTGGTGGGTGTCAACATGGGAGACTACCGGGTGGGATTCAGCTACGACTATCCTTTCGGGTCAACCGAGCTCTCTAACCTGATGACGGTTTTGGAGCTTAGTCTTGCATATCGCTTCAATTGTCCACAAAGAAATATGAGAGGGCGTATAATAAACAATCCGAATTTTTAGTTATTTTTGTGACCTGAAATCATATAATAGTTATGATAATGAAGCAGAACACGATTTGGCAACAGGCTAAGGCAGGTATGCTTATACTTGCGGCAACGGTAATTTTTAATGCCTGCGGGCCTGGCAGGCAGGATGTTTCACCTACCACCGGCTGGGCTTATAACGATCCGGAGACCGGCAATTTTGAGGTCCTGCCCCACCAGGAGCAGGAAGTCGGACCCGGGCTCGTGTTTATCGAAGGAGGTACTTTTGTGATGGGACGGACTGTAGATGATGTGATGTTCGACTGGAACAACATTCCCCGCCGCGTCACTGTCTCCTCCTTTTTTATGGATGAAACAGAGATCCGTAATGTGGACTACCTCGAATACCTTCACTGGACTAACCGCATTTACGGCGACGTACTTCCCGAAAAATACCGCAATGCCCTGCCCGACACCCTTGTTTGGCGGGATCCGCTGGCATACAATGAGCCTTACGTGGAAAATTACCTGCGTCATCCGGCCTTCAAAGATTACCCCGTAGTGGGAGTAAGCTGGGTGCAGGCTTCGGAATATGCGAGATGGCGTACCGACAGGGTCAATGAAATGATCCTTGTCAGGGAAGGATATCTCGAATATAATTTTGATGAGCAAACTGTCGACAATCACTTTACCACCGACCGTTACCTGGCAGGGCAAGATGTTGCCGGTGAGATCGGAGATGCCATTGCAGAAGGGATGCGCAGGGCCCGCTGGGAGGATGGGCTTATGTTGCCACGCTACCGGCTGCCAACAGAAGCCGAATGGGAATATGCAGCCCTCGGCTTGATAGGGCATACCGTTGACGAGCAGGTTCTAAGCAGAAGAATGTATCCCTGGTCGGGCACAGGCCTGAGAAGTACCGCACGCCGCACCGAAGGCAAGTTTCTTGCCAACTTTCAGCGTGGCCCCGGCGACCTCAGCGGAATTGCAGGATATCCCAATCCGGGCGGCGACATCACAATGCCCGTTAAATCATTTCCGCCCAACGACTTCGGCCTGTACAACATGGCCGGTAACGTCAACGAATGGGTCAAAGACGTATATCGCCCCCTTAGCCACGAAACAGTTGCCGACTTCAGACCCTTTCGCGGTAATATTTTCAGAGTGCCCGAACTCGACCCCGACGGCAACCCCGTGTTCGACGAAGATGGCAGGATCATGATGCAACCCCTTGAAGACTTCAACGAAGAAGACGAACCAAGAAGAGACGATCATCGACAGGGAGACTTTATATCCCATCGCGACGGCGACGACCAATCAGCCATTGCAGAGGGAATGGATGTATATGCCAGCAACATGACCCTGATAAGCGATTCCATCAGAGTATACAAAGGAGGAAGCTGGCGCGACAGATCTTACTGGCTCTCCCCCGGAACACGCAGGTTTCTGCACCAGGAACATTCCAGAAACGACATCGGATTCAGATGTGCCATGGACCTGATCGGACCCGGCCCGGGTAACTGATCACACTCCTGTTAGCATCAAAGTCCCCTTAACTGAGCATGGTGCTGGCCGGAGAAAAAATTAAGAACTAAAAAAACCCCGTTTGCCAAAGCAAATGGGGTTTTTTTTATCTTGCAACACCAAAACGAAAGCATAAAACTATCCGAAGATGGGCAACGAAATTGTGAAAAAGCTGCTTCGAAAATTTTCTGACGGGCACAAACCATGCATCGACAGCCGTGAAGCTCAAAACGGCGACATCTTTTTCGCGCTGCAGGGAGAAAACGTTAACGGCAACCGCTTTGCCGCAAAAGCCCTTGAAAACGGATGTCACCTGGCGGTCGTGGATGATCAGAATGTGGCAACTGGCAAGAACTTTCTTCTCGTGGATGATGTATTGGATACCCTTCAGCAAGTTAGCATGGCCTACAGGCAAACGCTCACCATACCTTTTATTGGCATCACCGGGAGCAACGGAAAAACCACCACCAAAGAGCTGATGCATGCCGTGTTTGCCAGCAAATACAGGACATTTGCCACTTCCGGGAACCTTAACAACCATATTGGCGTGCCGATAAGCCTGCTTTCGATAGATAAAAGCCACGAAATTGCCATCATCGAAATGGGGGCTAACCACAAGCAGGAAATTGCAGCGCTCAGCAAGCTGGCTGACCCAACACACGGCCTTATTACCAACATCGGCAAAGCCCATCTTGAAGGCTTCGGCACCCTCGAAGACGTAGCAAAGGCTAAGTTTGAACTTTTTGACCACGTGATTCAAACCCGCGGCCAGCTGTTCATTAACCTGGATGACCCCCGGATCAGCCAATATGCTGATCAACCCGCAATGGTGAGCTACGGGAGCAATGACACCGCCCACTGCCAGGGGGAGATCATCCAGGCATCACCCAGGCTGCAGGTGCGCTTCCGCGTGAACCAGGACTTTGGGCAGGCAACAGCGGGCATGGAAGCCATCATACGGACCCGGCTCACCGGCGGCTACAACCTCGAGAATGTGCTGGCCGCCGTAACCACCGGGCTCTTCTTTGGCATCACACCCCAACAGGCGAAAACGGCAATTGAGGCCTATCATCCCCAAAACCACAGATCACAGCTGCTCCAGACAGCCAACAACCTGGTGGTCATGGACGCTTACAATGCCAATCCGTCCAGCATGGCCGCAGCACTGGACAACTTCAGCAACCTTAAAGACAGACCCAAAGCCGTGATGCTGGGAGACATGCTCGAACTGGGCCAGGACGCAAGATACGAGCACCAGGAAGTGCTCAAAAAACTGCAATCCCTTCCCATCGAGCATATCATCCTTGTGGGAGACCACTTCATGGAAGTTGCTGAAAACAGCCCAAACACAAAGGTTTTCCCTGACGTGCGAAAAGCCGGTGAACACCTCGCTGCAAATCCGCTTACCGGCTACCAGATCCTGGTCAAGGGCTCCAGGGGCATTGAAATGGAAAAGCTCCTTCGTTGGCTTTAGATGGCATAGAGGGTTAGTTGAAGAAGTAAGAAGTAAGAAGGTTAAGGTTGAGGTTAAGGTTAAGGTTGAGGTTAAGGTTGAGGTTAAGGTTGAGGTTAAGGTTGAGGTTAAGGTTGAGGTTAAGGTTGAGGTTAAGGTTGAGGTTAAGGTTGAGGTTAAGGTTGAGGTT